>JBBROJ010000078.1:0-23499 GCA_038229495.1 Chthonomonadales bacterium
GCAGTGTCATACTCATGAGGTCGGATATGCGTACGCCGCCGGGCAGGGCGGCCTCTTCCCTAGGCATTGGGCAAACTCTCCTCTCAGAACGATTTTGGGGATAGTTTACCCGAAAATTACATTAACCGAACAGTATTGGGGTAAGGGCAGATTGTTGATCATATCTTTAGTGAATGTCGTGCCCTGGTTGTAGCTAAAGGCAGGGTACTTCTCTTTGAGAATTCGGAATACCAACGAGCTGTTGAGAATTGCCAGCAGCAACTTTAAGGTTTTGACGTCCTTTGCGGTTACCATGAGCGTGGTTTTGCCTGGTATTACTGCACCGTCTTCATCCAAGCAGGCGTCAAGCAGGTTTAAACCCTTGATTATAAGTTTTGGCTTAATGGCCTTTTGGCCATAAGAGTTTGGAAATAACTGAAGGAATTGGGCACGCTCGACCACTGGTTGCGCGAATCGCCTGCCGAGATAAACCATCTCGCGCCCTCCCCACCGTGATACATATTTTCCGATTGTGCCGGTGTTGATGACCTTAAGAAATGTGTTTGCATCTCCACCTGGCGGGAACTCCTGGATAAGTTCTGCCAGCTTATATGCGTCTGAGGTTGCGCACGCGTTTTCGCATGTCCCTATCTCGGACAGGTGTGACGGTAGGGCTTCCGCCATTCTCAGCATATCAAATTCATCCGAGAACAGCCAGTCGAGTGCATATGGCGGTTTGAGCACGGTCTTTTCAACAGTGCGCTTTGGCAGAATCTGTTCAGCTTGGTATTCACTGACCTCCACACTGGCCCGCGCCACGTTCGCGAAGATCGAGACTATTGCATCGACCTTAGCAGTTCTGAAGACCCCTCTACCCAGGTTGACAATGCTTGCGAGTCTTGTAATTGTCTGCACTCGCAACTCATCGCCAAATGGCTTGGAAATCCATTTGTCCGGAGTTATGAAAATCAGGAGGCCGCATGGATTGAGGAGATTCAACCCGCGTTCAAAGAACGGTATGTAAATATCCCAGTTCCCCTTGGTCATCGAATAGGCTTTCTGTATTACCTTGCGCAATTCAGGGTCATTTTTGGTCATTGTCTCGGAATCAAGGTAAGGCGGATTGGCCAAAACCGCATCGAATCCTGCGACCTGACCTCCTTGGTCGACGAATACCTCCACAAACTCAACCGCCCAATCGAACGAGCCTTCGCGCGGCACGCTTTTGACGAACGTGCGAATCTCGTCCTGCGTGTCGGCCATCGCGGCGCGGAGGCGGTCCTTCTCCTCCTTCGTGTGCGCGCGCATGTACTCGCCCTTCTCGCGGCGGTACTCCTCGATTAGCGGCTTCGCGAGACCAAGCTGGCCCTTGACCAGCAGGGAGTGCGGGTCGGGAGCGAGGAGAGAATCCCCGACCCCGATCTTCACGTCCAGGTTGGGCAGCGAGACGTCTGCCGCCGGGTCGTCCAGCGGATTGCGAGGGTCGTCGATGACGAGGGCCAGCCACAGGCGCAGCCAGGCGATGTTCACCGCGAAGGAGTCGATGTCCACGCCGTAGAGGCAGTTCTCGATAATAGTCAGCTTGCGTTCGTGGTCATCCCGCGCGGTGCGCTGGTGGGCGGTGGTGTCCAGCAGCCGCAGGAGGGCGTGAATCTCCTGGAGCATCCCCAGCAGATAGGCGCCGCTGCCGCAGGCCGGGTCACAGACCTTGATCGACTCGAGCTTTTGTATGAGGGTTCGCGCCTCCTCCACTCCGATTCCCGCCGCGTCGTGGTCGTCCACCAGCCGCGTGATCTTCGCCTCATAATCCACGGAGGTGGATTTTGCGCCTTTCTCAGGCGCGATTTCAATCGCCGGCTCGCCCGCAATCGTCGGCCCACCCCCCAGATAGCCCTTGAGCGCTTCGCGGCACATGAAGGCGACAACCGGGCGGGGAGTGTAGTAGCTGCCGCTCTCGTGCCTCCCAGTTACCAGTTCTTCAAAGACCTTGCCGAGCATCTCCGGATCAACGGCCACATCGATGTCCAGCGGGGTGCTTTCAGTAATGGTGAAGTTCCAGCGGGCAAAGAGATCGTTGATGATGAGGTTAAAGGCTTCGTTGGGAATCACCACCGCTCTGTGCACGTCGTCGTCGTCAACCATCTCGAACAGGCCGCCGTTCAAAAACGGCACGCGTCCACGCCGCTCTTCCACCTCAGCGATCCGATGGGCTTCCTTCATGTCCGATACGGTACCCAGGCCGTTGAAAAACGCCCAATAGAGCCGAGCGTGGTAGAAGTTTTCTCCACTGTCGACGGCTGCCTTGAACAGAGCGGCGAGGTAGTCCTTGCTTCCGGCGAATTCGAGCCAGCCCTTTCGTGAAAGGAACTGAATGAACAGCAGCCGGTTGAAGAGCCGTTGAACGAAGAGCCGCTTATCGCCTCTGACGCCCGTAACCAGATTCTCGACCTTTTCAAATACGTCGCGGTACTGTTTGAAGAACTCGTCGGTGACCTTCTCGACGTTCCACGCTTCCTGCCATGTCGCGCGGGCCCAGTCCGGCGCGCCGTCGAGGGTCCGTTCCAATCGCAGGGCCTCAAGGTTGATCCTCAGGAGGGTGGCCATCCCCCCTTCCTGGTCGCTGTCCCATCCGAAAACTCTCAGGCGGGGCTGCGCCTTGTCCCCAATCTGCTCGAATCGCGCAAACCGAACGCCCTTATACCCGCGAGTGGCGCATACGAAGACGATCTGGTCTGGCTGCTCCAGCGGAAATGCGCCGGTCTTGCGGATATGGGCGCGCACGGCGCGGAGAATCTCGCGCAGATCGGTGCGCTTGAACTCCGATTCGAACTCGGCCAGGACCAGCGCGTAGGGGTCGTCACCGCTGAAGGGAGGAATCCGGCTCACCGTAACCGGAAGTTTGTTGTCCGTGCTTGCCAGAGGAACGTCGTAGGTGAATGTGTCTTCCGCCGATACCTTCCAGCCCAGTTGCTCCAGAACCGCAAAGAGCGATTCCCTGTCATGCACACCACGAAGAGCAGATTCAGGTAACGGCATCAGGCGGCCCCTTCCCGCAATTCCATCCAGCACACAAGAACCGGCTTGATCGTTCCCGGCAGTCCGATATCGGCGAAGCGCGAGCGCACGGCATTCTTGAGGGCCTTCAAGCGGCGCGCAAGGCGCTCCTCGTCCGTTGGCGTCCCGGAGCGCGCTTCTCGGGGCGCGCCGGCCAACAATCCAAGTATCTCGCCAGCATCAAACTGGGGCGGCGTTGCCTCCCGCTCGAGCGCCAGAACGGGCTGACCCAGGAGGAAGGAGAATCGCTCGCGGTCCGCGGCGGTCGCGTCCTTCTCAGCCTCCATGGTGAAGCAGGCGAATAGCCCGTTGAACGGCGCGCCCTGCCAGACGCCGAACGCGCCGGGCGGGACCAGTTCCAGCAGCCTCTGTGTTGCGGGGTCCGGCGGATTGGTCCTTAGTCTCACGTATTCGGTAAGAGCGCGCTGGGAGGGCGTGATCTCCCCTTCGTACAGCGCGTTGAACTCCTTCAGGTTGCCTGCCGGGTCCGTGCTCTTAAAGAAAGACGCGTCCAGCCCCAGCGTCTTGCTGATCTTGATGGTGCGATGTTCCACCGTGCCTATCAGGTTTATTATCGCGTTGATCTCCGGGGCCGGGAGCACATTGAGTATCTCGAAGTCATGCGGCTCCGGCGTAATAGCCGGGTTAAGGCGGCGGTCCACGCGCCCGATTCGCTGAATCAGGCGCACGGGGTTCCAGTGGATATCGAAGGAGATGATGGCGCCCGCTTCCTGAAGATTGACACCTTCGCTGAGCACGTCGGTACTCACGAGTATGTCGATATGCTCGGGTACCGTTGGCGCGACCGCCTTCCTGTTGTAGCCGGGACAGAACGCATGCAGTATGGCGCTTCTCTGCGTCTCGACGGTCGAGTCGATTCGCGCCGAATTGCTTGCGGGAAGTCTGGCTCTCAGCGCATTTTCGAGGTACCGGGCCGTGCGCTGCGACTGCGTGAAAACGAGAACCCGCCGGCCCTCCTCCAGAAGCCGTTTCAAATGGGGAAGGACGCACTGGAGCTTGGGGTCCGGCTGCGTTTGAGCCTGCATAGCCGCTGCGTGAATTTCCCGCAGGTATCCCAGGTCTTGGTCAATGTCGCGTTTCCATCGATCCACGTCATGGGTTTCCGCGCCAAAGTCCTTCAGCTTCCGGGCCAATCCCCTCATTTTCACGGCGTAGTCCAGCCAGGCGTCTTCTTCCTCGCTGGAGGCTTCGAGCGTGTCGCCGGTCTCGGCTACGTCCTCATCGTTTTCGTCTCCGCTGTCTGCCTCCACGGCGACTGTGTCAGGAAAGAGCTTCGTGTTCGCCCAGTTCAAATGCGGCTGTATGAGTTGGCTCGCCTCCTGCCCGAACACGAACTTGAGACGCGCCATTAAGCCCACTGCGAGGCTCTGAAGAATGCCCTGAAACGCAACCGGGCTGCTTTCCAATTGCTTCAATACATTCGTGAAGATCAGGGACGCCAGGTGAACTTCGTCCGAATAGGCCTTCTGCCCCGTGGCTGGGTCCCGTCGATACTGCTCGGTAAGGAACGCGGCGAACTTTATCCCCTCCAACGTCTTTCGCATCGCGGCGACGGGCTTCGGGGCATCGTCGGCCCTCACTGCGCGCGCGAGCTCTTTGCGCATCTCTTTGAGCAGGTTCGCGCCGCCCTCAAATCGATGCTTCGTAAGCTCTAGGAGGGTTCGATATTTGTCGCTCCCTGGCCCGATCTCAATCTCGATGCAGCGCGGATCGTTTCGTCTGGGAAACTGTAGATTCTTGCCCGCCGCCGCCAGCGCCTTGCAGGTCGCCCTGCTGCGCTGGACAATCAGGCTCTCCAGCGCACGGTCGAGAATCTCGTTTTCCGGCTTTGGAAGGGCAAGCATTAACTGCTGAGCGCCATTGGACTTAATCGGCTTTTCCCTGTCCAATGCCCGCGCGGCTGTCCTCAGCGTTGATGGGCTGTAGCCTGCAATACGCCCCCCATCCTGGGCCATCAACGCAAACTGATTCGCGATGTCCTCGTACGCCGTGTTAATGGGAGTAGCGGTGAGGAGGATGACTGTTTTGCCCCGCTCCCGGAAAGGCTTTAGGAGCGCAAGGAGGTTGATATAGCGGGATGCAGAGGCGGTCCGGAAGTTATGCGACTCATCGATGATGACAACATCCGCTCGTTCCTGAAGACGGTCACGTCGAGCACGCGCCCTCGCACCTCCATTGCCTGTGTCCTTCTTTGGGTCTGACTCGAACCCCAGGTCCGTCATGGCAATTCGGTGGACCGTATTGTAAGGTTCCGTGAAATCACTCAGAAAGTTGCTGAGGTACTCTTCCCAGCTCGCTCGCAGGATGTTCTTCGGCGCAATGAGCAGCACCTTTTTCCCGTCTAGCAGGAAATGCTCCATGAGCGCGAGTGCAATATAGCTTTTGCCCAACCCCACTCCATCGCAAATCATGACGCCCGATTCGCGCTCGATCACTTTCAGCGCAATCTGGTATCCTTGCTCCTGATGGGGGTCCAGCTCTTGCCACAACCGGGTGCGGTCGGATGCGCCAACGTCCGCCTGCTGTTGTCGGCCCCAGGTATGAAGCGCTTTGAGGTAGAGGATATACGGGTCGTAGAGGTCAATCTGGCGACGTATTTCTGCCAGGACGTCCGCCGTTACAACATCGGCAGCGGATTCACTCCACCGCTCTTCGTACCACTCGCGAAGCTGACCAGTCTGTTCCTGAGAAAGTTCAACATTCAGCTCGACGTTTTGAAGTAGTCCGGGCCGCGTAAAGTTTCCACTGCCGATGATTGCGAGGGCGGTAGGGTACTCGTCGGGACGTGAGATGTGATATGCTTTTGCATGAAACTTTTCGCGCGTATAGCATCGGGCTTCCACGTTGCCCTTTCGAAACATCTCCTCGACCGCCCGCAGTCGCGCCAGGGTGGGACTGCTCTCCCGCTGCTTGAGCAGATCTGAATCGGAGTCTCTCCGGAGCTTAGCAAGAAGTGCCGCCCGTTGCGACCGCGCTGAATCGTCGCCGAACAGAATTCGTATCCTGCTGTACCCAGATAGGGTGTCGCCCATCAAGTTAAATGCATCCAGCGAGAAAAACGCGGAGGCGATACAAATTTCAGTACCACTCCTACCGACCTTCTCCAGCCGGCATAGCAAGGTGTTACCCTCGCGATTGTCGATGATGCTGGTTTCTAGTTTCCGGACAACTGTCGATTCGAGCGTTTCTAACAAACCCGCCTCCGTTTCTTTCAGGACATTCAGATTCGCCGCTGTCCGTACTTATCCTGCCATATGGCCCGATCACCGTCGTGTCTCTACCACGTTTGTATTTCACCACAACTCCGGCATCTGCCTTGGAACGACCGTCCGTTCCCCCTGTACGGGAGCCGCATTCGGTAGTACGAGAGACGCATCCGGATTGCCCGACAGAGTATAGTGGCCGCGGCAGTGGCCGCACCGAATCGTGAGGTTGCCCACCGAGGTGAGCTGCTGCCGCCACTGGCGGGCGGCGCTGCTGCAGTGAGGGCAGGTGGACTGAAGCGGCGGGCGTTTTCCAATGGTGATCGTATAGCAGCGCTTGCAGTGCCCGCACTTCACTTCGCGATTCCCCGCCGTGTTCTGTCCGTTCCGCCACTGGCGGGTCTGCTGGCCGCAGTGGGGGCAAGCCGCCCATAACGGAGTGCCCTTCTTCCGGGCAGCCGAGCGGGCAAGCCTCCGTTTCCGCGCGGCATCCGACCCATGACGCAGTATTAACCCTCGGGCAGCATCCCGCTTGATGAGATATCGGCATCTCTGTCCGAACGGCAGCCGATAGACGGCGACCTGTTCCTTCTCCAATATGGCGAGAGTGTTGTGGAATCCGGTGTGGAGGGCGCGCCGGAGGTCACTCACAGTGACGCAGTCAGTGAACCAGGAGATGGGATAATGGCTGTCTACAAAGTTCAACTCTTCGGCCTTCGCTTCTTCGCGCCTTCGCGGTGAAATCCCGCCGTGCTAACTGACAACGGTATCACGCTGTTTCTTCCCCCCTCTCCGCTTCGGTGAGGCGGGTGAATGTGCGGAGCACAGAGGGTCGGGCCCTGGAGGGGAGGGGTTTTCCGCGACCATGCTGTGGGTCGGCTCCGGAGCAGGGTATATCGACCGGCCTTCCAGAACCCGCTTCAGGAATCGGCCCGTGTGGTTTCCGGGAATGGAAGCAATATGCTCAGGCGTGCCGGTGCCCACCACCTCGCCGCCGCCATTGCCGCCCTCCGGACCCATGTCGATCACGTAGTCCGCCGTTTTGATTACGTCCAGGTTGTGCTCTATAACAAGCACCGTGTTGCCCATGTCCACCAGCCGCCCGAGCACCCCCAGCAGCTTCTCCACGTCCGCGAAATGCAGCCCCGTCGTCGGCTCGTCCAGAATATACAGCGTCCGGCCCGTCGAGCGCTTCGACAGCTCCGCCGCCAGCTTGATTCGCTGCGCCTCCCCGCCCGAAAGCGTCGTCGCGGGCTGGCCCATGCGAATGTAGTCCAGCCCCACGTCGTGCAGTGTGTCCAGCTTGCGCGCAATCCGCGGAATCGCCTTGAAGAACTCGCACGCCTCGCTCACCGTCATGTCCAGCACGTCCGAGATGCTCTTGCCCTTGTACTTCACCTCCAGCGTCTCGCGGTTGTAGCGCTTCCCCTTGCACACCTCGCAGGGCACGTAGACGTCCGGCAGAAAGTGCATCTCGATCTTGATGATTCCGTCGCCCTTGCACGCCTCGCACCGCCCGCCCTTCACGTTGAACGAAAACCGCCCCTGCTGATAGCCGCGCACCCGCGCGTCCTGCGTCTGCGAGAACATATCCCGAATTAAGTCGAACGTCCCCGTGTAGGTCGCCGGATTCGAGCGCGGCGTCCGGCCAATCGGCGACTGATCGATGTCGATCACCTTGTCGATATGCTCGAACCCCTGAATATCGTCGTGCGCCGCCCATACGCCGTGCGACCCGTGCAGGTAGTTCATCAATCGCGGGTAGAGCGTCTCCTGAATCAGCGTGGACTTCCCGCTCCCGCTCACCCCCGTCACCGCCACGAAGCAGCCGAGCGGAATCGATACCGTCACGTTCTTCAGGTTGTGCGCCCGCGCTCCCTTAATCGTAATCCACCGCGACGCACCAGCAAAGGGGTTTTGCTCCCCCTCCCGCTCCGGGAGGGAGCCGGGGGGTGGGTTCTTCCTACCCGCCATGCCGCCGCGCTTCCCAACTCCAAGCGGCTCTGTGGTAGCTCCCCCAGAATTGAGGGTTGGGGTGCCGGTTCCCTCAGGATTGGGGGCGGGGGGAGCAGGAAGCGTCCGTCGTACTGCCGGCACCTCGATATTGCGCCGGCCGCTCAGGTACTGTCCCGTAATCGATTCGGGGTTCGCCTTGATCTGTTCGATGGTTCCCTGGGCGACCACCCGGCCGCCATGCTCGCCGGCTCCCGGCCCGATGTCCACGATGTGGTCCGATGCCTCCATCGTCTCTTCATCGTGCTCCACCACGATAATCGAATTGCCCAGATCGCGGAGCCGAATCAATGTCTCGATGAGCCGCGTGTTGTCTCGCTGGTGCAGTCCGATACTCGGCTCGTCCAGAATATAGAGCACGCCCATCAGCCCCGACCCAATCTGCGTCGCCAGCCGGATTCGCTGCGCCTCACCGCCCGCCAGGGTTGCCGCCGCGCGGTCCAGCGTCAGGTAGTCCAGGCCCACGTTGTTCAAGAATCCGAGGCGCGTCGAGATCTCCTTGACAATCTGCCGCCCGATGGTCTGCTCGCGGGGCGTCAGCTCCAGCTTCTCGAACCAGTCGCAAGCGCCGCCAATCGAGTGCGCAGTCAGCGTTGAGATATCGATTCCGCCCACCGTCACGGCCAGAGCTTCGGGCTTCAGCCGCTTGCCGTGGCAGACGGGACAGGGCCGCTCCGACTGATACTGCGCCATCTCGTCCCGAATGTAGTCACTGCTCGTCTCCTTCAACCGCCGGTCGAGGTGGTTCACGATTCCCGCGAATTCCGTGTCGAAATTGCGCACCCGCCCCCACTTGTTGCGGAACTGCGCGCTCACATTGCCCTCAATACCGAACATCAGGCTGTTCCACTGCCTCTCGTCGAGCTGGTTCATTGGGGTGTCGTTGTCGAATCCGAGCTTCGTTCCGACCCCGGCGAGCACCGCCTTCCACCAGTCGTGCATCGTGCCGGTGGACTTCTGCACGAGCGGCCTGATGGCCCCCTGATTGATCGACTTCCGCCGGTCGGTGACGATCAGCTCTGGCGTAAACTCCGTCTTGGTCCCCAGCCCGTGGCACTCCGGGCAGGCCCCGTAAGGACTGTTGAACGAGAAGGAGCGCGGCGCGACCTCCTCCATGCTGATTCCGCAGTGCGAGCAGGAGAAGTGCTCTGAGAACAGAAGGTCCTCATCAGGCGCAGGGCGTGAGGCGTGAGCGCCGTCGCCCGCCTCCTCACGCCTCACGCCTTGCGCCTCACGACTTACGACGTTGACAATGGCGTTGCCTTCGCCGTGTTTGAGCGCGGTTTCCAGCGAATCGGCCAGCCGCTTGCTGACGGAGGGGTCCGGCTTAATGACGAGGCGGTCAATGACGATGTCGATCCAATGCTGCTCGTATCGGGCGAGAGGCGGAATCTCGTCCTCGTTCAGGTCGATCATCTGCCCGTCGATACGAACACGCGAAAACCCCTCCTTGCGGATGTCGTCGATCTCCTTTTTGTACTCGCCCTTCCGCCCCTTTACGATGGGCGCGAGTAGCTGAATCCGCGTACCCTCCTGCAGGTCCATGACGCGGTCCACCATCTGTTCCACGGCCTGCGCGGCGACCTCGCGTCCGCATTGGGGACAGTGCGGCTTTCCGATTCGGGCGTACATCAGGCGCAAATAGTCGTAGATCTCGGTCACGGTGCCCACGGTCGAGCGGGGGTTGCGGGAGGTTGACTTTTGGTCGATGGAGACCGCCGGCGAAAGTCCTTCGATATAGTCGACATCAGGCTTGTCCATCTGCCCCAGGAACTGGCGGGCATAGGCGCTCAGGCTCTCGACGTAGCGGCGCTGGCCTTCGGCGTAGAGCGTATCGAACGCCAGGCTGGACTTTCCCGACCCCGACAGCCCGGTAATCACGACGAGCTTGTCGCGCGGAATCTCGATATCGATGTTCTTGAGGTTGTTCTGCCGCGCGCCCTTGATAATGATTCGGTCGTGTTGAACCATCCGATACGTCTCCTGTCCCAGTCGTGCCGTGAATTGTGTCAATGGACAGGATTCTACCAGAACAACAGACCGAGGAATAGTAGACACGGGAAGATTCTATGCGAGACTCGACGAAGGGTAAAAGGGGCTTGGAGGAAGTTCAGGAGTACAGGAGAGCGAGCGCTCTGGTGGCCTCGCGAAGGACGGTGGGAGAGAGCCAGAGAGCGCTATGCGTAAGCCTATCGAGAATCGCTTCGGCGGTAGGGCGGTCGATTCGGCCTGTAGCGGCTGAGAAGAGCAGAATGCCATCACTACTTGTTTCACGCCCGAGCAGGCTTCTGTTTCAGCGCCCATTCGACGTCTTCCATCTGAAACCTCTCCGCCAATTCCTGGCGATTATGGCGCAAGAACTCGATCAGCGCTAGCTGTACCAACTGATCGGAATCGCGGAACCAGCCTGTCTCGACCATGGAATCGATCTGATCGGCCAATTTATCTGGCAGTGCAACCTGCATTGTCCTCATATCCGTCCCTCATATCCGTCCCTCATTCGTCGGAGGAGCGTTCTTCAATATCCTGATCTCATTATATCAGAGCGTCTAGACAATCCGGCATCGATGTTCTTGAGGCTGCTCTGAAGTGCGCCCTTGAAGATGATCCGATTGTGTTGAACCATTCGATCCTTCTCTCCTGTACGTAGTAATTGGGCAATGATATTGGACAGGATACTACCAGAACAGTGCGCGGAGGAATAGTAGTAGACACAGAGAGATTCGGGCGAGAGCGGAAAAATCAATCGATCACCGATATCACGTTTTGGTGGCTCACCCAATCAGTGTTGTTTTAGAAAGGGGTCAGGAGGGTGCAAGAACAGGGTTTGACAATTCGCCTGCGACTTTACTAAATGCGCAAGGCGCCCGCCGCTGATCGTCGGCAGCGACCACGAGTCTTTGCCCTGGCTCGGGTATTAGAGGAAGGATTCGATCTGTGATAATGATCCCAGTTTAACGACGCGGCCGTCGGGACAACATAGCACGAACGACGGTGTCGATTCCAACCCAAGATCCTCTGCCAGTTTCATATCGCCGCGCACTCGCAACTCCGCAGCTTTCACTTGTGAAGTTCGTATGTGGGTCATGTCAATTCTTAACGCAGCAAGCGCTTTCTCGACCTGACTTGGTTCTACATGGGTCTGAAGATTGAATAGGCTATCGTGGACATCCCAGAAACGACCATATTCTCGAGTGCGCTCAGCAGTGCAGGCACAGCTCATTGCATATTGGTGCATTTCCAGCGGGAAGTGCCTGAATCTGAAGTGCAACTTGTCGGGATAACGTGAAATGATATCTCTTACTTTAACGCTCATTCGTGCACAAGGAGAACATTGGTAGTCGCCGAATTCAACGAGCGTATAAGGCGCAGATCGACTTCCCAGTAGTTGTTCCGGGTTTCCAATCAATCGGGTAGCAGAGACTTTTAGGACTTTCGGGGGGGGGCGGCAATATCGGGGCCGTTGGGTGGCCGAAGCTTGTACAACGCCGTGAAGCATCCTGCCTGGATGAGGACAATTGCCAAGATGAACTTTTCTCGCTTCATCATTACGCAAAACCTCACCGCTTATCGTGTAGAACGTTATTGAGTGCGTCTTCCCTCTGCGCAGTCGTCAACGGCTTGACATGGAGATCCATGTGCAGCACGTCAAAGAAGCCACACCCCTCCATTACCGCGTCATGGAAGCATTCCCCGTCGCCCATAAGGAACGTACTCGATGGGGTCGAGAATCCTGTAATTGAGGTCGAGCGGAGTCCGTCCCAATCGTTGTAATGGTAGCTTGAACCGCTTATCTCATACCAAGTGGGAAGTTTCTTGTAGTTAAGCGCGCTATTCGTATGATCCCAAGGGCACCGAAACAGCATCTCAACAGCGCCATAAGGGCGCAACACCACTTTGATGTCAGGTAGATAAAGTATCTCCGTGTCCAACGGTTCCCCGAATTGAGGATGCCCATCCAGAATTAAGTCGCGCGTACCGCAACTGGGCGCGAACGGCAGCAATTCGTCGTAGTCTTGTACGTAGATGCCGATTGCGCTGCCTAGCTGGTGCAGGTTTGAGATGCACGAAGCTTGGGCGCCTTTGGCCTTAGCGGCGAAAAGCACGGGTAAGAGGAGGGCCGCAAGGACGCTGATGACTGCGATAACGGCGAGCAGTTCGATGACTGTGAATCCACGTGAGCCGGTTGGTCTGACGACTCGTGAGTGAAGGCAGTTCACTTTCCATCCGCCTGTTTGCCGAGCATGGCCGCTCCCATCTTTCGAGCAGGCTCACTTGGGTCGGACAAGAAACGTCGCGCAATCTGCTGCCATTCCGGATCGTTAAACTTACGCAAGGAGATCAACGCATTTGCTCGCGTCTGAGGATCGTTGCTCACTACGAGGCTCTTTGCCAGACGATGCGCCTCGTCAGCGTAACGAGTACCACCGGCGGCGGACAAATGCCGTGCTATCTTGCGAGTAAACACAGGATTGGAACTAGTAGCGTACGATCTGTACCGACCCCATTCTGCGTCCGTAATTGCGCGCTTGTCAAACAGCTTAACGTCGATCTCCTGGATATCATTCCATCGCACAGGATCCACGGACAATATCCTGGCTTCCTCAATCATGGAAGGAGGAATGGCCTTGTGCAGGTTATGATAGGCGACCCCGACCGCGACCATCGTCAGCACTCCCAGAACCAACGGGACCAGCCAGGTCCCGCGTCTCCCACCCCGCGAATCCGGAGTCGCCAATGCCAACCTCGTTATCCTAGTCCGCACAGGGATAGTCAAGAGCGTGGCTATCACAGGCTTCCCGGCAGATCTCAAGACTCCCTGTGCAATGATTTCGGCACTGAGTTTTGCATGCGGGGCAATTAGCGGCATTATCGCAATACGGCCGACAGCATGACGGATAAGGACTGTCGGTGATCACGGCGCCGTAGACTACGGCGGGAAGCGCTACCAACATTCCGAGCACGAAACTACGCAATGCGTTCTTCATGTTCTCCTCCTGTGGAAACAGCTTGAGTGTTCGAAACGGCCGATCATTCGATGCATGTATACAGTAACACACACACACACACACACACACAAGCCGACAAAGGTCTACGTTAAACTTGTTTGGGAGGCATTCGCTGCAAAATACTCACTGCGCCACATGACTTTGCGGCAGGGCTCAATGAGAACATGGTTTAGTCAGGTTGAGTCGACCGCATCTATTGGCGAAATTTGGTCGCGAACTGCAGAAGAATTATCCATCTGCCCCAGGAACTGGCGGGCGTAGGCGCTGAGGCTCTCGACATAGCGCCTCTGCCCCTCGGCATAGAGCGTGTCGAACGCCAAACTGGACTTTCCCGACCCCGACAGCCCGGTAATCACGACGAGCTTGTCGCGCGGAATCTCGATATCGATGTTCTTGAGGTTGTTCTGGCGCGCGCCCTTGATGATGATCCGGTCGTGCTGAGGCATCCTGCGTCTCCTGTGCTGTCCCGCTAGCCGCGAATTCTTTTGACAATGGACAGGATTCTACCAGAACAGCGCGCAGAGGAATAGTAGACACGCCAAGATTTTGGATGAATGGAAGCGAACAGGAATCGGCTCTGAACATTCCGCCTGAGTGCAGGGCAGCCGCGCCCGGCAAACTCTAAGGTACATCTAAGAATCCTTGAATATACTGAAAGTGTAATGCGCTCTTCTATGCTCCGGTGCGAAGCGAACCTTGGCGAAACCTGCACGGGACAGAGCGTCACTTCAGCGCTGCCCATACACGAGGCAGCCCGTATTTCACAGGAGACAGTTATGAATTTCGTCGTATTTAACAACCGCACCCGCGGTATCTCTACGCTGGCCCTTGCCGCGCTCGCCCTCGCCCTGATCGGCGGAACGGCCAATGCTCAGGACAGGCCCGCGAACGCGCCCGCAACCAAGTTGACTTACAAGCAGGCCAACCAGATTGCCCTCAAGAAGTACCCCGGCAAGATCGCGGGCAAGACGCCTCTTGAGAACGAGGAAGGCAAGTGGCAGTACGGCGTCATGGTTCGCTCCGGCAAGACCCTGCGCGAAGTAATGGTCAACGCGATGACCGGCAAGATCGACAATGTCGAAGTGACGACGGAAGGGAAAGAGGCCAAGGAGAAAGCCGCCGACGCGGCTAAAGCGAAGAAGGGCGGGAAAGAGGAGAACGAGGGCAACGGCGCAAAGCATAAGGGTAAGTAGGCCCTTACTCCGCAACTCCTGATTATGGAGGTACAGTGCCGATGCATCCCCAACGCGCTTTCACTCTCATAGAGTTGCTCGTGGTAATAGCCGTGATCGCTGTCTTAGCCGCGCTCCTGTTCCCCGTGTTCTCCAGAGCGCGGGACAGGGGCCGGCAGGCGGCGTGTGTTTCCAACGAGAAACAGATCGGCCTTGCGGCGGCTCTATACACCGAGGACTATGACGAAATCTATCCGCTCGGCCATTCGCCGGCCGCCGACCCCCTGACTCGCTACGATGACGGCGGATATGAGATGCATCTGATCGATCTACTGCGGCCATACGTCAAGAACCGCCGCGTGGAGGGAGTCTGGCGCTGCTTGACCGATCCGTCGGAGCCGGTCGAACAGGCGGGCGGCGTAAAGGATCTCAGGACTTCCTATTCGGTTAATGCCTGGTTCGAGTATGGTGCGTCTCTCGCGCAGGTGGAGCAGCCCTCTTCCAAGATATATCTGCATGAGAGCACGGACGACGACCACTTCCACTGGTGGGAGATGGGGCATCCGGGTAAGACCTACCCTATACTGCCCATCTCCGACATTCCGCCCGGAAAGCTCAAGGAGCAGGTAGCCTTAAAGCGGCACTCCGAGGGGGCATCCTACCTGTACGCAGACTGGCATGTAAAATGGTCGCGATTCCCGCCGCTGTGGGGCGTAACGCGCGAAACCAACGCGTTCTGGCCGTAGGAGAGTGTTGAAAAAGCAGGTGACAAGCCTGCGCCCAACCCCCCGACCCCCAATTCTGGGGGAGACAGAGGGGCCACGCTGGCATAGACTCCCCCAGAATTGGGGGTCGGGGGGCTGATTTTCAACACATTCTAAGAGAAACGAGGGGCTTTAGCGCCCAGCAATGAACGTACTGATTGTCGAGGACGACGAGAGTGTCGGCAGATTCCTGGATGGCGCATTGTCCGACGCGGGTTTCCGGACGAGACTTGTGGCGGACGGGGCGCACGCGCTGAGAGAGGCTGGCGCGCGCCGGTACGACCTTATCGTTCTCGACCTTATGATTCCCGGAGTGCCCGGCCTGGAAGTATGCCGGCGGCTGCGCGCTTCGAATAACGCGACGCCGATCCTCGTCGTCACCGCCAGAGATACTCTGGAAGACAAGATTCAGGGCCTGGACTGCGGCGCGGACGACTACCTCGTTAAGCCTTTCGAGCTGGGGGAGCTGCTGGCGCGCGCGCGGGCTCTTCTGCGCCGCGCGGGCCATGCGCCCGGCTCGCTTACTGTAGGGGACCTGCGGCTCGACCCCGATTCACGGCGCGCATCGCGGGGAGATAGGGCGGTCTCGCTCTCCGCAACGGAGTATGCCCTTCTGGAGCTGCTCATGCGGAACTCGGGCCGCGTCCTTACTCGGCGCCAGATTCTAGATCACGTATGGCAGTACCATTTTGATGGAAATGACAGTGTGCTTGATGTCTATATTAGCTATCTTCGCAGCAAGATCGATAAAGGTTTCCCTCAGCCGCTCATACATACCGTGCGCGGCATCGGTTACTGCCTCGAGTGCTCCGAGGACCGGTAACAGGCGCAGCCCGATGCACGGGGGCCGGAAGACAGGGATCGATGCACGCTCCGGGATTCGCTCGTGAGCTCCATCGGCATCCGGTCCATGCGGCTGCGCATGACTCTCTACTTCAGCCTGATTGTCGCGGTGATTATGGCGGCGGTCTGCGGCGGCTGGGGCTGGTACGCCCCGCGCTCGGCCGCTGCCGTCATCGATGCCCGGCTTAGATCCGCCGCCTCCCGCGTCACGAGCGACATACAGGCGGCCAGCAGAGAAGATTCAAAGGTGGAAGCCAGGCCGGTGAAAGAGCCTGGAACGGGAAAGACCGTGGAAACTCCCCCGACTCCGCTCGGCGGCGAGCTTGTGGAGGATCTGCGTGATTTGAACGCGGAAAATCTCGCGACCGTCGTGGTGAGTCCCTCGGGGTCGGTCGTCGCGAAATCGAGAGGGGAATTGCCGCTCCTGCCCCTCGATAGGGATCGGCATACTCGTCCGGCCCCGGATCGCGGCGGACGCTGGCGGATTATCGCGCTGCCGATTAAGGGTCCGGGAGGTTACAGACTCATTATTGGCGCGCCGTGGGCTGACACAGAGAACGCTCTGCGCCGCCAGGCGGCTATGCTTTTCTGGATCAGCCTGCTCGTGGTAGGAGTGACGGCCGCGGGATCGTGGGCGCTCGTCGGGAGAACGCTTTCGCCTATAGGCCGTCTTGCTGCGCAGGCGCGGTCGGCTTCGACAGAGAGCCTGGCTCTGCGCCTGGAGCCGCCGTCGCGGGATCATGAGGTGCTCGCCCTCGTTACCACTCTGAACGATCTCCTGTCAGGATTCAGCGAGACGGCAGCCGTTCGAGGCCGATTCTACGCTGCGGCGTCCCACGAGCTGCGCACTCCGCTTCAGGCGCTGTCCGGTCACCTGGAGCTCGCGCTTCAGCGGCTGGAGTCGGAATCGGCGGCCCGGCCCCGCCTTGAGGAGGCGCTTGTACAGTCGCGGCGTCTCATCGCGCTGGTACGGGACCTCTTGTTCCTCAACCAGCTCGATACGCAGTCGACTGGCACGATGTGGCCTTCCCACGTGGAGCCGATCAGCATCGCCGCATGCGTTGACCTCGCGCTCGCGGAGGTGGAAAAGCTGATTGAGGAGCGCGGTCTGCGCGTAACGTGGGCCAGGTCGGACGATCTGGAAATCTGCGCGCCCTATACCCATGTCTCGGCGCTGGTCCGCAACCTTGTAGAGAACGCGGCGAAGTATTCTCCGGCGGGCGGAAAGATCGAGATCGAGGTTCGCGCGCGCTCGCGCGCACTTATCGAACCGAGCGAACCGAGCGAACCGTACCTGCGAATCATTAACTCCACGGAGGCCTTGGACCCGGAGACGGCAGTTCGCCTCAGCGAGCCGTTCTACAGGCCGGACCCCTCTCGGAGCTCTGCCGGCGGCGGAAACGGCCTGGGCCTCGCAATCTGTAAGGCTGTCTCCCAGGCAAACGGATGGAAGATGACGCTGAGCGCGCGACCCGAGGGTGTGTTGAAAAACAGCCCCTCAACCCCCAGTTTCCGACCTCGGGGAGTCTATGGCAGCCTGGCCCCTCTGTCTCCTCCAGGATTGGGGGTCGGGGGGCCGGGCGCAGGCACGTCACCTGCTTTCTCAACACTCACCGAGGGACTGGAAGTAACCGTAACATTTCCTGAGGCATACGGTTCCGATTCGTCGGAACCGCCCGCATTGTCCGGCACAAGCCGGAAGGAGGTCGCTAGGTAAAATGTTTTACCTGTTAGGTCTAACCGGCGTTATGGCCGCATCCGTGCTCGCCGCGTCCCCAGCGGTTCATGTCGCGGCGCCGGCTCCCGGCTACCATGTTCTCAAGAAGGTGACCGTTGGCGGGGTGGGCGGCTGGGACTATCTTACAGTGGATGGCATGGCCCGCCGACTGTACATAACGCGCGGTACGCACGTTATGGTCCTGGACCTGGACTCCGCGAAAATAGTTGGAGACATAACCAACACTCCGGGTGTGCATGGAGTTGCAATCGCCTCCGCCCTGGGGCGTGGTTATACCAGCAACGGCGGGGACAACACGGTTACGGTGTTCGACCTCAAGACCTTGAAGGAGCTGAGTCGAATCGCGGTGGGCAGGCGGCCCGATGCTATCCTGTTCGACCCCGCGACGAAACGAATCTTTACGTTTAATGCGGGAAGCAGCGACGCGACCGCGGTCGATACCGAGACCGGGACCGTGGCCGGATCCGTTCCGCTGGGTGGCAAGCCGGAGTTTGCCGTTTCGGATGAACACGGAAGCGTGTTCGTAAACGTAGAGGACAAGAGCGAGATTATCGAGTTCGACGCGAAGGGATTGACCGTAAAACACCACTGGCCGCTCGCTCCAGGAGACGGGCCGAGCGGGCTTGCATTCGATCGCAAGAACCATCGTCTTTTCGCCGTATGCGGCAATGGAAAGATGGTCATAATAGATTCCCTGGGCGGCAAGGTTGTCGCGACGCCGGCGATTGGCCAGGGCCCGGATGCCGCGATTTTCGACCCCGCCGCCAGGCTGGCCTTCAGCTCGAACGGCGCGGACGGCACGCTCACAGTGATCAGCGAGGAGACGGCGGACAAGTTTATCGTCGCGGAGACGGTCCCGACACAAGCTGGAGCGCGCACCATGGCGCTCGACCCGAAGACGCGCCATATCATCCTGGTTTCTGCGCGCAGCAAGGCCCCCGCGCCAGGACCGGCAAATACGCGCCGCCGGAACTACGAGTCCGGTTCGTTCGAGGTAATCATTGTTGGGAAGTAAGGGCGGACGGGCCGGACTTGGCGGGGTTGCTTTCTCTGTCACAAAAATTATAATAATCATAATGATCGGGGGCAACGCTGGGGCGCTGGGACAGGGCGCAGCGCCCGCCCCGCCTCCGCCGTCGCAGCAGGCAAAGCCGACGACCCCCAGCGCGGCGGCGGTTCAGCCCCAGCAAGTGATCCAGACTCATCAAGTACTCCAGGCTCCGCCAGCCGTCGATCCGAACGCCCTCTCGCTCTCCCTATCGGAGGCGCTCCGGCGTGCGGAGCTTCAGAGCCTCACGGTCGAGCAGTCGAACGCGCGGCTGACCGGCGCATCGGCGAAACTGCGCGGGGCAGGATCGCTGAACAACCCCGTGATCAGCCTGGCGCATGGCGTGGGCCAGAATACAGGAGGTCTCGACGAAGACATCCTCTTAACCCAGATCTACGAATTGGGCGACAAGCGCCGCCAGCGAATCCGGGAGGCGCGAGCGGAGCAGCAGGCGGCGACCTCCGGCATCGCGGCGGCGCGAACGGATCTGGTCTTTTCCGTTCAATCCGCCTATTATGAGGCGACCCGGGCGGCCGCCGAGCGGCAGCTTGCTTTCGACAGCCTGGCGAGCTCGAAGGCGTTGTTGAACACGGCGCAGATCCAGCATCAGGCGGGCGACGTTCCCCGCAGCAACGTCGTTCGGAGCCAGATTGAGCTGTCCCGCGCGGAGCAGGCGCTAACGGCCGTTGAGACCGACCTTGCGAATCGTAATGCGGCGCTGAAGAGCCTTGCGGGCGTACCGGCTGCCTCACCCATTACTCTGACAGACACGCCGTCTTTCGTTCCGATATCCGCCAACCTCGAATCGCTCAGGGCGCTCGCCCTCCGCCAGCGGTCCGACATTCAGTCGGCCCGAAGCGCGCTGGTGGCGCGGCAGGCTGCGCTTCACGGCGTGCGGGCGCAGACACAGCCCGACCTTTTCCTGGAGGCGCGGCACTCCACCATCGATCCCACCGTCGGCGGCAATTCCCTGCGCGTCGGAGTCCTGCTTCCGTTCGTGGACCTCGGCAGGAATCGCGCCGACGCCGCCGTCGCGGATGCCGCCGTTCGGGAGCAGCGGGCGATTGTTGCCGAGACTACGCGGACGGCGCTGCTGGACGTGGAGACGGCGTACAGAAACATGGAGCAGGCTCGCAAACAGGTGGAGGCGTTCCAGGCGGGGCGACTGGAACGCTCTCGCGAGCTGCTGGAGATGGCAAGGACAGGCTATGAGCATGGCGCGAACACTCTGCTCGAATATTTGGACGCGCAGCAGGTCTATCGCACCGAGCAGACCGATTACGCCCGCGCCCTTTCCGCTTACAACATAGCCAGGGCGGCCCTTCAACGCGCCGTGGGAGGCCGTCTGCAGTGACAATTAGAAACATAAATATAATGCGAGTTTTAGGAAGAGCTTTGCCGAATTACGTAACGGCTACCCACCCCCCGGCCCCCTCCCGAAGCGGGAAGGGGAGTATAGGCGGAGGCGCGAACCCTCCGCCCATACTCCCCTCTCTCATTACTAAGAGGAGAGGGGCTTGGGGTGAGGGGTGGGCCGGGGGGTTAGGCATGCTCGCGCTCACCGCGCTTACGATCCTTGCCGGATGTCATAAGCCGGCGGCGGACGGCGCGGCCGGCGCGGAGGCCGAAAAGAAGGGGCCTGATGAGGTTGTTGTCGAGACTGCGCTTGCCCAAACCCATTCCATGGATGTAGTAGTACAGGCGCAGGGAACCCTTTCGCCCGGTCAGGGAGCCGTCGCGCGGCTGGCGAGTCCCGCGCCCGGACGCCTCGGCACTGTGACAGTTAAAGAGGGAGATCGGGTTGGCGCGGGACAGCTGCTTGCCACGGTCGACAACCGGCCGCAGCAGATGCAGGCGCGCAGCGCCGCCGCCGCGGTGACCAGCGCGGACGCCCTTGCCCAGGAAGCGGATATGGCCGCACGGGCCTCGGCGACGGACCAGGCGAACGCGGTGCGGCTGTCGAATCTAGCGCTCTCTTCGGCGCAGCTGGATCGCGATAACAGCGTGAAACAGGCGGAGACCGCGCTTCAATCTGTGCAGACCGACCTCCAGAAGACTCGGGCGGGAGCGCGTGCTCAGGAAATTGCCCTGGCTGATCAGGCTGTGAATCAGGCGAAGGCGACTCGCGACCGCGCGGCGACCGAGCTTGACCGGGTGAAGTTCCTTTTCGACAAGGGCGTCGATTCGCGGCGGCAGCTCGATGACGCGCAGACCGCGCTCGCCGTGGCGGACGCGGCCCTCGAATCCTCCCGGCAGTCGGTGAGCCTAATTAAATCTGGAGCGAGACCGGAGGATCTGCGCGCCGCCGAACTGCGCGTGCAGCAGGCGCGGGAGGCGGTGTCGCAGGCGAAGACGTCCGGGGACGCGAAGGTCGCGCAGGCTCAGGCGTCCCTGCGGCAGGCACGGCAGAGCGCGCTTCAGGTTGCCGTCAAGCAGCAGGATGCGCGGGTCCAGCGCAACGCCGCCGAGCAGAAACGGGCCGACCTCTCCGCGGCGCAGGCCACGGCGGCGACCGCGCAAATTCACTCGCCCTTCGCGGGTGTCGTGACGCGACGGCTGCTGAATCCGGGCGACCTCGCGGACACGACAAACCCCATCCTCGAGATCGCGCAGCCAACCTCTCTCAATCTTGTCGCCTATCTCCCGGTCGAGGACGGCCAGAAGGTGCGGACCGGGATGTCGGCGCGCATCACGGCGGCGGACGTTCCCGGCACGGCCTTCGGAGGCCGGGTGCTAAGCATTGGGCAGGTCGACCCGCTGACAAACCTGCTCACAGTACGAATCGCGGTTGCGAACTCCGGGGCCGCGCTTCGGGCAGGCACGTTCGCGACGGCGGAGATCATCCTGCGAACCGACCCGCGCGCAGTCGTCGTTCCGAAGCAGGCGATTGTGACGAAGGACGGCGCGGCGGTTGTCTATGTCGTGGGGCCGGACGATACGGCGCACAGCCATCCGGTAACGACCGGCGTCGAGCAGGGCGGCCTCGTGCAGATTACCCAGGGCGTTAAGGCAGGCGACAAGGTCATCAAGCTGGGCCAGTACGCAATCGCCGACGGCGCGAAAGTGAAAGAGGCGAGCAAAGATACAGGCAAGGCCAACTAAACCCGGCCATAAGTGTCCGGGCTGCGAAACAAAGCCAACTAAACCCGGACATAAATGTCCGGGCTGCGAAACGAAGGCCGCGAAGGCGGCCTGGCCTCCCATAAGCCACGACAGTGGCTTTCGTATTACAGCCCGGCGATTCATCGCCGGGGCGGATATCCAAGCGTAGAGTTAGCCATGAATCTGAGCCGCTTCTCGACCCAGCACCTGAAGGCCATCATCTTTGTTACACTCGTGCTTTGCGGCATCGGCGCGTGGATGCTGACCTCTTTTCCCGTTGCGATTCTGCCCGACGTCACCTTTCCGAGAATCAAGGTGATTGCGACATCGGGGGACAGGCCCGCGCGCATGGTAGAGGTGGGAATCACGCGGCCGCTTGAGCAGGCGGTTGCCACGGTCCCCGGCGTGTCGCGAATCCGGTCCACCACCCAGCGCGGCGCTACAGAGATCTCCATCGACTTCAACTGGGGAATCGACGTCACCGCCACCCAGCAGCTGGTCAACGCAAAGGTGAACGAGGTCCGCAGCGCCCTGCCTCCTGATGCCCAGATCAGCGTGGAGCGGATGAATCCTACCGTCTTTCCGATCCTCGGCCTGTCGATTCAATCCAAAGGGCTGTCCCAGGCGGACCTCTGGAGCCTCGCGACCTATACCCTCAAGCCGCGCCTGACAAGAGTCCCCGGAGTCGCGCGGGTGGAGGTGCAGGGAGGGCGCGTCCCCGAGATAGCGGTGGATGTGAATCCGCAGCGGCTCCAGGCGTTCAAGCTGTCTCTCCAGGATGTCGAGCAGGCCATCACCGGGGCGAATATCGTGCGCGCGGTGGGCCGGATGGACCGCCAGTTCCAGCAGTATCAGACGCTCATTTCCGGCGAGACCACTACCCCTGAGCAGATCAAGAACATCGTCGTGACGCAGCGAAACGGCGTTCCGATTCCGCTCCGGCTGCTTGCCGACGTCCATCCGAGCGTGCAGGACAAGACGACCATCGTTACTGCGGAGGGCAAGGAATCCGTTCTCCTGAACGTTGTTCGGCAGCCGGAGGGGAATACGGTCTCGGTCGTAGAATCGGTGAAGCGGGAGCTGGACGCCGTCCGTTCGACACTGCCCGCGGGGACGGACATCAAGGTCTTCTACGATCAGTCGGTACTCATTGGCGAAGCGGTCACGAGCGTGCGCGATGCCGTGCTGATCGGCGCGGTCCTCGCGGTTGTTGTGCTGCTCACGTTCCTCGGCAACCTTCGGGCGACCCTGGTAACCGCCGTGATCATCCCCGCGACCGTATTGATCACCTTCCTCCTGATGCGGCTCGCGGGCCTCACGCTCAACCTGATGACGCTCGGCGCGCTCGCGGTGGGAATCGGCCTGATCATAGACGATGCGATTGTGGTGGTGGAGAACGTGTTCCGGCATCTGTCGCGCGGCGAGAACCGCATGGGAGCGATTCAGGGCGCTGCAACAGAAATAGCGGCCCCGATGATCTCCTCTACTCTTACAACGGTTGTCGTCTTCCTGCCGTTGTCCCTGCTGTCGGGAGTCGAGGGAGCGTTCTTCAC
>JBBROJ010000079.1:0-23437 GCA_038229495.1 Chthonomonadales bacterium
ATCTCGCGGGTCATTCGTCTGTACCTGCCCGGAAGGGCTGACTCGGTGGAGAGCCGTATGCGGGAAATCCGCACGTACGGTTCGGGTAGGGAGGGGAGCAGGCAACTGTCCCCTTACCTGCATCCGCAGGCCCTCCAGCGAAGCATTTCAATGCCTCGCCCATTGCAGCCCCAGAGTTCTCGGGTGCCCCGCTGGTCCGATCGCCTGAGACAGAGAGTGAATTCATTCTCTCGCTCGCTCGCTGGCGGAACATGATATATGCAAGAGGGCCATTATCAATTCCGCTATGGTTTGCGCATCCGGTTCAAGCATCGCGCGGCGCTTCCTCGGCCCGGTCGAGAGCGCCCGCCGCCTCGGCTCCGGCCCGCGACCGCGATACGTAGCCCGCTACGAGCCCCACAATTATTCCAAGAGCAATGAAGAGGCCAAGCTGCATGAGCAGATTCTTAACCGTGTCGAGTCCCATTCTATCCGTAAGCGCATTGTAGACCTTCCAGAGCAAGAGATTCGCGGGGCCGAGCAGCCCAATGACGAAGCCCTGCGCTGCGCCGCGACCCGCGCTCCCACGCGATCTGCCTGCAGCCGCGCCAACGGCCGCTCCGATCAAAGGAGCTGCGATCGCCAATAATAGAAACAGGCGGTCCACCTGCTCCACGGTTACAATCTCGCGCATCTCGTCCATGGGCAGCGTAGCTCCCGGTCGTTGGGTCATTGGGTCGTTGGGTCATTGGGTCATTGGGTCGTTGAGTCGTTCCACACGCTCAGACCAATTGCGAACGCGAGAATCCTGATTGTTAGGAAAGGCTTCCGCTAGCTCCACCCAACGGCCCAACGACCCAACGACCCATTACGCCGTCTTATTCCCCCGCGCCATTGCAATGATTCCGGTTCGGGTCATCTCCTTCATGCCGTAGCCCTGGAGCAGGCCGTAGATCTTGTCGATCTTGTCGGTGCTGCCCGTGACCTCGATTATGAAGGTCTTGTCGCTCATGTCGATGATTCGCCCGCGAAATATCTCCACGATCTGCATGATCTCGCTGCGATCTTTCGGATCCGCGCTTACCTTCATCAGGGCCAGCTCACGCTCGACCGCCGCGGTCTCAGTGTAGTCCACGACCCGCCGCACCTCGATCAGCTTGTTGAGCTGCTTGGTAATCTGCTCCAGGACGAGGTGGTCGCCGCCCACGACGATAGTCATGCGCGAAACCATCGGGTCGTCCGTCACGCTGACCGTCAACGATTCGATGTTGTAGCCGCGTCGCGCAAAGAGTCCCGCCACCCGCGCCAGGACTCCGGCGTGATTCTCAACGAGCGCCGTCAAAACATGCTGCTGCTGCAATTGTGCCATAAGCGTATTGCTCAATGTAGTCGCCATAGTTGTCGCTTCGCTCCTGAAGGGCGGAAGACAGTAGTCGGAATTCGGAATATAGAAGAACGGCGGCACGGCGGCACACCGCGCTTTTCCTTCCGGCTTCCGTATTCCGACTTCCGAATTCCGCACCCTATCCTTCCGTCTCCTGTGCCGTTACCGCCTCCGCTACCTCGATGTATTGGGCGAGAACCTTCTCCTGGTCCGCGAACGACCAGACCTCGGCGTCCGCATGGACGCTGGCTTTCAGCTCGTCGAGGTTCTCGCGAATCCGCATCTCGCTGACCGATTCGCCGGACGGAATCATCGGGTACACATTCTCTTCGGTCGGGATCACGCAGTCGATAACAATCGGGCGGTTCCGAATCTTCAACGCCGCTTCCAGTGCTTCCCTCGCCTCCGCCGGGGTCGTGGCGCGCAGGCCCACGCCGCCATACGCCTCCACCAGCTTCACAAAATCGGGCGACGCCTGGAGGTCCACGTGGCTGTAGCGCTCCTTGTAGAACATCTCCTGCCACTGCCGGACCATGCCGAGCGAGCGGTTGTTTACGATGATATTGATGACCGGCAGCTCATAGACCGTCGCCGTCATCAGCTCCTGCGCGCACATCTGGAAAGAGCCGTCGCCGCTCAGGTTGACGACCACCTTGTCGGGGTGCGCCATCTGAACGCCGATAGCCGCGGGGAGACCGAACCCCATCGTTCCGAGGCCGCCGGAAGTGACCCACTGATGCGGCCGTCGCGCCTTGAAATACTGCGCGGCCCACATCTGATGCTGGCCCACGTCGGTAGTCATGATCGCTTCGCCGCCGGTCAGCTCGTTCACAAGTTCGATCATGTGCTCGGCGTACAGCTTTCCGTCGTTCGGATAGACCAGCGGGAAGAGACGCTTCCACTCCAGAATCTGGTCATTCCATGCGGTGGCCGGTTTCGGATCTACATACTTCAGAAGCTCGCGCAGCACCAGCTTCACGTCGCCCACGATGGGCACGTCCGGAACGCGCACCTTCCCAATCTCCGCCGGATCGATGTCGATATGAATGACCTTCGCGCCTACCGCGAACTTGTCCACCTTCCCCGTTACGCGGTCGTCGAATCGCGCGCCGACGGCGATGAGCAGGTCGCAGCCGGCAACGGCGTGATTCGCATAGGCAGTGCCATGCATTCCCAGCATTCCCATGGAGAGCTTATGATGCTCGTCGATAGCGCCCTTTCCAAGCAACGTAGTCGTGACCAGAATGTTCGTGCGCTCCGCCAATTCCGTCACTTCAGCTTGCGCGTCCGCGGCAATCGCGCCGCCCCCGACGTAGAGCACGGGCTTCCTGGCGTCCGCGATATATGCGGCAGCCTTTCGAATCTGCATCTCGTGACCGCGCGTGTTGGGGCGATAAGAGGGAATATCGACTTTCTTAGGATAGTTTTCGGGATCCCACTCGATAATGTTCTTTGCGATGTCGAGCGGAATGTCCACGAGGACGGGCCCGGGGCGACCGGTCGCCGCGATGTAGAACGCTTCCGAAAGCACGCGCGGAAGGTCCTCGGTGGTTTTAACCAGGAAATTGTGCTTGGTAATGGGCATGGTGATGCCCGTGATGTCGGCCTCCTGAAAAGCGTCCTTGCCGATGGCGGTTGTCCGCACCTGTCCGGTTATGGCGACCATCGGAATCGAGTCCATGTAGGCGGTCGCAATTCCCGTCACGAGATTGGTCGCGCCCGGCCCGCTGGTCGCGAGACAGACGCCTACCTTGCCGGTTGAGCGCGCGTAGCCGTCGGCCATATGTGCCGCGCCCTGCTCATGGCGGACGAGAATGTGCTCGATGCCCTCGACATCGTAGAGCGCGTCGTAGATTGGCAGCACCGCCCCGCCCGGGTAGCCGAAGATGTGTTTTACGCCTTCCTGGCGCAGACACTCGAGCATGATTTGAGCGCCGGATAGTTTCATTGCGTTTTCATCCTTTTGTGTTCAGAGATCGGGCCCTATTAGATAATCGGACGCGCCGGGATCCGGCATGTCATGAAAAATAAGTGACTTGAGCGCTCTCATCGCTTCGGGCCGCCGGGCGGAACAGCTCCCGGCTTGAACTCCTGATACGTAACGCCCGCGGGAGCGTGGAAGAGTGAATCGTCGATCGGCTGGTCGATCTGCCACTTGAGATAGTCGGTTGTGCTTTTCAGTATATGCGTCTTCATTGGGTCGCCCACCTTTTCGGCGGCGCGGACAATGCCTTCGGTCTGCTGCTTCTGCGCGAGCCGCAGCCCGGTTGTGGCGACCCAGAGCGTAAAGGTCATGTTTTCGCGGGTCGTATGCTTGTACACGTCGCAGAGAACTCCGTTGACCTTCTCCTGCCCCGTCTTTTTCGCGCCGGAGTGCACGAACTTCGGAAGCGCGTCTACGTCTACTTTCAGGCGAGTATCCAGCGTTTTAATATCCGCGGCGCTCAGCTTTTTGTGCAGGCCGCGCTTCCGCGAGGGATCGGCCATCCAGAAATCGCCTCCGTTAGATACTGTAATACGCGCCAGCGCGCCGGAAGTCTCTTCCATGCGGAATCTGCCGGGCTGCTTGATCCAGACCTTGCGCGTTACCGTATTGGCCTTGTTGTCCGTAGAGGTCGTAGTGCGGCTCTCCTGATAGAGCGATACCTTGGCCTCCGGCAGCGCGGATAAACGGCTAACCACGGTTACTGAGAGTGATACTCCAAGCAGGCATGAGATCAAAAACTTTCCTTTTGACCTGAGCAGCATTCCAGACGTAATGGACAGACAGCGCATACGTCAACCCGTTTCCCTTCAATTTCCAGATATCAAAAAAGCCCCTCATCCGCAAGGGACGAGAGGCTTAATGCTCACGTGGTACCACCCTTGTAAAGCAGCGCGCGTTAACGAAACGCGAACGATGCCCGCCCCAACTCCCAACCCTGGGGGAGTGAGAGGAAGACCACTGCTCCACTCAAGCGCGTTATCGGGCGCACCCGGAAGAAGCTACGCAGTCAATGTGTCAATGGGTCAACGAGTCAATGGTACGGCGTTTTATTGACTAATTGACTAATTGACTATTCGACCTTCCCTTCATCGGCTCCAAGGGGAGATTCCGCGACGGTCCTTATCGTCTCGCACCAACCGACGACTCTCTGAAACTGAAACCTGCGCGTACTGACCTCTTCATCACCTTGCCAGCATCAAATTGGACTTACATAATAACACAACTATCCAGCATCGTCAACCATTCTGGCGGTTTTGCAGGTAATTTTTAGGATAATAACTGAACCACCCGCTTCGCTAGAGACACAAAGGCATAGAGAAGAACCGAGATTGCCTTGCTCTGTGTCTCTGTGTCTCTCGCGAAGCGGGTGGTAATAAAGGACTTTAATTTGTCAATACACGTAGCGGATTTGTTGGTTGGGCGCGAATCGGGCCGGTTGGCGATGATTGCGGGTCCGTGCATCGCGGAGAGCCTCGATCTCTGCCGGTCCATCGCGGCCGCCGTGAAACCGCTGTGCGAAGATCTGGGGTTCGCCTATATCTTCAAAGCGTCGTTCGACAAGGCGAACCGGACCTCGGGCGGGGCGTTTCGCGGGCAGGGAATGGACGAGGGGCTGGAAATCCTCGCGACGATTCGCCGCGAGTTCGGCGTTCCCGTGCTGACGGATATCCATGAGTCGTGGCAGGCCAGGCCGGTGGCGGAGGTCGTGGACGTGCTTCAGATTCCCGCGTTCCTGTGCCGTCAGACCGATCTTTTGGTCGCGGCGGCAGAGACCGGCAAGGCGGTCAACGTAAAGAAGGGCCAGTTTCTCGCGCCCTGGGACATGGCGAACGTGGTGAAGAAGGTCATTGAGGCGGGCAATTCCAACCTGATGCTGACGGAGCGCGGGGCAAGCTTCGGCTACAACACGCTGGTGGTGGACATGACGAGCCTGCCGCAAATGCGCGCGCTCGGTTACCCGGTCTGCTTCGACGCAACGCACAGCACGCAGAAACCCGGAGGCGCGGGCGCTTCGTCCGGCGGCAGCCGCGAAATGATTCCCTATCTGGCGCGGGCCGCCGCCGCCGTGGGAATCGACGCGCTGTTCATGGAGGTCCACCCGGAGCCGGAGAAGGGTCTTTCCGACGCGGCCACGATGTTCAGGCTGTCTGAGCTGCATGCCCTCTTGAAACAGGTCAAGGCGCTGGATGCAGTTGCACGTAAGATTTAGCGCTCTGATCCGGATCTGCCGGACGCGATGTGCGGCATAAATTCTGTGAGCAAGCGGTTAATTCGAGCAACGTCCTTCTTCATCAGCATTTTTCCAACTGCCATGTACTTCAAACAGTTCTCCGAGCCTGCGTACAATCCGGCTGGGGTATATGCGATCCATTCGCTTTCAAATGCCTCCCTCTCTTTTCGATTCAGACAGGGTCTGAACGTCAATATCAGCTTTCCAGTCGCGGCCGCCCAAAAGTGAACAGATTCGCCGTCCGGATCAAGAATCAGTCTTCCTCCAGGTTGGAACGACCACTCTTGCGATACTATTCTGCCACCTGGATTAATCGTCGAGAGCAAGTCTCCGGTTCGGGCCGAAAAGACCGCAAGCGAATCGCGTTTCTTTGAGCGAAGCGCTATCCGATCGCCGCCTGGAGAGAATCCGATTTTATAATCGTCGCGAGCGAACCGGGAGAGAGCGGAGTCCGGCGGTGGAGCGAACTGCTTAACCGTGCTGATCGATCTGCCGTTCGCTGCGCTGCCTGCCCGGTGTGCGTTCGCCCGCGCGAATAGTATGGACACATTCGTTCCTCTCTTGAACCTGTGCCCCGCCCGCGTGATTCGCCCTCCGCTCTGCCGCCACAGCTCCGGAGGCACTCTATTGTCTTTTGTTCCCAATATCCATCTGCCGCCCGACCATGGGATGAACTCCAACGATCCATCGAAGATTACCTTGCCATAGGGAATAACGGCATTGGTACGGCAGCCGTCGGATAACCGGAGAGCAAAAAATCCACCGTTGGAGCATGCCGTCAGAAAACGGCTGTCGGGCGTGAACTCCAACTCGGCGTAGTCGCTCGCGCCGTTCAAAATAAGCAACGGCTTCAGGTCGCGACGATCGAGAACGAAACAACGGCTTGGTCCGGTTCCGCCATCTTCGTCGATTGCTATCCACTTCCCGTCCGGAGAGAACGCGGCGTGCTGGGGGAACGAATCGAAATCACGAACGCTTAGTTGCAGTTCCTCTGTCAAGGTATAGTCTGACGAAATAGTAAACAGGAATAACCGGCTCGGCTTTGTGGAACCCAGGAGAATGACCCCGCGCGCGGGATCCACCGCCGCGAGAGTGATTTTGAAGTCGTCCTCCTCTTCGGATGCAGTCTTCGATTCCTGGGGTTTTGCTTGGTTTGAGGGAACCGCAGCATGCGAGGAAGGGATGAGAGGCGCATGGCACGCGGCTAACAATAGCGTAAGAGACAACGCTATGCGTTTTATTGTCCACTCCGCCAGTACCATTTAGCAGCCTCCATACCACGACGGAACTCAGTCGAGCATAATGCACAATATCACGTTTCGCATGCATAGCATCACGTTTCGCGGCCAGGACGTCCCTCGACCGGTCAGCGGTATCGTCTGAATTCTCTCCCTTGCGATGATCGCCCTCTGTATGTTCGTTGTGCAATTTATTTCGATACCGCGTGGTAATGTATGCTGCATTCAATGTATGCGCAAATTTACAAGTGACAGCATACCTGCAAAGGATAACTTGATGGGTGCATCTACACCGTTCTCCTTGCGGCTTCCAAAAGGCGTGGCCGAGGAGTTGAATCGCATAGCGCAACTGAGCGGGCGCGCGCCCGCATCCCTGGCTGCGCGACTCATCGAAAAGGCCCTTCGCATGCGCGACGTGCCAGGGATAATCTTCGTAGACGTCTCGCACGGGCGCTGTGCCGCAATTATTGGTTCGGTGCTATTTGTATGGGAGATGTGCGTCTTTCTTCTGCCGGTCGTAGTTGCCGAATGAGGATGGCGAAAAGATGATTCCCTGTCTGGCGCGGGCCGCCGTCGTGGGAATCAATATGCTATTTCTGGGGGTCCAGCCGGAATCGGAGAGACAGTCTACCGTCCGCATAATGAAGATCTCGACATCCACGAGTTCCCGGAGAGAGGCGAGAGCAGGACGTGCAAGCGAAGCCATGGCGAATATTACTCCACCCGCCAGGTCGCAAACATTCTCGGCATTGCCAAGCCGACCGTCAGGACTCTGATGCGCCGTGGCCGCCTAACCGGCCACCTGCTGAACAAAAAGGAACACGCGTACCGTCCCTGTTGGTTCTTCAGGAAGGAGGAGGTACACGCGCTGCAAGCCGATCGGGAGTACATCTGCAGCCACAAACGTTGGCTAACAGGCATTCGCCGCAAAGCAGGATGGGAAGACTGACACGCAGCAAAGACCGGGGATTCCCTCCATGGGCCCGGATAATCGATCATCTGCATCGCCTTGACCAAACGGGTCACTTGACCGAGCGTTTAGTCGCCCGTATAAACCTGCTTTTTCACCGTTCGGACAATTTGCCTATCGAATGCTTTGAACCTCCCTGACTTTTTGTCCCGCACTAAATGCCTGCGCTCCATGGCTTCACCAGGCCTTGATATCTTGGTGGCGCCGTTTGGTCTGGATTGACGCGTCTCAGGGGCCGGGCCGATTTCAACAACCGGGAGGTCGCGCTGTGCCTGCGCCCACTCAATGCCTTCGTTGAGACCATGAACCAGGTCATCAAAGAACGTGGGCCCCTTAGTGAGTGTTGAAAAAGCCGGTGACGTGCCTGCGCCCTGCCCCCCAACCCCCAATCCTGGGGGAGACAGAGGGGTCAGGCGGGCATAGACCCCCCCAGGTTTCGGGGTTGGGGGGCTGTTTTTCAACACACTCTTAGTAAGATCGTCATTCGGTTTGATACTCATCGGGATTCTCTCCTGTTGCGGACCTCTTGTCTGAACTTTTCGGCGAGTTCTGAAACGACCTGCTTCTGATCGTAGGTCAAATCTGTTGCCTCGCCCTTGCCGTACAGGCCGAGCAACAAAATCACCGCTTCCTCCTCAACATATACGTACACAACGCGGAGCCCGCCTCGCTTCACTTCGCCCCGTCACCTATCCGCAAATCGGTACTTGCGAACTCCACCGCAACCAGGAATGACATCGCCGCGCTTCGGGCTGTTAATGAGATCGTTCTGCAATGCACGGTAATCTTCGTCCCCACCGAAGTGCGCGGGTCGCCTCAGGCTAAAGTTACGTGCCTCAACGAACTCCATTGTATCCTATTCGCTACGCATCGGTAATGTCCTTACGGCTTGAGGAATCCACCACGCATCATTTCCTCGGTCGCCTGCACCGCATCCGCTGACCGCTTCTCCAACTTCTCCGCCATGTCCGGGGCGAGATCGATTGTAATTGACATTTCGATTACTCCTCGATCTTATTATGGGCCGAACCGCCATCAATGGCAAATTGAATCAAACAGCCGGTCGGGGAATCTCACGATTCCGCTACCGGCCCCACCGACCCCACCGACCCATCAACCTCACACCACCTCTGCGACCCGCTCCTCCACCAGCTTCGGAACCGATTCCATTTGCGCGGTGCCCTTGCGCTCAAACTTGTTCCAGCCCACCGCGCCGCCGCGCACAGCCGCGAAGAGCGATTTCAGAATCACGTAGTACATCATCTGCCGATAGACGAACCGCTGCAAGAACAGCCAGGGCAGCAGCTTCCACGAACCCTTGTCCATCCACAACGCCAGCGCCGCGCCCAGGAACTCTACGCCCACCATTAGCCCATAGTACGCCAGCACGTGGCCCGCGTTGCCCGCCGCCAGCGCCAGAATCACCGTGATATCCATTATCGGCGAGATCGCCGGGAACAGAATCTGATACATCCACAGACTCGGCAGCGCCACCAGCCCGAACGCTCCATGCCGCCCAAACGCCGAACGGTGCTTCCATAGATTCTGGAGTGTTCCAAACGCCCAGCGGTATCGCTGGCGCGCCAGGTTCCGCAGGCTCTCCGGCGCCTCGGTAAACGCCAGCGCAGAGCTGTCGTTCACAATCCGCCAGCCCGCTCGCCGAATCTTCCACGTCAGGTCCATGTCCTCGGCCAACGTGTCGCTCGTATAGCCGCCCACATCCTGAATCGCCTGCCGCCGCCACGCGCCTACCGCTCCCGGAACCACCGTGATGCAGTTCAACAGGTCGTACGCGCGCCGGTCGAAGTTCTGGCTCGTAATGTACTCCAGCGCCTGCCATTTCGTGAGGATGTTGTTCGCGTTGCCCACCCGCACGTTCCCGCTCACCGCGCCGACTTCGGGGTCCGCGAATCGACGCGCCAAACGCCCAACAGTCTCCGCCGCGAACAGCGTGTCCGCGTCCAGCGCCACAATCACGTCGCCCTTCGCCCGCGTCAGCCCCAGGTTCAACGCGCTCGACTTTCCGCCGTTCTCCTTTTGCAGGCAGACCACCCGACCCGACGCAATCTCTGACGCAATCTCCTCGCTCGCCGCCCGGAACGTGCCGTCGCGGCTCCCGTCGTCCACCATAATTACTTCCAGCAGATCAGACGGATAGTCGCTTGCCAGCACCGACCGCACCGTCCGCGCAATCACTCTCTCCTCGTTGTAGGCGGCGATGACCACGGAAACGGACGGGAGGAAGGGAGGAAGGGAGCAAGGGATGCCAGGTGAAAGCTCTTCTTCCCTTCTCCCCTTCTCCCCTTCTTCCCTTCGCCGCTGCACCAACGCGAGGACGGTCAAAAAGAGCTGGCGAGAAATGCCCAACACGATCGACAGCGTGAACAGAGTAACCAGCACCCTTTGCCACAGGTAGGTCGCCTCGAACACCCACTTGTCGACGCCCACCAGCGCCACTTCGCGGCCTGTAATGGAGGGAAACATGGACGACCGTGACACGCCCCGAAGCCGCGCAACGGAAATGAACTGGTAGCCCGCTTTCTTGTACTGCTCGATGATTCGAGGTAGACCGGCCAGCGTCGCCGAACGGTCGCCGCCTCCGTCGTGCAGCAGGATAATGTTTCCCGCAGCGCGCTCGGTCCACGCGCTTTCCACAATCCTGTCCGCGCCCGTCTTTCCGGTCCCCGAGACCGCCGCGAGGTTCCAGTCCTGCGGGTCGTTCTTTTCGCCCACTGAAATGAAATCCCACTTGGACGCCAATATGATCGGCTTCAGCTCACCGCCCGTTCGCGGTTCCACGTCGATGGCGTACGGAGGCCGGAACAGCGTGGTCGTGTGGCCCGTAATCGCCTCGATAATGTGCTGCGTCGAGGTGATCTCCAGCAGCGTGCGCTCTTTGCCGGCCTCCGCCAGATTCGGGTGCGACCACGTGTGGTTCCCAATCTCGTGGCCCTCTTCCCACATCCGCGCCACGAGGCCGGGATTCGACATCGCCTGCTGGCCAATCACGAAGAAGGTCGCCTTCACGCCTTCCCGCTTCAAAATATCCAGAATCTGCGGCGTCCACGTAGGGTCTGGCCCGTCGTCGAACGTCAGGACGATGGACTTCGGCTTGTGGCCGTAACGCCGTACAACGTAGCTCGACGGATAGTTCTCATAAAAGATGCTGTTGATCAGGCCCGTCTTCGGGTCGCGCGCTATCGTGCGGTGACCTTCGTTCGGCTCGGCCACCACGTCAAGAAGCTCACCTTCCCCCTCGAAATCCACTTCCGACTGCCGCCCGTACGATATCCGATCCAGCTCCCCGCTGTCCACCAACTTCGCGAGTTTCGCCGGATTCCCCGTATTTGCCGCATAGGTTCCGAGCTGCGTCCGGCCCATCACCTTCCACAGGCTCGGGTCCTCCGACCCCAGGTACCACAGCGCATATCCGCGCGGCTTGTAGGCCCGCGCCACGCTCCACTGGTTGAAGGTCGTCGTCGCGTCCATCATCCAGACAACATGCTCTTTATCCGCGTCGTCCGAATAGGTGTAGAACGGATTCAGCGTCTGCGGGTCGATCTTGATCTGAGCGACGCTAGGGTTCTTCGGGTCCTGCGACTCCTTCGCCTGTATCACCGCCGTCTGGTAGGTCAAGGTGGACGCGTTGTTGCTGCCCTTCAGCCAATCGTAGGCGTAGTTTCCAAAACCCAGGATCACCTTGCCCGGCGGGACCTGCTTGAACAACGCGTCGATATGATTCTTCGTCCAGCCGATGCCCGCAATCGATCCGGCCCCATTCTCATCCCCCGGCGAATGCTGATCGTACAGCATGGGAATGATGGCGTCGTTGTATTGCGCCAGCCTGGGAATGTCGAAGCCGTCCGATTCGAGCTGCACATCCTGCGTCACCAACAGGCCGGCAGGCGCGAACGAATCGTGCAGCTCCTTTATGAACAGCACGAGGTTCTCGCGATCCGCGTTCGCTATCTCCTCAAAGTCGATGTTGACGCCCTGCCACTTCTCGGCCAGGAGCGTTCGCTTCAGGCTTGCAATAAACGCCGTCTCATTCGATGGAACTGAAACTAGCCGGTGGATTGCGTTCGTATCCCATGGGCCGCCATTGGCTTTCGCCCCGTCCGGCAGATAGTTGTTGATTATCGGGATGATCGGCACGCCGTGCGAGCGGACAAACGGATCGATGTCGCTCTTGTCTTCCGGGTTTCGCCCGTCCGTGAAGGAGCGTCCGTCTGCCGCGAGGTGGAGCCACTCCGGAAAGAAGTGCGTAATCTCGCCGATGTTGCGCCGGAGCGAAGCCCTCGAGGTCTCTTCCCAATTGACGTAGAATCCGCAAACCACAGTTTGCGTGTTGAACGGTGACGGCCCGGAGGTGAACACGCCCATCTGCCGCGACTGCCGGTCCTTCTCCGTCTTCTCGCGGTCCTGCCGAATGGCCTTCGCGAGCTGCTTCTTGTCGCGCTTGAGCACGAAATGGGTCTTGGCTTTCTGGCGCTCGTTCAGCCTGGGCTCGAGGTTTCCCGCCTCGCGAGATTCCTTGACTCTGGGAAGCTGGTTGTGCGGCAGCAGCGGCAGCGCGAGAACGCTGACAAGGAAGCAGGTAAGGGCGAGGGATGCGACAACAAGGAGAGCAATGCCAAGCCGAAGAACCCAGGGCCAGCGACGGCGTGATTCATCGAAGAAAACGGGTCGCATCGTTGCGTTCGGATCGTTCAAGTTTTTGATACCTCGGGCAGCCGTCCTCCCGCCGGCGGCCGCCCTTCGTTACATAAATGTCGGCTGCTTCAGTTTTTGAAGCGCCGGGCCAGCTCGGAAATGGTTACAAAGGTATAGCCGGTGGCGCGAAGCCGGGATACCAGGTTTGGCAGAATCCGCATGGTCTCCTCGATGCCGTCATGGCAGAGGAGAATTCCGCCGCTTGCCGGAGCCGAGAGCAATCTCTGCTCAAGGACCTCGGGCACAGGGTGCAGAAAATCCTTGGAGTTCGCGGTCCAAAGCACCGGCGTCAGCTTGAGCTGATGCGCTGCCAGCAGGGTGGCCGCGTTGTACTGGCCCCCCGGCGGGCGAAAGAACACCGGCGCATAGCCGACAGCGCGTCGAATCGCGTCCGCGCCCTTTCGAAGCTCATCCTGGACCTGCTCGACGGTCAGCTTTGTCAGGTTGGGATGATTATAGGTGTGATTCGCCAATTCGTGCCCCTCCGCTACTTCGCGCATAGCGAGAGAGGGATAGCGATCCACCATTTTGCCGACCACGAAGAACGTCGCGTGTACGTTCAGGCTCTTTAGCAGGTCGAGAAGCCTCGGCGTCCATAATGGGTGCGGACCGTCGTCGAACGTAAGGGCAACCTCTTTGCGCCTCAAATCGCCGTGCACCAGGACGGGCAGAAACACGCCGCGCTCGCGCGCTTCCTCTTCCTGAGAGCGGATATGCACGTCTGCCGCGTTCACTATTTCCAAATGAGGCGCCGAGACGCTAGCGGTCACCGGCGCGAAGCAGACGTTACAGGTTACGGATGAACGAGTCTGGCGAGCAAACAACAGTGACGTTACGAGCACGCCCGCGGATAAATAGACTGACGCTCTGGGTCGCAAGTACGGAGCTCCTTCGAAAGATAATCATGGCCACGGCCTCATGAAGCCGCCGGCAGTGTATCTGATATTGGGAGATGAACCGGATTGTGAAACATCGCGTCGGGGCGAACTCGGGATCTCTGTTTTTAATTTTGAGCGGATTCACACGCTCCTAAGTTCCATTAACGAATGCTGAACCGCAGCGTGATGAATCGATTTCAGCATACTTATTGTACCAGAGCCGCGCAGGCCGGAGTTGGGCCGGCCAGGCCGCAACTGATGAGAGGGTTCTATTGGCTGCCGACGCCTTTTACTCGCATGCGGATTCCGTAGAGGCTCTTGCTGGCGGTAATAAAGAGCATATGGCCGTCCGCGCCGCCGAAGCAGACATTTGCGGTCCATGGCTCGGCCACGTCGATGTGCTCAATCTGTTTGCCCGATTTGTCGAAAACGGTAACACCCTTGCCGGTGAGATATACGTTTCCCTCGTTGTCAATGGTCATGCCGTCTGAGCCCAAGCTGCAAAAGTGCCGCCTGTTCGCAAGCGAACCATCTTTTCGAATATCATAAGAATAGGTCTTGCCGCCGCCGATGTCCGAAACGTAGAGGGTCTTTCCGTCCCGCGTCCCGATAATCCCGTTGGGCTGCTGCAAATCGGCAGCCACGCGGCTCAATTTCTTTCGGTCCGGCGCGAGGTAGTAGACGCCCTGTACGTCCTGCTCCATGGGTCCGCGCTTCCAATACGGGCGCTTGTAGAAGGGATCCGTGAAGTAGACGCCGCCATCAGGGAGAATCCAGAGGTCGTTGGGGCCGTTCAGGAGCTTGCCGGAATAATCCTTCAGCACGACGGCGTGCTTGCCCGAAGGCTCGATTGACCACAATTCGTTCTTATCGTCCGCGCAGGCCCACACATTTCCCTTCGAATCGAAGCAAAGGCCATTGGAGCGTCCGCATGGCTGTAGGAACGTGGTGAGCTTGCCGCCGACACTCCATTTTAGAATGCGGTCATTTGGCTGGTCCGTGAAATAGACGTTCCCCTTCGAATCAGCGGCCGGCCCCTCGGTAAACTCGAAGCCGCCGGCGAGCTTCTCCAGTTTCGCACCGGGCGCAATGATGCTCGTGTCGGCTATGCCGGGCGCTGACACAGCCGCCAAACCGAGCGCCACCGACGCAGACTTTATGGATATTCTTCGCATGTTCTCCTCGCTTCCCGTGAAAAAGTTACTGCAGGATCATGAGCTAACGCAGCCAAACCAAACTCGGGCCGAGCGCTTGTGGCAAGCCGCCTGCTTCATAGAGTATTGGCGATGAGGTTCGGAGAGTCCTGTGTCTCACAAGAACCCTGCCCTAAGCCGGACCGAAAGAACCAATTAACAACGGGGAACACGGGGACCACGGGGGAAGACCCAGATCGGGATTCATCGTCTTTCTTGGCGGTCTTTCTTTGTGTCTTGGTGCCTTTGTGGTTCAAACCGCCGTTGACATTCTTCGCGCTCTTCGCGTCTTCGCGGTGACCGGCCCTGGGGCGAGAGGGGGCCAACTCCCCCAGAATTGGGGGCCGGGGGGCGCCGCTATAGAAACGGATCGGGCCTGCCTTGCCACTCCTCTCTCCCACGCAGGATTCGCTCGATTCGCGCCGAACAGCCCTGTATGGACGGTTCATTCGAACAATCCTGCTTGAAGAATGGGTGCCGCTCCTCCTAGATTCGCTTGCCAAAATGGGGATGGGAACCTGTGTTTCGGAAGTCGAGAATGTAGCTGCCAATGGCCGCCGCACGGCGTGGCGCAAGCATGCAACGAGAATACTGCCCGCACTTCTGTAATGTCAGCGGTAGGAGCGTGATTCGTCGCGGCTGCTGCGGACCTCGAACACACCGATTGAGGTGGATTTCCTCCTGCGCCCGGCGAGCGCCAATGGGGAGCATAACCACCCGCTTCTGCTCCACCCTGTGCAGGACGAGGTCCTTCAATGAACGGACCGTTTAACAGGATAGCATGGCCGACGCGTGGTTCCGTCCGAATGCACGACATTATCCATGCGCTCATGACATATGAAGAAGGCCGCGGATGGCAGTCTTTCTTGCGGGAAGATGGGAGCGGACGGCAGCCTGCCTGATGGCGTTGGCGCTCTGCGCCGCCGCCTCGCCCGCGAGAAGCCCCGGCTACATGGAGCGGACCGAACGGTTTGACCGTGCTCCCGGCTGGGAGGCCGTCAACAACCGCGCCACCGATCCCGCGCCGCGCACGGTGCGGCAGGACTTCGGCTTCAGCCCGACCGCTCACGCGGGACGCGGGGCTGGCGAAATAGGCGGGTTCATCACGCCAGACGCTACTCCCGCCTTCTACGCCCGTAAAATCCCAAATCAAACTCTTGACAGCCGCCTCAGCGCCTCCGGCGTCCTGGCCTGCACGGGGCGCAAGTTCCACCTCCTGCTCGGCTTCTTCAACTCAGGCACGCTCAACGAGTGGCGAACGCCCAACTCCATCGCGCTGCGCATTCAGGGACGGGGAGACTACTTCTACCTCTACCTCGAATATGCCAACCGCAAATGGCGCGCTGGCGGCGATAGTCCGCAGGGCTTCACGACGCGCGATCCCGCCACCGGCAGGCAGAAAATGCTCGAATTCGCGGTCAACGGCACGCCGCATAAGTGGTCGCTTCAGTACGACCCTGATGGCGCGGGTGGGGCGGGAGCTATTACGGCGACCATTGATGACCGCACGGCGGTCTGCAACCTGGAACCAGGCCATCGAGCGGAGGGCGCGGCGTTCAATCGAATCGGCATGCTGAACATTATCAAGAGCGTGGACGACGGCGGCGAGGTCTGGCTGGACGACATAACGGTCAACGGCGAAACAGAGCGGTTCGGTCGCGATCCGCATTGGGAGGGAGTCGGGAACCGCCGCAGCTACCTGTCGTCCGACGTGCGGCCCCGCTTCGATTTCGGGTTCAGCGGTACGCGTTTTGCCGGCGGGAACGGTGCAGGCGAGCTGGGTGGCACGGTCTACCGGGGCGACGGCCGCTACCGGAACAAGATGGCCTGGTACGCCGACCGTCTTCCGCCCCTGACTCTGGACAAGCCGTTGCATGCGAGCGGTCGAGTCAGTCTTCGGCGCGGCGTCAGCGACAGTACAACCCTCATCGGCTTCTTCAACTCCGCCACGACAACCGCCATACGCGACGCGCAGGACACGGCAATCCCGGATGATTTCATGGGCGTCGCCATCGAGGGACCGAGTTCCGAGGGGTTCTTCCTCTATCCGGTCTATCGTCTCGGGGGAGAGGGCAAAAGCAGCTACGGGGGTTTTCAGGCAAATCGGATCTATCCCGATGGCGCGCCGCACGACTTCCGTTTCGAATATTCGCAGGAGGGGAACGGCTCTATCCGGGTCTCGTTCGGCAGGCAGTCGCTTACGCTCGAGCTCGGCACGGGCCGCCGCGCAGTCGGCACGCGCTTTGACAGGTTCGGCATTGTTACGACGCGGATCGACGGCAACGCCCAGCGAATCTACTTCGACGATCTGACATACACGTGCAGGCAGGAGTAGTCGAAATGTCGCGGAAAAGCAGGACGGGGTTGCCCGGAGGCGTGGCGGTTATGAAGCATTTTCAACAATCTTGCCGTCGCGGAGCGTGATTCGCCTCTCGGCGGCGGCGGCCAGCGATTCATTATGGGTAACCACGACTACAGTAAGGCCGTCCCCGTTCAACTCATGCAAAAGCTCGAGGATTCGCGCGCTGGTCTGGCTGTCGAGATTGCCGGTCGGCTCGTCGGCAAGAAGCAGCTTTGGCGAGTTGACCAGCGCGCGGGCAATAGCGACTCTCTGCATTTCGCCGCCCGACAGATGCGCAGGAGAGTGTTTTCTGCGCTGCGTAAGACCGACACGCTCCAGCAGTGAATCCACGCGCGACTTCGCCTCGCGCGAGTCGCAATGGCTGAAGAGGCAGGGCAGAGCTACGTTCTCCGCGACCGTAAGCGTGGGCACGAGGCCGAAATGCTGAAACACGAATCCTACGAATCCACGCCGCAGGCGCGTCAGCTCCCCGTCCCCCATCCCGCTTAATTCGCGCCCTGCAAGCCGAAGATTGCCGGACGTGGGAGTGTCCATGCCGCCGAGAAGCTGAAGCAGTGTCGACTTGCCCGCGCCCGACGGCCCAACCACCGCCACGAACTCGCCCTCGTCAATCCGGAAAGAGATACCGTCCACCGCGCGCACCTCCTCATCCCCGCGCCGGTAGACCTTCGAAAGGTTCTCCGCCTCAGCCACCGTTAGGGCCGTACGCTCTATGCGCGCCACGTGTTCGTCTCGCGCCAGGTCCACCATCAACGATTCCCTCCAGCAGACCGTATAGCCTCGACGGGTGAGAGTCGCGCCGCGCGCCACGCCGGAAGCGTACCTGCGAACAGCCCGAGTAGCAGCGCGCCCGCAATGCAGAAGAGGACCACGCTCGCTTCCGTCTGTACCAGAGCGCCGCCCGGCGCGAACGGCAGCCGAGCCCGCAGCCATCCCTCGACGCCGCGCGCGCCCGCAATCGCAGCCAGCACGCCCACAATGCCGCCCGCCAGGCAGAGCGCTACCGTCTCGGCCCATATCAATCTGAACACGTCGCCGCGAGATGCGCCTACGGCGCGAAGCACGCCGATCTCTCGCGTCCGCTCCACTACGGCCATCAGAATCGTGTTGCTGACACCCGCGCCGGCCGCCAGCAGGGCCACCAACGCGACGCACCCCAGCAGCAGCCGCGTACTGCGAACCAAATCTTCGATGGTCTTGAACAGGTGGCCGAGCGGCACGACGTTCATTTCGAGTCCGGCGTCACATCCCCTCAGATCCTTGACGACACTGTCCACCTGCTCCGGGTCGTCCAGCCGCACTAGAATGTGGGTAAGCTGCCCCGGCTTCTTGAAGAGTTTCTGCGCATCGGCGAGAGGTATGTAGATAAACAGGTCGTCCGCACCCTGTGTCGGCCCAATAACTCCACTAATGCGCCCGTTTCGGTGCTCCAGGCCCGGCATCGCCACCGTCTTCCCCACAGTCCAGCCGTTCGCTTTCGCCGTCTCAGAGCCAATCAGCAGCTCGCCGGCTCCCGGAAACCGGCCCTGAATATGCCAGACGCGCTTTAGCGCCACTATATCCGGCTCGGTGCCGCAATATACCGTCTGCGCTCCGGTGGCCGGATTATATACAGCTGACATGAAGACAGGCGCACCAACCGCAACATGCGGGGTCTTTCGCACCGTATCGAGGTATGCGCTCTTGAGATAGCACGGCCAGCTCGCGCCGTGCAAAGCGATGGAGGCTGCATCGTAGGGACAGCCCTTTGGCACAACGAGCAGGTGCGCCCCAAGCCGATCAAGCTCGCCCTTCAGTCCGGAGTGGTAGCCGCGTTGGAATGAAACCAGGCTGAACAGCGCCGCGACCGCCACCGCTACACCGGCAACGGTAACTCCGCTTCGCATCCTGCGCCGCAGCAAATTAGCCGAAATTAAGTGAAGAGTTCCAATCATGGGAAAGGTCCGAAAGGCAGTTTAGCCATTATGAACATATTGAACGTAATGGGGAAAGACATTAGACCTCTTTCGTAAGTGTTTTTTCGACCGCCAGGACGACTGACCGCGGGCCCTCCAGCCATGAACCCATTGCCACTTTATTGCCTCGCTCCCCGTCCTCATTATGTTCAAAATGTTCATAATGGCAAAAAAGAATCCCGACTAATCCATTCGCAGGGCTTCGGCGGGGCGAAGGCGGCTCGCCTGCCACGCTGGGTAGAGACCGGCCAGCAGTCCGACAACGAGCATCAGCGCCAGGCACTGCGCGGCAGACCCGGCCGTGAGGCTCGGCAGTCCCGCATCGGGCGCAAGAGGAATGTACGGTCGCACCGCCTGCTCCACTCCTCGCCCGGCAACCCACGCCAGCACAAGACCGAGCAGCCCCCCCACCGTGGAAACGACTATCGATTCGACAGCCATCAGCGCGAACGCGGATGCCCGCGACATGCCGACTGCGCGGAGGACTCCCAATTCACGCGTTCGCTCCAGAACCGCCGACATCATGGTGTTGAACACGCTCAGCGCGCTGATTGCAATCGCCACGGTAGCGATTGATAGCGCCAGCGTTCGCGCCGCCCCGACTAGATTCAGGAACGTGCCCATCATCTCCGTCATCGTAACTACCTGCGCGCCCTTGATCTCCTGCAACCGGTCGGTCGCCTCGGTAACGAGCGCCGGGTCCTTCAGCCGTATAGCGATGGCGGTGAGGCGACCGGGTTCGTGGAACATGGCCTGGGCGGTGGCGAGCGGTACGAAAAACAGGCTGTCGTCGCTGGTGCCGCTTCGCTCCAGCACGCCGGCAACCGCGAATTCGCGCTTCGTCTCCGGGCTGTAGAAGCGGTCGCCCGGCTTCCGGAGCTCCGTCTGCGCCGCCTCGGCTCCAAGAATCACGCTGTCGGGCCCCTTAAACCATGAGGACCCGGCGGTCATTTTCCACCACGGTTTCAACGCTCGGCTCGATTCATCGATTCCGACCCACAGGTCAGTGCGACCTTCCTCCGGACGGGGGAGCACGGCGGTATAGACCGGCGCGGCTATCGCGACGGCTGGGTCCAACCGAACGGTCCGAAGCGCGTCCATCGGAAGGCTGACATCCAGCGCGCGCCCCTTCAAAACACGCGCGGCGGCATCGTAGGGACAGCCGAGCGGAACCACCATTATCTGCATTCCCATGCGGTCGAGCTCGCTGTGCAGGCTGCCCTGATAACCCTCGCCGAATGAGAGCAGGCAGGCCAGCACGGCAATGGAAACGGCGAGGCCGAGCAGCGTGAGACCCGTACGCAGAGGGCGTCGCGAGAGGTTTCTTAGCGCGAGGAGAATCATAAGCGGTTCATGGCAGTTAGCCCGGAATATTCGTAAATCCCTCGTAGGAAGCAACCTCCGTCGCATGCAGCAGCGCCGTTTGCCGCTCACCGGGTGAAAAATCCGGGTTATGGAATTCGCGAGAATCAGTGACGAGGCGCGTGATGGGCAGCGGGGTCCGATTCGGCCTGCTCCACCAGCAGCGCATGGACCTCGGCGGCTACCGTATTGGCGGCTTCGAGTGCGTCCGCTGCAACCGGCACCAGGTCGACACCCATCTTGAACGATGCATCGGCTGTCTTTCCCTTAAATGAAGCCAGCCATTGCGAAGAGGTAATGGCATCGGTGATGGCGCCTGGCTCGCGATGCCGCTGAATCCTAACGCCTGCCACCCGACCCTCCGGGACGATGCCGGCAACGACTTCTATCGCGCCGTGCGGCCCGGCCGCACGCCGAACCATGATCGTGCCCATTGTGCCGCCCCGTTTCTCGACTCGATAAAGGTAGAGTGCGGTGGTCTCCATTCGGTATCCGGTCCCTAATTTCTTGACGATGTCGAGCCTGTGCCGGCTCAGCACGACCGTTTCCGCGTGATAACCGGTTGCGCCGGGGAACAGGGCCTGCATGTCCTTCGCAGGTTCGCGCCACGGACACATGGCTGGTCCGCGATCGTCTGGCCTGCTAGTGGGAGAGACGTCCAGGGCCGGAGTGTTGGGCGACGTAGAAAAGTAGGCGGCGAGCGCTGCCGCGCCCGCCGCCAACACTCCACCTACGATCAACGCGCGCACTGTCCCACTCATTAATAGCGAAGTCCGCTCGCCGCGATTCGACGCTCGCCGGTCGTGACCGGCATGCCAGCGACCGTCATCTCCGTATTGAGTGGGACTTCGGAGACGACGAATCCCGCGGCCTTCGTATCGACTTTGATTATGCCCGTCTTGTCACGCAGCATGAACCAGCACCCCGCGACGGGGCACTTCTCGATCATCGTTCCCCGGAGAGTTACAGGAGACATAGGCGCTTTGAGAGCCGACACGGCGCTGACTGTCGTGATGGAATCCTGCCAATGTAAGCCAAGTGAGCCGGGCGAGCCGGGCGGTTTTCCGAGCACGCTGCCGGACTCGCCCCGGCAGCCCGCAAGGGCGGCAAGGACGATTGCCGGAGCGAGGAAGGATAGTCTGCTTATTCTCATATTTATCATCAGAATACGGGCGTAAAGCCGCCGGCGTCGTTTGGAAAAGCCGGTTGAGGCGTGCACTGCGATGCAATAAAATTTTCCGTTGCGAGCTTAGCATGGCCGTCCGCGAAGTATGCCACGCGAGCCGGGCCGGAGTTGCCCTGACTCCAATAGGTAAACGGATCACCCGAGTGCCACGAATATATCTCCGCTCCCATATAAGTGTCCGCCGGCCTGGGAATCGCGGCCATCGTGCCCAGGCGCGTCATCACGGTGTTCAGGCAGTAGCTGGTACCGTGCGCTTTCCACACCGCGATGCCGCCCGTAGGCTCCGCGGGCACGAGCGAAGCGCTGATTCCCACGTCGCTGGGGCACTTGAAAATATCCGTATTCTTGATGTACGGAAGAGCGAATATGCGAGGATCGTACGGCAGCTTGGTCACCTTGTTTCGCGGGCGGCAGGGCTTGCAGGGGAACTTGCCTCCCGGAAATGGCTCCCACTCCGGATTGGGATTGTTGGCGGAGACTTGGGTCGAATTGTTGGGCGGAAACGTTTCGTCGAAATCCTGCGCGTACATCATCCACGCCAGGCCGAGCTGCTTGACGTTTGAAGTGCAGGTCGCCTGCCGCGCCTTCTCTCTTGCTCGGGCGAAAACGGGGAACAGAATTGCGGCAAGAATAGCAATAATTGCGATAACGACGAGAAGCTCGATGAGAGTGAATGCCCTCCGGCCTTTCGAGTGTGACATGGAATGATGAATCCTCCTCTTCAGAGCATAAAGACGGAAAATAGGAGCGGCCATCTAGAATATCGAAAATGGTCAATGATGAAATTCTATCATAGATAGCTTAAAGCTCGCTTAACGTGGGATTAATTCCGTTTAAGATAACAGGGTGTCCTCAATAGATCCTCTGGAAGAGGATATTAATGTCGAGCGCTTGCGTGACCACTGGTGTAAAACCGGCGTCTGCGGGGCGGACAAGCCGACAAACGCCCTCACGGGCGGGACGAGTCTAACCGGAGGACGTTTGACCGAAGGCCCCCCAGACACGTGTTTTACACGCATGGTACGACACGCGTTTCACACGCGTTTCACACGCGTTTCACACGCATTTCACACGCGTGGAGTGCCGTGAACCGCTCCGGCATCGCTTGACAGCAGCCGCGTTACCCGGTAACCTCATGAAGATGAAGAATGCCGACCAGCTTGTAGAGATTCCGAACAAAGAAATTTCCATCGCGCCGCTTCTCGCGCCCTTGCGAGCTGGCCGGACACTGCGATTTGGAATCCGCGCCGCGTGGGAAGCCATCGGATTCTTGTGCGCCGCCAGTCTCACCCTGTTTGCCGCGCTCGCGATTCCGCTGTCGATTCTCGCCGCGCATGGACGCGCCAATATTGCTGCCGTCGCGGCGTCCGCCGTTCTTTACCTTCTCATTGTCCCGCCCCTATATGCTGGCGTCTGCTGGCTCGCTCACAAAGTATTCGAGCGGGATGAGCCATCCTACGTCGACATCTGGCGCGGATTCCGGCTAGTGTATTGGCGCTCCGTAGGTCTTGGGACGCTCCAGGCGTTTGGCGCCGCGATACTTGTGGCAAACATTTTCTTTTATGCCGGCCGCGGTTCCGCCCCCTTTCTCCTCCTCGCTGTTCTGTTTGGGTATGCCGCGCTCTTCTGGGCGATGAACTGCTTCTATCACTGGCCCCTTCTAGTCGCGGGGGAGGCGCGAATCGTGAAGCGTGAAGGCGGCGGGCCGCCTGCCCTGGCGTCCGTGCTTCGGAACGGATTCCTGCTGGCGATGAGCGCCCCCATGTTTACATTTTTGCTGACAGCATCGCTTTTCGCGGTAACTGCGGTCTTTGCGCTTTCGGGCGTGGGACTGGCGCTGCTGGGGGCGGGGTTCGCGGCGTTTCTCACGACACAGGCCGCGAGGGATCAATTGGTCAGGTTTGGCGCGCTTCCGCCGCAGCCGGACCCGGACGAGCCGTTAAGCGAGGAGAGATGGAGGGTTGAAGGTCCAGGGATGAGGGATGAGGGATGAGGGATGA
>JBBROJ010000080.1:0-23307 GCA_038229495.1 Chthonomonadales bacterium
CACACCTCTCATAATATGATGTATATTCGTCTACAATAAATGTAGATGTGTGGATTAATATATTGGTTTCAATAAAGTAGAATTTAGTTTTTCAAAAATTTGTTCGAATCCGAGATTGACTTTGCAGACCGCCCGAGCGGTAAGTTGCCTGGAGAAAGAACTGAAGTTTCATCATACTAAGCAGTAAGGTGCAAGGCGGCTGATGCAGTGACGTTGCTAAATCATTGTGAACTGTTAACTCGAGGAGTAATGGCCCAGCCTCTTTACTCATGCAAATACTAAATCCAGTTTCCGTCTTAGTTCCTGCAAAGCGAGTAGAAGAAAAGTAGAATACGCTCTGAGTACGATGGTTTGCGAAAACATTAAATGATTGGAAGCGTGAGCGTGTCGACCCGGCCCGATTATTGGTGCGTTGAATGTGTCGAGTTGCGCTAAATATCTGAACTCTTGGTTATTGTTAGGCGACCATGCGGTTCCTGCTGCGCCGAAGACCAGCATATATAAACGTCGATCAGATTGGAGAAGCTGACCGGATCAGGAGGGGTTAATGAAACGTTCATCAGGGCATAGAAAAAACTAGCACGCTCAAGAGCGGTTAATAGCGGGGCGCAGGCGGTTTACATATCGCTCACCGATCGTCGGTGACAACGTTTGAATGTGAAGAGGGAGTTAACATGGTAACTATTCTATTACAAGAACAGCCTACCGAGCAACTATCGAAGGCTCTTTGCCGAGAATACCGGCACGGCAACCACAGTTTTCTAATAGATGATGCCGATGTAGTTTATTGTCGCCTTTGCCCGGCCTGCCCACGCTACGTTCCATCTGGAGAGTGGGAATCCGAACATCGTGGACCTTGCTGTGAGGCATATGAATTGCCAGAACCACCAGTAGTGCCATGCTTCATATGCTCTGTTTGCGGGACGCTTGCCGGTCCAGTTAACGAGAATGCTCGCTACTCTTCGTATTCCTGATTGGACCACCTTGTGACGGCTCGGCGCATATCCTCTGTAACGCGCTTTGCGCCGTCACAGGATCTAAATCTACAAGCACAACAAGCATCGATGCGGTTTGTCATCGGGAAGTAGTTGTTGATGTTGTCCTTGTCGTGTGTTGCTCGATCTTTCAAGGCGCATATATCCTGATGGCGTCGTTCCCATATCGGAACCCATCTGTCCATGAAAGATGGGGCCGGCTTGAACGCGCTTGTGTCGTCTGGTCTATCCGCCAACCAGATTGCGCGCATCTCGATGGCCTTCCCGCTTCTTTCCGGGATCGTAGAGACGAAACCTGCATAAATGTTCAATTGGTCCTCAGCTTTTGCTACGTTTCGCTTTCCCGTTTTCCAGTCAACGATTATCGTCTTGTTGTGCAGGTAGATTAGAAGATCGTGACTGGCGTAGAACGGAACATAGCCTGCCCAAAACCATGGAAAGGCTATCTTCTCTCGCTTCCCGTCCTTACCCTCGTGCCATCCATCTGGTTGGAACTGAATTGCACTCGGCGACATCGTTGTAAGTTTCGCCCAAAAGACCGACGAAACGAGATTCTCTAGGCATGTTTCTACGTTGCCTATAATATCGGCACGTTCAGCCCCGGTAAATTCGCCGCCAAACACTAAGCGTTCGAGTGGCTGGGCGAATGCATGGGGCGTTGCATGCGAAAGACCGTCTCGAAACAACTCATCGGCGTATTGTCGGCTATAGGATTCAAATTCAGAGAAGATAATCTCCGTACCATATTTTGAGATATCGGGCGGTAGTGGTTTACCCATTTTGCGTTACCGAAGTGCCTGTCCGATAGCCGCGTGCACGATATGACCTGCGATCAACCCGACGGACGATTCGACAAGGTTCTTTTCGATTTCAAGATTGCGCTTGGTTGCTAAAGGAAGAAGACTTTTATATCTGTAATGATTCAGCCACTTTCGCCGGCACTCGTCGAATAGATCAATTTGTGATAATGACAGTGCGGGCTGATACTCTTCAGGTCCAGGCCAGCTTGGATAGTAATCACGCTCGGTTAACATACGGTTACCCGTGAAGGCCTCCTGGCCCCGACCAATGCTCGTGACCGAGCGCAGATTGAGTGATCGAATTAAGTGAAGAAGAGAATACTGTCAACTCTTTTAAATGCGAATGAGAGTGAATGCAACCGGCCATACGCCCGATTTCCATACCCGAAACGCAACTTCCTTCGTGTCACGGTTTCGCAAATAGTCGGACGGAGATCAGATCACCAGAAATTCTGTGAAGAAGAACTGTATAAAGAATCGCGATTCTGTATGCGTTGCAGCCACCAGATAGCTCCAAGCAATCAGGAATCGCTGCCTAAAACTTATCTCTCCATCAACGTCCTCACCGAATCCGACGCTTGCCCTCCGAGTCCGCGGAGGCGGACTTTGCGCCATTCGTAGCCCGCGAATTCATTCGCAGGGCATTCTGCCGGCCGGCGGGTCAACAACCTTAAGTTCGATTCTTTATTCCGCTACAACTTAGCCTTAACCAAACGTTCGCCCGCGAGGGCGACTGGCCGAAGGTCCACCAGACACGCGTTTTACACGCGTGGTTGCTTGCACACGCGTGGTTGCCTTGCACCCACGTAGTTGCTTTACACGCGCGTATGAACACATTGCACATCCGCCCGCCCGCGACGTTTCATAGTCCATCATTTAATGCGACAAATCCCGGTTCAGACAATCATTTTCTATACATTGGCCAACACCTATGTATAGAAAATAGCGATTCTCTATACATTGCGTCCATAATGTACCGGCGCATCATACATAATCGGCGCACACCAGGACACCGCAATGAATGAGATTTCGCCGCTTGAGCATCTCAACCCGGCCCGATTTACCACCCCGGCCATATCCAAAAAGCTCACCACCGCCAGCCGAAAACTGGCGGAGGTCAAGGGTATGGCCGTCTCCATACCCAACCAGGAAATCCTCATCAACACGCTCGGCATGCAGGAGGCGAAAGACAGCTCCGCTATCGAGAACATCGTAACCACTCACGATCAACTGTTCAAAGACGACGCGTTCCCCGAAGTTGTCGCAAATCCCGCCGCGAAAGAGGTCCGAGACTACCGGCAGGCATTGCAGCTTGGATTCCGCCTCGTCCAGGAGACCTCGCTCATCACCATAAACCACATTCTCGCAATTCAGGCCGAGCTCGAAAAGAACAGCGCCGGATTCCGAAGGCTCCCCGGAACCGTGCTCAAGGATGGATCGGGGAACACCGTCTATACGCCGCCGCAGGACCCGGAAACCATTCTCCGAACGATGCGCGATCTCGAGCGGTTCATCAACGACGATTCTGTCTACGAAGCGGACCCGCTCATCAAAATGGCTCTCATCCATCACCAATTCGAGAGCATCCACCCGTTCTATGACGGCAACGGGCGCACGGGCCGAATCATCAACGTCCTCTACCTCGTCCAGCAGGGACTGCTCGATACACCGGTCCTCTACTTGAGCCGGCATGTCGCCCAGCGAAAAGAGGAATACTACCGCCTGCTGCAAAGCGTTCGAAATCAGGACGTGTGGGAGCATTGGGTCCTCTACATGCTGACCGCGGTCGAGCAGACTGCCATAGAAACCATGCGAACGATCGTGGCAATCAAAGATTCGCTGCTCGACTACAAGCGCCGCATCCGCGACGAATTCAAGTTCTACAGCCAGGATTTAATCAATAACCTGTTCACCCATCCTTACACCAAAATCAGCTTTGTCGAACGAGACCTGGGCGTTTCGCGGCTTACTGCGGCCAAATACCTGGATCAACTGGCCGATCGCGGCCTCCTGGTCAAGCATCGTTTGGGGAACGCGAACTACTATGTCAACGTGGCATTGAATGCGATCCTCACGGGTGTCGAACAGGGATTGTCTGAGCCATGATTCATGGGATTACTAGACAAGTATCATCTGATCTCGGTCAGTCAGCAAGCGAACAGGCGAACAAAATTACGGCAGACGTTTGAGGCAATTCAATCTCAAAATATCTCGGACTATAGACCGGGAAACCGACCATAAAGTGACCGAGATCAGATGATACTTGTCTGATTACTGGATTAACTATGAAACGGCCGGGACTTGCGGTGCAAGAGATCGTGGCCGATCTATGGCTCAGATCGCTCTTTCATAGTCCATCATTCAATCCTACAAATCGTGGTTCAGACAATCCGACAAATCCCGGACTCCGACAGTATGCTATAATCCAGAATGTCGCTTGACGACGAGATTCAATACGTAAAGGGCGTCGGCCCATCATTTGCGCAGACCCTCGCCAAAATGGGGCTGCTCACCATCGGCGACGTGCTGCGACACGCGCCCCGCCGCTACGAGGACCGCACCCGCTTCCGAACCATAATCGACCTCCTGCCCGGCGAAACGGCCACGATTCATGGGCGGGTCGTCGCCGCCGAATACGTACCCACCAGCCGCAAGAACTTCACGCTCACCCGCGTCCTCATCGACGACGGGACCGCCGTCGCGCAGATCACCTTTTTTCAGCAGCCCTACCTGCTCAAAACCTTCTCCGAAATGGCCCGTGCTGGCCGCTGGATAGTCGTCTACGGGCAGGCAAAACGCTCCGGATTCGGCCCCATCGAGCTTGAGCGGGTCGAATGGGAGGAAGTCTCGGAGGAGTCGGACGGCCTCTCCACGAATCGTATTGTGCCCGTCTATCCCTCCACCGAGGGCGTCAGCCAGAAGCGCTTGCGCAGGGTCGTGGACTCCGTACTATCGGGCTTTCTGGACGCGGTCGAGGAGGTGCTGCCGTCGGACGTTTTGACGCATCACGGCCTCATGGACCCGCGCGCCGCGCTTCGCACCGTGCACTTTCCCGAAACAATGGAGCGGCTTCGCGAGGGACGCAGGCGGCTCGTATTCGAGGAGTTTTTTCTGCTGCAAACCGGCCTCGCGCGCCGCAGAATGGTCGCAACGCGCGACTCAAAAGGGTATCCTTTTGTCATAGATCGTGAAAAGCTTCGCGCCGACCTCGCGCAGATCGTCCCGTTCGAGCTGACCGGCGCGCAGCAGCGTGCCGTGGAGGACATAGCCCAGGACGTATCGAGCGGCCACGTCATGAACCGGCTCGTGCAGGGCGACGTCGGCTCCGGCAAGACAATAGTCGCGGTCGCCGCTCTCTTCATGGCGGTCGAAAACGGCTGCCAGGCCGCGCTCATGGCCCCCACCGAGATACTCGCGCAGCAGCACGCAATCGTGCTGCGCAGGCTGCTGGAGCCGGCGGGAATCACGGTCGATCTGGCGGTCGGCAGCCTCGGCCAGAAGGAGAAGCGCGCCGTCCGGGAGCGGCTGGCGGGCGGGCAGACCCGAATCGCGGTCGGGACACACGCGCTGATTCAGGAAGGCATCGAGTTCGCGAAGCTTGGCCTCGTCATCATAGATGAGCAGCACCGGTTTGGCGTGCTCCAGCGGCAGGCGCTCCACCAGAAGGGTGAAAAGCCGCACATCCTGGTGATGACCGCCACGCCCATCCCGCGCACCCTGACGCTGACCATCTACGGCGACCTGGACACCAGCATCATCGATGAGCTGCCGCCCGGGCGCAAGCCGATTCGAACCCATTGGAAACGGCGTAATGAATCGGGCGGCGTCTACTCCGCTGCGCAAAAGCTGCTCGATCAGGGCCGGCAGGTTTACGTCGTCTGCCCGCTCGTCGAGGAATCCGACAAGCTACAGGCGCGTGCCGCCACCCAGCTTGCCGGGCAGATGCGCGAGGAGATCTTTCCGCAGTACCGCGTCGGCCTGCTGCACGGCCAGATGAAGACGGACGAGAAGGACGACGTAATGCGCCGCTTCAAGGCGCATGAGCTGGACATTCTCGTCGCGACCACCGTAATAGAGGTGGGAATCGACGTGCCGAATGCCTGCGTAATCATTATAGAGGATGCGGAGCGGTTCGGCCTTGCCCAGCTCCACCAGCTTCGCGGGCGGGTCGGGCGCGGCGAGCACGCATCCTACTGCGTTATGATCGCGAATCCGAAAACGGAGGACGGCCAGGCGCGCATCCAGATTATGGTCGAGACCCAGGACGGGTTCCGCATCGCCGAGGAGGACCTTAAGCTGCGCGGCCCCGGCGAGTTCTTCGGCACGCGACAGAGCGGCCTGCCCGAGTTCGTGTTCGGCGACCTGATCGCCGACCTGCCGCTAATGGACGAAGCCCGACGCGCCGCCTTCGCCCTCCTCGCCCGCGATCCGAATCTCGCAGACCCGGATCACGCCGCCCTCAAGCGCGCCGTAGAGCGCGGCAAGCTGGGCTTCGAGCTAATCAACGTAAGCTGAAGAGCGAAGGTAGAATGTAGAAGATGGAATGTAGAAGAACGACAGCTACTGTTGCACTTCTTCTATCTTCTACATTCCACCTTCCACCTTCCCAAAGACATCCATGCCCAACGCAATCGTTCCCGGCAGCTTCGACCCGATCACCAACGGCCACCTCGACATAATAGGGCGGGCCGCGCACCTGTTCGACCACGTTACGGTGGCTGTCGCCATAAACAGCACGAAGGCTCCAATGTTCACATTGGATGAGCGCGTAGAGATGGTGCGGCAAGTTTGTGCGGATATATCCAACGTAACTGTGGGAACCTTTGACGGTCTTCTGGTAGAATATGCTGTTCAGCGTGGCGCGGCGGCGATCGTCAAGGGGCTTCGCGCGGTTTCAGACTTTGAATATGAGCTGCAGATGGCGCTGATGAACCGGCGTCTGTATCCGGGTGTAGAGACCATCTTCATGATGACGGGCGCGGAATACTCATATCTCAGTTCCAGTATCGTCAAGGAGATCTCCCGGCTGGGGGGCTCCGTGGAAGGATTGGTGCCTGACTATGTTCGAAGACGCCTTAGACCAAAAGCCGGCCATGGATAGAAATGGCAAGCCATTTAGTGGTTCGCGCGGGAACGCGACCTCTGGCAGTGCCGAAGCGCTCGCCAACTGTCACGCAGGAGGAAAAACACTGCCTCTGAAGGGCAACTACGTGCCGCCTGAAATAGAGAGCGTTGACATATTCCGCCTTCTCGATCAACTGGAGGAGTTGCCGGAGAGAGCAAAGCACCTTCCCCTGAACACGCTTATCGGCTTTGACCACGAGCAGTTCTACTACCTCGTGCTGAAAATTCGCGCGAATCTGCCGGACGACATGAAGAAGGCGCAGCGAGTGGCGCGCGATTCCGAGCGAATCGTGGACGAGGCGCGCGGCGTGGCGGTGCAGCAGCTCGAGACCGGTCGCGTCGAGGCAGGCAAAGTGCTCGAGGATGCGCAGGCCGAGGCAGGCAGATTCGTAGAACAGGCCCGCCAGCAAGCCATGCATATGGTCGATCACAGCGAGGTCGCAAAGATGGCGACCTCACAGGCCAACGAGATTTTGAGACGTGCCGAAACAGAGTGCTCCGAGATACGCAAGGGCGCAGACGATTATGCGCGAGACGTTCTGAACAATCTCGAATGCGTAATGAGCAAAGCGATTGTACAGGTGCAGCGCGGACGCGAATCCCTGGAGAAAGCTAGGGGATAGGCGTTCAGGTATTCGAGTGGTCAGGCCAAACTTATAACCTGAATAGCTGAATACCTGAACGCCTGAACACCCGGAGCGCTGCTATGAAGCTGGACCTGTCGGAAATCTTATTCCACCTTGGGATGCGTTATCCCTATCAGATAGACGAGAAGCCAATAGTGGATGAGGACCTGGAGTGTTCCGCGCAGATTCAGGGAGAGCTTGTGTTCATGAACACAGGCAGCGTTCTCCTACTCGATGGTGCAGTGAACACAAACGTGACGCTCCAGTGCAGCCGGTGCCTCGCGTATTTTGAGGAGCCAATTCATCTGCCGGTAAACGAGCAGTTCCCAATGGAGACCAAGCCGGCCGGACCAAGGGGCCGTCCTACGAATGTTGTCGTTGAGGAGGACGAAAACCCGGACGCTGGCCGTCTGTTCGATGGCCCACTGTTTGATCTCACAGAGATGATGCGACAGGGTATAATGCTTGCGCTGCCTGCGAAGCCCTTGCACGAGGAAGACTGTAAAGGACTGTGCGCCGTCTGCGGGCAGAACCTTAACGAGGGCGCTTGTGCCTGTAAACCGACGAATATAAATCCCGCGTTCGCCAAGTTGGCGGCGCTGTTGGAGAAAAGCAACGAGCAATGAGCAATGAATGATGAGTTCCAAATAGGGACGGCCCTGCGCGGCCATCCCTAACCCGAATATTCGTGAATCCCACGTTGGGACCAGCCTCCGCCACATTCCGTAGCGCCGTACTGTAAACGCATTGCGCCGTTCTGTAAACGCGTTGCGCCGCGTTCTTGACGAACTCATTGCTCATTGCTCAAAACTCATTGCTCAGGAGAGACTATGCCGTTACCGAAAAGACGCCATTCCAACCAGCGGACGCGTCTGCGCCGTACTCATTATAAGCTGAAGGTTCCTGCCGTGGGCGAATGCCCTCGCTGCCATTCACCCCGCCAGCCCTACCATGTTTGCCCGGCATGTGGGTTTTACAACGGCCGCCTGGTTATCGACGTTAAGAAGAGGCCTGCCGGGGTTTAAGCTCCAGCGCTTCTTCATCCATGCAGACACCACGCCCCATGCGGATCGCCGTGGACGCGATGGGAGGTGACCTTGGACCCGCCGAGGTGGTTCGCGGAGTTGTCGAAGCCGCGCGCCAGCGAGACGGTTCCTGCGCCTTCATCATCGTCGGCGACGAGAAAATAATCGGAGCAGAGCTGGCCCGCATGCGGGCTGTTCCAAACAGCATCTGCGTTCGCCATGCGTCTCAGACAATTGAGATGACGGACAAGCCCCGCGAGGTCTTCCGCAAGAAATCGGATGCCTCCGTGGTGGTTTCTGCGCGTCTGGTGAAGGATGGCGAAGCGGACGCCTTCATTTCGATCGGCAACACGGGGGCCGCGATGGCCAGCTCCCTGCTCCTGCTTCGGCCCATAACCGGCATAGATCGGCCGGCCATTGCCACGCCGCTTCCGTCCCTGGCCGGCAAGGTTGCCCTTCTCGATGCAGGCGCCAACGTCGACTGCGCCCCCCACCAGCTACTGGAGTTTGCGATAATGGGTGCATGTTACGCCAGGCAGGTGCTTGGCGTGCCAAATCCGACGGTTGGCCTGCTTTCGAATGGCGAAGAGGCTAGTAAAGGCAACGAGCTCACCAAACAAGCGCACAAACTCCTGAAGCAGCACGTGCCCACGTTTTATGGGAATGTGGAAGGGCGCGACGTATTTCGGGGCACAGTAAACGTAGTTGTTTGCGACGGTTTTGACGGCAATATCGTACTCAAGACCGGCGAGGGCGTAGCGGAGATGGTGATAGACTTTCTTCGCGCGGAACTGAGCCGGAACAAGTGGATGAAACCGCTCCTCGTACCGTTCCGTAAGGGCTTTCGCCGCCTACGCGACCGAATCGATTACCGCGAATTCGGCGGCGCGCCACTGCTGGGAGTTAACGGCGTCTGCATCATCGGGCATGGCCGCTCGGATGCGCGGGCAATTGTGAATGCCATACGGGTCGCCGAGACCGCGGTCAAGAACAATCTGGTGCAGGAGATTATCCGATCCATCGGCGAGCTGAAGGGCGGCTCAACGCAGTCCTGAATGCACGCAAGGAACTCCTTCATGAAAATGCCACGCAATGCCGGAATCCTGGGTGTCGGCATGGCAGTGCCCGAAAAGGTGCTGACCAACGCCGACCTGGAGAAGATGGTAGAGACGAACAACGAATGGATCGTCTCCCGCACCGGTATTGAAGAACGACGGATTACTACCGACGACGAGAGTTCGTCCTCGCTGGGCGTGCAAGCCGCACAGCGGGCCCTTATCGACGCAGGCGCGGCCGCCGAGGATATCGACCTCATCATCTGCGCTACCGCTACGGGCGACTACCCATGGCCGGCTACCGCCTGCATAATCCAGGATAAGATTGGAGCGAAGCGTGCGGCTGCGTTCGACCTGAGCGCCGCTTGCTCCGGTTTTACTTATGCGCTGGCGACGGCTGTCGGCTTCATTCAGACCGGGACAATGCGCCGCGTCCTCGTGATCGGCGTGGACACGCTGAGCAAGCAGGTGGACTGGACAGATCGCGGCACCTGTATCCTGTTTGGTGATGGCGCTGGGGCCGTAGTCCTCGGCCCATGCGCCCACGACGAAGGAATTCTCGCCTCTTCTCTGGGCGCGGACGGCAGCGGGTTCGATCAGATATGGCTCGAGGGCGGCGGGAATCGTCTCCCAGTAACACTCGAGGTTATCGCGGACCACCGCAACCACATCCGCATGAAGGGCGCAGAGGTCTACAAGTTCGCGGTGAAAATCATGGGTGAGGTGAGCCTGGACGCGCTGTGCCGCGCGAATCTAACGCCCGCAAACGTGGACCTCTTCATTCCGCACCAGGCGAATATCCGAATCATTAAGGCGGCGGCCGAGCGCATGGGACTGCCGCCGGAGAGAGTGTTCGTCAACGTTCAAAAGTACGGCAACACCTCGGCCGGCTCGATTCCGATTGCCCTGGCGGAAGCCGTGCAGGAGGGCCGCGTAAAGCGCGGCGACGTGCTGGTTTTTGTCGGATTCGGCGCGGGCCTCACATGGGGCGCGAACGTTGTACGGTGGAGCAAGGACTGACGGTGTTCAGGTATTCAGGTATTCAGGTATTCAGGAACAGTCCGCCGAATGCCTGAACACCGGAACGCCCATCCTAAAGTTATGACAAAGATCGCTTTCCTATTTCCAGGACAGGGTTCACAGAAGGCCGGCATGGGAACCGATATATACGAGAACGTGGAAGCGGCGCGCGCGATGTTCGACCGGGCAGACGCGGCGCTGGGAATCGACCTCTCGCAGATCTGCTTTCATGGGCCCGAAGAGGACCTGCGGCAGACAATAAACGCGCAGCCCGCCTTGTACGTGACAAGCTGCGCCGCGCTGGAAGCATTGCGGTCCCGATTCGACGAGGGTTTCGCCATAGAGCCGTTTGCCGCCGCCGGGCACAGCGTCGGCGAATATGCCGCGCTCTACTCTGCCGGGGTTGTGGATTTCGAGAAGGGGCTGGAGCTGGTTCGCCGCCGCGCCGAATTGATGCAGGCCGCGGCCCTGGCGAGACCGGGAACAATGGCCGCGATTCTCGGCTTGGCGCCGGAGCAGGTGCGCGAAGCGTGCGAGGAGGCGAAGTCTGAAACCAAGGGCGTCGTCGCAGTGGCAAACTACAACTCACCTGGCCAGATAGTTATTTCAGGAGAGACGTCGGCGGTGGAACGGGCCTGCGAGATCGCGAAGGAGAAAGGCGCGAAGCGTACATTGCCGCTTGCCGTTTCCGGCGCTTTCCACTCACCGCTGATGGTATCTGCCGGCGACGCGCTTTACAACGATCTGCGGAACGCGAAATTCGGGCAGGCGAGCATACCGGTCGTGGTGAACGTGACCGCGGAGTACAACCGCACGGCTGCGGACTTTGCGCCGTACCTGACCATGCAGGTAAGCGGCAGCGTGCGCTGGGAACAGTCGATGCGCCTTCTGCTCGCGGACGGCGTTAGTACTTTTGTGGAGTTCGGAGCGGGCGAAGTGCTCGCCGGTCTCTTGAAGCGAATTGACAAGTCAGCGCGCGTACTGAATGTGCAGGATTCAGCCTCGTTAGATGCAACCGTCCTCCTATTGAAGGAGTGGACCGCGGCTGATGCTTTGGCCGAAGCCACCGAATCGGCCGAAGCGGCATCGCGTGAATCAGTGGAGGCTTCTGCGGCTCCTCCGGCGGTGATTTACCACGTGACCAGGGCAGAGGCGTGGGAACGAGCGAAGAGTGAAGGAAAGTACTGTAGCGATACGCTCGATTCCGAAGGCTTTACCCACTGCTCGACACGCGACCAGGTAGTAAACTCGGCTAACAACCATTTTCGGGCGCGCCACGGGCTGGTTCTTCTCAAGATTAATGCCGCGAGGGTCGCATCCGAGATTCGGTACGAGGCAGCCTCGACCGGCCGGCTCTATCCGCACATATACGGCCCCCTGAACGTGGACGCCGTGGAGCAGGAGATTCCCTTTGAGCCGGGCGGCGATGGACGCTTCACGCTGCCTGATAATCTGGAGTAGTTTAGAGTAATCGGAGAGTGAATGAAACTGGAAGGCAAGGTGGCCATAGTTACCGGGGCCGGCAAGGGCGGGCGCGGAATCGGCCGATCCATAGCGCTGGCCCTTGCGGAGCAGGGCGCGGACATCGTCATTTCAAGCTTTACGGAATCCAACGCCCAGTCTGTAGCGCTGGACGTTCGGGAACGAACCGGCAGGCGCGCCGTGGCGATTCAGGGCGATGTAGCGAAAGCGGAGGATGTCGAGCGGCTCTTTAGCGAGACTATGAAACAGTTTGGGCGCGTCGATATCCTGGTGAATAATGCCGGCCAAACGCGGGACAACCTCATCCTGCGGATGAGCGAGCAGGATTGGGACACAGTGCTCGACAGCAACCTGAAAGGCGCATTTCTCTGCGCCAAAGCCGCCGTCCGCATCATGCTGAAGCAGAAGTCGGGTAAAATTGTCAACGTTTCGTCGGTTGTCGGCATTGTAGGAAACGCGGGGCAGGCAAACTACTCGGCGTCAAAAGGCGGCATGAACGCTCTCACCAAAACTCTCGCGAAGGAGCTCGGCTCGCGCGGAATATGCGTGAACGCGGTTGCGCCCGGGTTCATTGAAACTGTGATGACCGATGCGCTCCCCGAGGACAACAAAGAGCAGATGAAAAAGCGGATACCGCTGGGACGACTAGGCACCGCGGACGACGTGGCGCGCGCCGTTCTGTTCCTCAGTACGAGCGATTCAGCCTACATTACGGGTCAAATTCTGACCGTGGATGGCGGACTATTCATGTAACGACAAGATGGTATTTAGGCGATGCGTCGCCCGGCCCGAATACCTGAACAACTGAACACCCGACACCGAAATACCAGAGCACGTAAGTTTCTAATTAACAGCCGAAAAGGGGAAAAGACGATGTCAACGTTTGAGCGCGTTAGGGCCGTGATTGCGGATGAGCTGGAAGTGAGCGAGGAGGAGGTCACCGAGGAAGCCTCCTTCATGGAGGACCTGGGCGCCGACTCGCTGGACCTCGTCGAGCTTGTCATGCGGCTTGAGGAAGAGTTCGAGGTCGAAATTCCCGACGAAGACGCCGAGAAAATCCGCACGGTCCGTGACGCTCTAAAGTACATCGAAGAGAAGCAAAAAGGCTAGATTCCAGCCGGCAAGTACGGCAAAGGAGATTAGCCATTATGAACATTACGAACATTAATTGAGGCTGGAATCCGAGCTGACGTTTATTCTCGTCGTTATTATGCACATAATGTTCATAATGGCTATTTGAGATGGCAAATTAAGGTTTGTAAATGACTAATATTGTTGGCGACTCAGACGCGCGGCGCGTAGTTATCACGGGGCTGGGCGCGGTAACGTCGCTTGGCTTCGGGGCGCAGCCGCTCTGGGGCAGCCTGATGGCGGGTAAGTCCGGCGTCAGCGCGATCGAGAGCTTCGACGCCAGCCAGTTCACGACGCGATTTGCCGCGGAAATAAAAGATTTCATCCCTGAAAACTATATGGAGCGTAAGGAGGCGAAGAAGATGGACCGCTTCGTCCAGTTCGCGGTCGCCGCGGCGCGCATGGCCATCGAGGATTCAGGGCTGGAGATCAATGACGATAATGCCTGCCGGGTCGGCGTCTATATTGGGTCCGGTATTGGGGGCCTGAAGACCGTTGAGGATCAGTATAAGATCCTGTTGGAAAAGGGGCCCAGCCGCGTAAGCCCCTTCCTGATTCCCATGCTTATCTCCGACATGGGTTCCGGGCAGGTCTCGATCATATTCGGCGCAAAAGGTCCAAACAGCACCGTGGTGACCGCCTGCGCAACAGGAACGCACGCCATAGGGGATGCCTTCCAGATTATTCGGCGCGGAGACGCGGACGCGATGATCTCCGGAAGCGCTGAGGCGGCTCTGTCCCCCTTGGGGCTGAGCGGATTCTGCGCCGCGCGGGCGCTCTCCACCCGAAACGACGACCCGCAGGGTGCGAGCCGCCCTTTCGACGCCACTCGAGAAGGCTTCGTCATGGGCGAAGGCGCGGGCATTGTGGTGCTCGAATCGCTGGCGCACGCCCGAGCGCGCGGGGCCAGAATATATGCCGAGGTTATCGGCTACGGTATGAGTGGCGACGCTTACCACATTACCGCCCCGGCGCCGGAAGGCGAGGGAGCGTCACGCGCAATTCGGGCAGCGATGAAAATGGCGGAGGTTCAGCCGGAAGAGATCGACTACATCAATGCGCACGGCACGTCGACCGTCCCAAACGATAAACTCGAGACGGCCGCGATAAAATCAGCGCTGGGCGAGCACGCATACAAGGTCGCTGTCAGCTCCACGAAATCCATGACAGCCCATCTTCTCGGCGCGGCGGGCGCAGTGGAGGCCGTAATCAGCGCGCTCGCCATCCACCATCAGACGGCGCCGCCGACCATCAACTACTCGACTGCAGATCCGGAGTGCGATCTCGACTACACGCCCAACAAAGCACGGCCCATGAAAATTGGAACGGTCCTGTCCAATTCGTTCGGTTTCGGCGGCCATAACGCGACCATCCTTCTCAGGAAAGTGGAAGGGTAAGACATCCAGGTGTTCAGGTGTTCAGGTATTTCGGTGTTCAGGAACAGCGTGTGTGAATACCTGAATACCCCTACACCTGAATACCTGAACACCAGCCCTTCATCCTCCCATGCTTCTCCGCACCGTTCTCCCCGGCGTTTCGCTCATCGACCTTCCACAGGTGAACGCGTGGCTGCTCCATCGAGGCAGCGAAGCCATGCTGCTAGACACGGGCCTCTACTGGGATCGTCGAAAGCTCGTTTTCGCGCTCGATGAGGCTCTGGCAGGAGGCGTTCGCCTCACCTCCATTCTTTTGACCCATGGGCACTGCGACCACGCCGGCAGCGTCGCGTTCCTGGCGCATAGGTTTGGGGCGAAGGTCTGCGCGCATCCGATGGAGGAGCCGTATATCGCAACCCAATCCCTGTATGGCAGGGCAGGATGGCAAAGACTGATGTTCACGGCCGGCGAGGTATTCCTGCCTGTTCGCCGATGCCCGGTGGATGTGCTGCTCAATGAGGGAGATCGAATCGGCTCCCCCATCGGACCACTGACCGTGCTGCATACGCCCGGCCACACGCCCGGACATGTGAGCTTCTACCACGAAACGGATGGTCTGCTCTTCTCCGGCGACGCGATTCTGAATGTCATCCCCTTTGTCCGAAAGACCGCTCTTACTCTCTCCGTGCCTATATTCAGCAGCGACATGGAGCAGGCGCACGCTTCGGCCCTCCGTCTAGTTGAGCTTGCACCGCGAGCGCTATTGTCGGGCCACGGTTGGCCGCTCGTAACCGGGACCGCCGATGCGCTGCGAGCATTCGGCCGGGGTTTATTCGAACCTCGGGATGCAGCAGGATTCCGAACCCCCGGAAGCGAATAATTCGACCGACACGTGGAGGAGAGAGCATGCGAGATTCCGACGAGTTGTCCGCGCTGCAGGCGCGCCTCCAGGTCCAGTTTCGTGATGAAGCCCACCTGATACTCGCCCTGCGCCACCGCTCCGCGGTCATCGAAACGTCTCGCGAAAGCAATGAACGCATGGAGTTCCTGGGGGACTCCATTGTCGGCATGGTGGTTTGCGATTATCTTTTTGCTCAGTTTCCAGAGGCCAGCGAAGGTGAGCTGGCGAAGGCCAAAGCGTATCTCGCCAGCGAGCCGACGCTTGCCGAAGCGGGGAAAACACTTAGGCTCGATTCGTCCGTGGAGCTGAGCCCTTCGGAGGCGGCCGCGGGGGGAGGGCTGCGGCGCTCCATCCTCGCCGACACGTTCGAGGCGGTAGTTGCGGCGGTCTTCCTCGATCAGGGCATGCGCGCGGCCCGCCGCCTTGTTCGGATGGCGCTGAAGGCCCCCATGCGCCGCGTCATGGAGGAGATCTACCAGCACGACTTCAAGTCGATGCTCCAGGAACGGACCCAGGCGCAAAGACGCAAGACGCCCACCTACAAAATCGCCGCGGCAACTGGCGCGGACCACGACAAGACCTTTCGCGCGCAGGCGATGCTCGGCACGAGATTGCTTGGCGAAGGCGAAGGCAAGAGCAAGAAGGAAGCGGAGCAGGCAGCCGCGCGGGATGCGCTCAACAAAATGGGACAGCATATCGGGGCGCTGCTTGCGGCTCCCCGTATCACCGGGGAACAGGTCGCAACAACGGAGCACTAATTGGCAGAAGATACAACGGCGCAGATTGGCGTAATTGGCGGAAGCGGGTTCTACTGCCTGTTGGAGAATGTGCGTGAAGTGACATTGGACACCCCCTACGGGCCGGCCAGCGACAATATCTTTCTGGCAAATCTTGAAGATCGAAGCGTCGCGTTTCTTCCGCGCCACGGGCGTCACCACAATATCCCTCCGCACAAAATCAACTATCGCGCAAACATATGGGCGCTTAAGTCGCTTGGGGTACGCTTTCTTATCAGCCCTTGCGCCGCCGGAAGCCTTCAGCCGCATGTGAAGCCGGAGCATTTTGTCGTGTGTGACCAATATGTGGACCGTACGCGCGGACGGATGGACACTTTTTACGAAGGCCCGAAGGTTTATCACGTCAGCCCGGCGGACCCCTACTGCCCGCGCCTGAGAGAGATCGCCGCCAATGTTATCAAGGAGCACGGTATCACCGTTCATGAAAAGGGCACTGTCGTCGTCATCAACGGGCCGCGATTCTCGACCAAATCGGAAAGCAAGTGGTTTTCGGATCAAGGCTGGGAAGTCATCAGCATGACCGCCTACCCGGAGGCATATCTTGCGCTGGAACAGCAGATCGCGGTCGTGAATATCTCCCTGATCACCGATTATGATTGCGGGCTCTCCGCGGGCGGGGACCATGGCTCTGTCGAGCCGGTCAACGCCGGCGAGGTCTACGAGGTATTCAAAAGGAATGCGAGTCGAATCAAGGGAGTCGTGCTGGATATCGTGCGCAGCATCCCCCTGAATCTAGACAGTCCCCAGCACCATTCGCTGCAATACGCTAAAGTCAGTGTTTAGGGTGTCGAGCGTCGGGTGTCGGACGTCCGCGACACCTGACACCCGAATCCCGACACGCGGAGCTTGTTATGCCTGAAATGGAGAAGGTTCTGCAAACGGTCGCCTGGAAAGGCGGAAGGGTCCGCCTGATAGACCAGACGGCGCTGCCCGAGCGGCTGGCCTATGTAGACTATAGTGACTGGCGCGAGGTCGCCCAGGCTATCCGCACCATGCTCGTCCGGGGAGCGCCGGCAATCGGCTGCGCCGCCGCCCTGGGAATGGCGCTGGGAGCGCGCGGAATCATCGCCGAGAATAAGGCGGCTTTTCAAAAGCGCATGCTCCAGATGGCGGAGACGTTCCGCGCCGCCCGCCCCACGGCGGTAAACCTCTTCTGGGCCATCGACCGCATGATGGCGGTTATCGAGCAGACCGAAGGCAACGTCGTCGACATCAAGGAAGCCCTCATTACCGAGGCGCTCCAGATGCTGGGCGAAGACATCGAAACGAATCGGCGGCTTGGGCGGCACGGCGCGGAGCTGTTGAAGAGCGGCGATACGGTTCTTACGCACTGCAACGCCGGCGCGCTGGCCTGTGTAGGATTCGGAACTGCGCTCGGCGTTATTCGGTCCGCCGTCGAGGATGGAAAGCAGATCAAGGTGCTGGCCGACGAGACGCGCCCGCGGCTACAGGGCATGAAGCTAACCGCATGGGAGCTTCAGCAGGACGGCATTCCGGTCACGATCATTGCGGACAGCATGGCGGCCGTCCAGATGCGGGACGGCAATGTGGACTGCGTCATCGTGGGCGCCGATCGGATAGCGGCCAACGGGGACACGGCAAATAAAATCGGGACGTACAGCGTAGCCGTTATTGCGAATTTCCATAATGTGCCCTTCTATGTGGCCGCGCCCTTTTCCACCATCGACATGAGCCTTCCCAACGGGGATCGCATACCCATCGAGGAGCGCGAGGCGCTGGAAATGACGCATATGGACGGTGTGCCCATCGCGCCGGCGGGCGTCCCTGTATTGAATCCCGCCTTCGACGTAACCCCCAACAATCTCATCACCGCCATTATCACGGAGCGTGGAATCGTCCACCCGCCGTTTGACGTCAATCTGAAGAAGATGACCGAGCCGGTGGCGATAACAGCGTAAGAAATGAGCAATCATAGGAGCGGTCCTGCGTGACCGCCGTCGATCCGAGGTTGCTGACCCCTGACCACTGACCGCTGACCACTGACCGCTGACCACTTTTTCAGGAGACCATTCGTGTCCGATCTGCGCGCAGCCCACCTGATTCGAGACGTGCCGGATTTTCCGAAGCCCGGCATTCTATTCAAAGATATAACTCCTATCCTTGCGGACCCCGTGGCGATGCACGAAGTCATGGACCGCTTCGCGGAGTATGCGCGCAAGCGCCGTCCGGATGTTATTGTGGGAATCGAATCACGCGGTTTCGTGTTGGGCATGCCGCTCGCGCTCGCGCTCAATGTCGGATTCATCCCGGTGCGCAAGCTTGGCAAGCTTCCATACAAAAAGATTAGCGAAGAGTATGCGCTGGAGTACGGCACAAACACCGTCGAGGTTCACGACGACGCGGTAAAACCCGGCCAGAAGGTGCTTGTCGTGGATGACCTTCTTGCCACGGGCGGCACGGCGGCGGCGGCGGCGCGGCTGGTCGAGCGGCTGGGCGGAACAGTCTGCGGCTTCTCGTTTCTCATCGAGCTGGCCTTTCTCAATGGACGCGACGCCCTGAAGGGCTACGACATCCAGACTCTCATCTCGTTCGACTGACTGGGCGCCCGGAAGTCTGGCGTGGGAGGCGGCAGAACCGAAGGCCGACCGTATTTATCCAGCGAATTTGCTGACATAACACGCCCCGAAACGTAAGTACAGGCACGGCGTTCGCGGTTACGAGAATTGGAACAGCCGGGAGAAAAAACTTCTCGAAGCCGCGCGCAGTGATGCGCAATTAAGCGGAGGAAACTTATGGCTAGCCGTAGAAAGTGTTACTACAGGCAAGCCTGAGCCGGCGTTCGAAGCAGCTCTTGAAGAGATCTTCCGTCACCAACGATACAGTGGGGAGGTAAGTTATGCCAACGGTTGCAATAAGCGTGGACTGCGAGTCTGCGGCCACGGGCAGGTGCTACGCCAGGGAGCTAATCACAGTCGCCGAAGAGTTTACTGTGCCGCTCACCTGGCTTATTTATGTCTCCGAAAAAGACCCGCTCTCCAACCTCGACCTCTACTACAACGAGTATTTCCACCGCATTCCCTCCTGGCATGAAATCGGCCTCCTCGCCCGGTTTGAGAACAGCCTGGGCTATATTTCCGACCCGCACCAGCGTGGCGATGTGATTCGCATCGGTCGGGACGCCCTGAAGAGCCGGCACGTTAAACCAACCGCCTTCCGCGCGCACGGTTTCGACCTCATGCCCAGCGATCTGGCTCCCCTCGAGGAGGCGCACTTCCTTGTAGACGCGTCCTCATGTCCCGGATGCGCCGATAAACACGGAGTCATGCGTCCGCCGGCTCCCGACCAGCCGTATCACCCATCGAACAGCGATCTGAATAAGCCCGGCGACGCAAAAATACTCTCTGTCCCGCTGGCTTCTTACGGCGGAGTCTGCGGCTACCTGGACAACGGCTGGGGCAAGGTAAAACCGGTCCTGGAGCAGAACCTGGCGAACAAGAACATCGTCCATCTTGCCCTTACGGACTACGTGGACGCCGCGGAGACATTCCGAAATACGCTGGCATACTGTAAGGATCACGGCGCGCGATTCGTGACCCTTACGCAGGTGGCTACACTGGTATAGGCCAGCTCCGAATTTCGAGCGAGCGATTCCGAAATCCGGGTCCGAAACGCAATCAGTCAGCCTGGGACGGCGCGGATGCTCTGCGCCGTCTCTGCCTTTTAAGGTCTTCGAGTGAGGGTCCATTAATGAACCGAACCGTCCTGTACGAGGCAGAGCAAGACCGCGGGGCGAATTTCTCCAATTACAACGGCTGGGAGAAGCCGTCCGATTTCGGCGACTGCCTGGACGAGTGCCACGCCGCGCGAGAAACGTTCGGGCTGCTGGACCGGGCGGAGCGGGGCAAGCTTGTCCTTACGGGAGTGGATCGCTATACCTGGCTCCAGGGGATGATCAGCAACGACGTGCGCTCTCTCTCAGAGGGAGCGGCCGCCATCAGCGCCTGCGTTCTGAACGCTACGGGGCACCTTCTTGCCGACGTCCGAGTGATCAATCGGGGTGACAGTCTGCTTCTCGATATGGATCGCGGCAACGTCGACAAGATCTATCGCCTGTTGGACGGATTCATAATCACGGAAGACGTCGAAATCGTCGACCAGAGCGATTTCCTTGCATGCCTCTCCATTCAAGGGCCAGGAGCGTCGGAAGAGTGGGCAGTCCGTTTCGACAGCGAGGGGATTCAAAGATTCCCGTCCGACTACACCGGTCTTGGGGGTTTTGACCTCTATGTGAAGGTTAGCGAGGCGGCGGCTCTGTGGTTGAGGATGGTTGAGGCCGGCGCGCAGCCTGTTGGCGAAGAGGCTGCGGAAACACTGCGCATCGAGGCGGGCATCCCCAGGTATAGCGTGGATATGGACGAGAGCACGATTCCGCTGGAATGCGGACTCGAATCCACGCACATCAGTCAGACCAAGGGCTGCTACGTGGGCCAGGAGATTATCGCGCGAATCGTAGTGCGCGGCCACACGAATCGGGCCCTGACCGGGCTTATCCTGGAGGGCAGCCAGCTACCGCGCCATGGCGACAAGGTATACCCGCCGCACCGCGAGGCGGATCGAGAGGTAGGCTGGATCACGAGCGCAACACACTCGCCGCTTTTGGGGAAGGCAATTGCTCTGGGATATATCCGCCACGAGCAGCGCGCGCCGGGAACGCCCTTGCGCATAGATCGGGAAGACGGCGTGATTCTTGCGGAGGTCTGTGACCTCCCATTCAGACCCTCGTAGAACTCAACAGGAGTCAAACTACAAAGAGTGCGGTGAAATCCGCCCTCCGTGGTTCATAATGACGGGGTGGAAACGACTCTCAGTCCCCTATCGACCGCAAAACCCGTAACCTCGCGGTTCCCCCTAAAGGCTTCGCTGGTTCTCGTTCTCATCAACGTGATCGGGGCGGGCTCCTCGCTACAAGATAAGTACGCATTAGGCGCGCTGGGGCCCTTCACCATTGCGTTTCTCCGTTTCGGTCCCTCCGCCCTTTTACTCTATATCCTGGCCGGAATACGCGGCAAGGTTTTTCGCGCAAGACGCGTTGACTGGCCCCGATTCTTTTTCACGGGCGCCTGTGGAATCGCCCTAGCGTATGGAATCTACTACCACGGTCTGGCGAAGACCACGGCCACAGATGTGGATGGAAGGCGAAGCGCAGATCCGCGCAATGGTAGTAGGGGCGAATGAATCGCAGCGGAACTATTGCTCGCTGCACCCAACGTTTGCGGCGATTTATTCGATCCTACCCAAGTATCTGTTTGATCTTGATGAGAATCGCCGTGCAAACGCCACGAACAGGATCCCCCCGGCATCGAAAGCTAGACGAATTCGCCAGAAACCCTGCTACAGCAGACCGCGAATCGTGCCTCACGTTGAGGCAGCCCGCTTTAGCGGGGTTCCAATGGGTAGCCGCGGGGTTTCAGCCCGTGGCGGAGTCTCCGGAGCGATTCACTCTCACAGAAACTGAACAATTACCTACCAAACGACCCAACGACCCAACGACCCAACGACCCGTCACCCCCTCTGCGGTATACTAAAACGTAATGTCAGAGATACGCGTCAAGAATCCGCCTAACGCCCTTACCGTCTCACACGTGGAACCGGGCAGCGCCGCCGCGCGCGCCGGAATCCAGGCTGGCGACCTCCTCCGCGAAGTGAACGGCAGGCCCATGCTCGACATCCTCGACTACCAGTTCCACTCCACCGAAGTTCGGCTTGTCTGCGTGGCCGAGCGCGATGGCCGGCGGAAGCGAATCGTGATCCGCAAACAGGACGGCGAGGACACCGGACTCATGTTTGCGACCGATCTCGGCGACAAGATTCACACTTGTAACAACAAGTGCCTCTTCTGCTTTATCCACCAGATGCCCAGGAAGATGCGCAAAACGCTCTACCTGATGGACGATGACTTCCGGCTCTCGTTCATGCACGGCAACTACGTGACGCTGACCAATGTGAGCGACGCGGAGTTCGAGCGAATCATCGAGCAGAAGCTGTCACCCCTCTATGTCTCAGTCCATGCCACCGACCCCGACCTGCGCGCCATTATGCTCGGCAAAAAGACTCCCGCCCCGATTCTGCCGCAAATTCGACGGCTGGCGGACAGCCGAATCGGCGTTCATGCCCAGATAGTTCTCTGCCCCGGATTCAACGACGAGAATGCGCTTCAGCAAACGCTGACCGACCTCGCCGCCGAACACCCTACGCAGACCGGCAAGCGAGCGGGCGTCGAATCGGTCGCAATCGTGCCTGTTGGGCTGACGCGGTTTCGAGAGAGGCTGCCGAAGCTGGAGATGGCAGATCGGGACTACGCGCGCGCGATGATAACCGCTATTTACACCCGTGAACGGGAGTTCCACAAACGGCTGGGGACGCGATTCGCATGGCTGTCGGACGAGTGGTACTTCCTGGCGGACCTGCATATGCCAGGCACGGCGCACTACGAGGAGTTTCCACAGCTCGAAGACGGAATAGGGACAGTCCGTCTTTTCCTGGACAACGCGAAGTCGCTCGAATCGCGGCTGCCTGCCCGCGCTCCGCTTCCGGTAAGAGCCACGCTCATAACCGCCGAGCTGCCGGCGAATATCGTGCGGAGTTTCGCGGACCGGCTAAACCGGATAACGGACGTGGACGTGAATGTCTGTGTGGTCAAAAACGACTTCTTCGGCGGAGGAATCAACATCGCGGGACTTTTGACCGCCCAGGACATCATCGCGCATCTAGACCGCTTCCCCGCCCACGAAACGGTCTATATCCCCGGCATCTGCCTTCGGGATGATTCGCTCTTCCTGGATGACTATACGTTGGAGCAGATCCGCGAAGAGACAGGCCGTGACATCCGCGTCGCCGGCGCCCGTCCCCGCGATCTCATAACCGCGCTGGGCCTGCTGCCCCCGGAGCGGAAACGCCCGACGGTCCACCATTGGATCAGCGAGGCGGAAGAACTCGAAAGTCGCAGCTAAGGGC
>JBBROJ010000081.1:0-23283 GCA_038229495.1 Chthonomonadales bacterium
GATTGGCAAGAGTTTTTTTTGTTCATGTCACATCAACCTCCCGTGGGTACTGAATGGTACACACTGACCGAAGATAGATGTGATATCCGTGTACGAGATCAGATGACACACGGGTGTACGAGATCAGATGATACTTGTCTGTTTAGGCGTGGTTACGGAACCGCCGCGCGGCCGAGGATACCGTCCTCAAGAATCACGTCTACTTCGACGGTCGGGTTGCCGCGTGAATCAAATATCTCGCGCGCCATCACCTCGGTTGTAATGGACATTGGCGCATGGGCGATACTTCGGGCTTCGCACGCAGTGCTATGCGCTGTGGACCCAATTCATGCGTTGACAGTCCGCGGGCGTGCCGGTATACTATCGCTCGAAGCTTGCCCTCGTAGCTCAGAGGATAGAGCGTCGGCCTCCGGAGCCGGATGCACAGGTTCGATTCCTGTCGAGGGCACTCAGGGTTGAGATAAATGGCGGTTTGAACGCGGAAATTAAGCAGGGCCGGAGGAACTGTCCTCCGGTCCTGCTGCGTTATGTATGCGTTATGTGCTGATCAATGCCGGCGTTATTTGCAGGGCATTTTCGCTGGTATATGCCTGGCAATACCGGTGGTACAAAGCAGCATGTCCTGCTGCATCAAGGTTCCGGCACGCTTCGTGCAACCGAACAAAGGTATCAATGGTACGCAGCCTGTACTATTGCGTGGGGTCAAAACACTGATTTTGGGCTAAGCCTCGCCCGCGGACACGCCGATAATCTGTCTGACGGTAGGGCTTGCCCTGGAGGATTCATCGCTGCCATGAATATTTGCGTTATCGGAACAGGATATGTCGGTCTCGTTACGGGTTCCGTGTTCGCCGACCTCGGCAATGAGGTCGTTTGTGTCGATAAGAACGAAGAGAAGGTCGCGATGCTGCGGCGCGGCGAAATGCCCATCTACGAGCCGGGGCTCGAAGAGATGGTGGCGAGGAACGTTAGCGACCGCAGGCTCTGCTTCTCTACCGAGATAGAAGACAGTGTTGCCAAGTCCGATGTCCTTTTCATCTGCGTCGGCACGCCCCCGCAGGCGAACGGCGACCCGGACATGAGCTATGTCGAGGAGGCGGCCAAGTCCATTGCCCGCGCCCTCAATCGCTATAAGGTCGTCGTGAACAAGAGCACGGTTCCTGTCGGCACGGGAGACCGGGTACGCGAGATCATCGAGACGAACCGGCGCAGGGAAGTGGATTTCGACGTTGTCTCCAACCCCGAGTTCCTGCGGGAAGGCTCGGCCATTAGCGACACGCTGAACCCCGACAGAATTGTTATCGGCGCGCCCAACCAGATTGTGGCGATGAAGATACTGGAGCTCTACGCCCCGCTCGAGCGCCCCATGCTCATTACGGACGTCGCATCCGCGGAGATGATCAAGTACGCATCCAACGCTTTTCTCGCCACCAAAATCAGCTTTATCAACTCGATCGCCAACATCTGCGATGCAGCGGGAGCGGACGTTGTCCAGGTGATGAAGGGCATGGGCTACGACCAGCGCATCGGCGCGGCGTTTTTGCAGGCGGGGCTTGGCTACGGCGGAAGCTGCTTCCCCAAGGACAGCTCGGCCCTCATCCAGACAGCGGACAAATTCGGCTATGACTTTGCGATTCTGAAGGCTGTGGTGGAGGTCAACAAGAACCAGGCGATGCTCTTCATGGATCGGATGGAGAAGGCGCTCGGCACGTTCGACGGCAAGCGGATAGGCGTTCTTGGGCTGGCGTTCAAGCCGAACACGGACGACATGCGCGATGCCAAGTCTCTGGAGATTATCGCCCGGCTTCTGGCCTCCGGCGCGGAAGTGCAGGCCTACGATCCTATCGCAATCGAAAAGACTCGCGAGATATTCCCTCAGATTACCTACAGCAAGAACGCCTACGACGCGGCGTGCGGCGTGGACGCGCTCATAATCGTCACGGAATGGAATGAATTCAAATTCCTGAACATGGAAAGATTGAAAGAGGCCATGCAGGGGAACGTACTGTTCGACGGCCGTAACATCTATGATCCCGTTCGAATGCGGCGCCTCGGATTTGACTACTACTGCATCGGACGAACGACGAAATAACAGGGATCAGGTGTCAGGGATCAGGTGTCAGGGATCAGGAAGAACAATGCCGTTCCTGATCCCTGACACCTGACACCTGATACCTGACACCTGACACAGAGGATGCGCTATGTCTATGTTGGGAAAGATGCTTGGTTTTGGCCGCAATGAGCACTATGACCGAGCGATCCGCTTGTTTGATCAGGGACTCTACGAGGAGGCGATCAGCGCGTTTTTCCGCTCGAGCGAAAACGGGAAACGCGATCCGTTGACCGAGCGTCTCGCACTTTTCTATACCGCGGAGGCGCACGCCAATCTGGGCCAGTGCTCAATGAAGCGGGGAGCGTGGGAGCGCGCCGAGCATCATTTCGTTAAAGCGCTCGAGATTCATCCGCATTATGCCGACCTGCATTTCAACCTCGCGCTCGCTCTGCGCCGCCGGCTGAAATACTCCGAGGCGCTGGAAGCGCTCGACAGCGCGCTCCAGATCAACCCGCGATTCGCGAAAGCCCATTTTCATCGCGGCCTGGCGCTATACGCTTCCGGAGATCGGGAGAAAGCTGTCGAGGCCATTCAGCAGGCGCGGAGCCTGGATCCCGGATTCTGCTCGGACGCTTATCAAACAGGCATGAAGGAGCACAAAGCGGGCAACTTTACCGGTGCGCTGCATGCGCTGGAGATGGTTTCGGCGACCGAAGTAGACGACATCCTTTTCCACTTCCGCCTGGGCCAGGACCTATATCGACGCGGGCTGTACGCGGAATCGGTCGAAGAGTATCAGAAGGCGCTCGAGCTCAATCCCAGCTATGCGGACATCCACAATCACATGGGAGTGGCGCTTAGCGCAAGCAGCAGGCCCGATGAGGCTGTGACCGCGTTCCAAAGAGCGATCGAGGTGAATCCGGAGTACGTGGAGGCGCGTCTGCACCTGGCTATCACCCTGCGAGATCAGGGTAAGCAGAGTGAAGCGGTTGCGGAATTCCACGCGGTGATAAGTCAGGACCCTGAAAACTCGCTCGCCCGCCAGAATCTCCAGGATTTGGAGATTGCAAAAGCTGCCTGATAGACAGCCGGCGATGTACGCGACATAATAGGGTGCGGGCGCTCTGCGCTCCCGCACCCTTCCCCATTTCGAGTCGTTTTGCTGCCGTATCCGATAAGCCGGTATTGAAGTAAGCGTGGCGGCGGGCCGGAGTAGAATCATCGAATTTCAAGTCACGGCGCGATGCGCGCGTACCCAGGCACGAGTCGGAGCGCTCAATCTTCTGCATGCATTCGTCGAAACTCCCGTCTTCATGCCGGTCGGAACCCAGGCCACCGTCAAGGCGATGACGCCTGGCGAGCTAAACGAGATAGGCTTCCGTCTTATTCTGGGCAACACCTACCATCTTCACCTGCGGCCCGGCGAGGAGCTGGTTTCGAGGGCGGGCGGGCTGCACAAGTTTCAGGGCTGGGACGGCGCGCTGCTAACGGACAGCGGGGGCTTCCAGTTGTTCAGCCTGAAGGGGCTTCGGCGAATCGGCGCTAACGGGGTAGAGTTTCAGTCGCACATCGACGGGTCTCGCCACCTGTTCACGCCGGAATCGGTCATGCGAATCCAGGAGCGCCTGGACGCGGACATCATTATGGCGTTCGATGAGTGCGCGCCTTACCCCTGCAACGAGGAGTACGCACGGCAGGCCATGGATCGTACTCACCGGTGGGCCGAGCGATGCCGGGAGGCGCACGCCGCGGCGAGTAATCTGTCCGTGGGCGGCTGGGAGCAGGCGCTCTTTGGAATTGTGCAGGGGTCGACCTATCGCCCGCTCCGGGAAGAGAGCGCGCGCGTCCTGTCGGCAATGGACTTTCCCGGTTATGCCGTGGGAGGGCTTGCCGTAGGTGAGTCGAAGGAACCTCGCAACGAGTGCATTGGGTGGTGTACCGCCCTGCTTCCTCCTGAAAAGCCACGCTACCTGATGGGCGTGGGTACGCCGGAGGACCTCTTGGACGCGGTGGCGCGCGGAATCGACATGTTCGATTGCGTACTGCCGACGCGAAATGCCCGTAACGCGCAGGTGTTTACCAGCGAAGGAGTCCTGAATCTACGCAACGCGCGATTCACGGAGGACTTTGGGCCGCTGGACCCGGCATGCGAGTGCTCGGTCTGCCGGAGACATACGCGGGCCTATGTAAAGCATCTGTTCAAAGCGAACGAGATTCTGGGGCCGCGCCTCACGACGTACCATAACTTGTCGTTCTATTGGAATCTAATGACGAACATACGGCTTGCGATCCGCGAACAGCGGCTGCCGGAGTTTCGCGAAGAGTTTTTGGAAAGATACAACCTGCGGACGGCCTCGGACGTCGAAGTTTGAGGCTCAATGGAGAGACAGATGGCGATTTCCGCACTACTGGAAGAAGTGAAAGTCCGCGTACCCGGTCTTAAAGACGTGCGGGCCAACGCGAAGATTAAGGCGTATATCGAGAAGGCCAACGAGCAGATGGCCGCTATCGGCTATACCGAACACGGGCTGCGCCATGCGGCCCTCGTTGCGGCCATTGCACGGAACACGTGCACGGCGCTGGGCCTCGATCCGCGTGTCGCCGAGCTGGCCGCCCTGGCAGGCTACATGCACGACATCGGCAACGTGGTCAGCCGCTTCTACCATCCGCAGATTGGCGCGACGATGACGTTCACGCTGCTGAACGAGATGAATTTCGACCCCGGCGAGATCGGCCTGATCATCGGCGCGGTCGGCAATCACGAGGAGCCGGAAGGCGTTCCCATCAATAGCATTACGGCAGCGGTCATCATTGCGGATAAATCGGACGTGCACTTTACGCGCGTGCAGAACCCCGATTCTGCTACCTTCGACATCCACGACAGGGTGAATTTCGCGGTTCAGAAATCACGTCTCGCCGTGAACGCGGAAGAAAAGACCATCACGCTCGAGCTGACCATCGACACCACCAAGGCGACAATGATGGAGTATTTTGAAATCTTCGTGCTCCGAATGGTGATGTGCCGAAAGTCGTCTGAAATTCTGGGCTGCCAGTTCCTGCTGACAATCAACGGCGTGGATTTGTAGGGGTGGATTTGTAGCAGCGAAACGAGGATAAATACGGTGCAGCGAGGTTATAACTCGGCGCTGATTGCTCGAATCTCATGCTGAACACGGGTGAATGCGCGAAGCGCAGAGGGCCGGACCCTGGGGAAGCATTGCAGCGCTACTACGTAGATTCCGCCCAAAGTGGTTGGATTCTTCAGTCGCTAAGGCTCCATCAGAATGACGGTTAAGCTAAGGCTCCATCAGAATGACGGTTAAAATAAGGCTCCATCAGATCGACGGCAATGACGTTGCGCAAAGGAAGGTTTCACGCTCAAAGCGGCCCTATTTTACCTATGATAGAACCAATTGGCCGGCAATACGTATTCATTAGCGGCTAGTCGTGCCATCTCCTCCCAAGCGGCCATTCAGTCAAGCCCGCATTATCAATCTGTCGAAGGAGTTTTGACAATGCTCTCCGAATCTCATAATGAACCCGTTGTCGTCCTCCGAGCGAACAGCATTACAGAGGCGCAGATTGCCGAGGCTACACTGGAAGCGGAGGGCATAGTGGCTTATGTGCAGCCCACGACTTCCGTAACGCCTAACGTCGGCGTTATGGGAGACGACGTGCCGGAAGTGGAGGTCCTTGTTGCGCCCGAAGATGCCCAGCGCGCGCAAGAGATTCTCAACGCGCCGCCACCGAGCGAGGAGGAGCTGGATTCCTTTGAGGAGAGCGGACCTGTAGATGGTGAGGGCGACGCGGTCGTGTGAACTCGTCTTATTGTCGTGCGCACGCTAGCCCGCCGTCCGGCAATCGAGTATACTAATGAGGTCACTTGCTCGATGGTTTCAGGTGTGGAGGAGTTGAACGAATGGTTCGAATCTTAGTAATGGGCATAGCGGCAATTACGCTGCTGGGCGGGGCACTTGCAGCCGCGCCGGCGAGCGCGCAGCGAAATGCGCCCTTCGCGGGCGGCAAGCCCGACGCGAAAGACCCCGCGGTGGAGAAGCTCGCAGCGAGCGCGCAGAAGCTCGAGAAGCAGCTTAAAGCCAGGCCTAAAGACGCCAAGCTGAAGCTGAAGGTGGCGGATGCGTACTATCAGGCGGGGCACGAATTGGAGTATTCGAAGGCGGGTCTCTCCCCGCGCTCCCGATACCGAGGCGCTTTGAAATACTACCGTATCGCGCTGGGCTACAATCCCGCGCACAAAGAAGCGGCGGTGGAAAAGAAGCAGATAGAGGATATATACAGGTCGTTGCCTGGCGGAATACCCAAGTAGATTCAGGCAATTACGGAGCAGCGATGGCGGCGGACTCATCCGAGTCCGCTGCTTTCTTGTGACCGGCTATTTATGAGCGGTTCGGCAACCCGTATGATTCCCGGCGCGCCGAATCGGGCAATCGGGTAGAATCATGTCTGAGATCTGTTGGCGGGAGGACGCCGTGGCGGCCACGAAAATCGGTATCATCGGGTGCGGAAATATCAGCGGCATCTACTTCAAGGCGGGAAAGGCATTCCGAAACGTAGAGGTCGCCGCTTGCGCCGACATGGTTCCTGAGCGCGCGCGGGCTAAGGGCGAGGAGCACGGCGTTCCATCGGTCACGGTGAAACAGCTTCTGGGCGATCCAGGGATTGAGATCGTCGTCAACCTGACGATACCGAGGGCGCATGCGGAGGTATCGCTGGCCGCGTTGGAGGCCGGCAAACACGTCTATTCCGAGAAGCCGCTGGCAATTACCCGCGCGGACGGCAAACGGGTTCTGGATTCCGCTCAATCACGCGGGCTGCGCGTTGGGTGCGCCCCGGACACATTTTTGGGCGCTGGCCTCCAGACCTGCCGCAAGCTCATCGACGACGGCCGGATAGGCAAACCGATTGGGGCCACCGGCTTCATGATGTGCCACGGGCACGAATCGTGGCATCCGGACCCGGAGTTCTACTACGCGGCGGGCGGCGGCCCCATGTTCGACATGGGTCCCTACTATCTCACGGCGCTCATCTCGCTGCTCGGCCCCGTGGTGCGGATCGCCGGCTCCGCGCGAGCGACCTTTCCGGAAAGAACGATCACGAGCGAGAAGAAGTATGGGCAGCGGATTCCGGTCGAGACACCCACGCATATTGCAGGCGTGATGGACTTCAGAGAGGGAGCCATCGCGACGCTGGTTACGAGCTTCGACGTATGGTCGGCGAATCTACCCCCGCTGGAGATTTATGGCACGGAGGGTTCTCTTAGCGTTCCCGACCCAAACACGTTTGGCGGGATTGTGAGTGTGCGACGCATGGGGGCGAAGGAATGGAGCGCTGTTCCACATACGCATGGTTTCGCGGAGAACTACCGTGGAATCGGGGTGGCGGACATGGCGGCCTGCATACGGAACGGAGCGGAGCATCGCGCTGGCGGAGACCTCGCATTTCACGTTCTGGATATTATGGGAGGCTTTTTAGATGCTTCCCGCGAAGGAAATAGTTATCGTCCTGTGAGCGATGTGGAGAGGCCCGCACCGCTGCCATTGGGCCTGCCCCGCGACAGCGTCGAGCTATAGAAACCTCCCCCAACCCTCTCCTTGTCAAGGAGGGGGCTTAGGGAACATTTCCGTGAGACGTTCGTCGTTGATAGAAGCAAGCGGTTCCCTGCTATCACGGTTGTGCGAGTCGCCATTGTTCTGCTCGGGAGGGAAATCATGAGCCTGATTGAACCCATGGAACGGCCTGCAGTGCCCAGTGTTGATCCTGGAACACTCGAAAGCTCGCCCCGAACACAGCGCGTTTGGCTGGCTCTGGATCGCGCGACTCAGTCTCCCATCGCGCGCGGCCTGTTGTTATGGACCGGGCTGCTCGGCTTGGCGTTTCTTGTAGGCACGCTTGGGATTGCGCCTATGATTGGCCGCGCCGCGGGCATCGGCCCGACCCCGATCTTGAGGTGGTCGCCTCGCGACGGCCAAAGCAGAGTTGTCTCCTCAGAACCTGCCATTCAGATCGCGCAGGTTGTTGATTTGCGGCCGCTGGCGCATTCAGCTATCGTCCCGAAAGAAAAACCCCGTCACAAGAAGAAGAAAAGAAATCGCCATCCCATAGCCGACGAGGTCTATTACGGCGCAAGCGCGCCCGCATTCGGCGGCGACCGAGAGAAATCAAAACTCGAGGAACAGCGAAGCCAGGGCGACGGGAACGATCCCGGCCCGAGCCCGGAGAAAGCGCAGCCCCCAACGAAGCCCGATCCGGGCGATGGCGGAACGGATGGCGGGACGAGCGGAGGAAACGAAAGCGGAGCGGGCCTCGACTGACCTGCTCGGCCTGCAATTATGTCTTATGCTCCGGTCGCTCGCGCCGCAGTAGAGCGGTCAGGCGGCGCGCTATTTGCGACGGCTGCCCCCTCCGAAGCGGAGTCTCCAGGGCATGAGAATCGATTCAAAAATAATTCCGCCCGACATTTTTGATTTCCCCAGCGTACGGTCCACGAATATGATGGGTATCTCCCGAATCGGGAGCCCGGCGCGATGCGCCCGATAGGTCATCTCCACCTGAAACGCATATCCATTCGATACCACAAGCTCGACATTGATGCGTTCCAGAGCGCCGCGGCTATAGCACCGGAACCCGCTCGTCGCGTCGCGGACAGGCAGACCCGTAATCCACGAAACATACATATTCGCAAACCGGCTGAGGAGCCGCCGCCTCAGCGGCCAATCGCGGACACCGCCGCCCGCGCAATAACGGGACCCGAAGACGAGGTCGGCCTCCTCGGACTTGGCAAGCATATCGGGCAGATACTTCGGGTCGTGCGAGAAATCGGCGTCCATTTGGACGACATGGCAATATCCTCGGTTGAGCGCCCACAAATATCCATCTACATAGCTCCGCCCGAGGCCGCGAGTCCCCGCGCGTCTCAGGATATTGACGCTCCCGTCGTTTCCGAATTGCGCCTCCACCAGGTCCGCCGTGCCGTCCGGCGAGTTGTCGTCGACGACAAGGATGTCGAGCGATGGGACGGTGGACTGCACGCATTCCAGGAATCGCGCGATATTTTCACGCTCATTATATGTCGGAACGATCAAAACGGACTTGTCGGGTTGCATTCGCAAGATATTTCCGCGCGGCTCCCTGCAAACAGCCGCGATTGGCCGCAGCCGCGATTAACTGCAGCTGCGTTGGCAGTTGCTGCAATTTTCGGCAAATGCGATTGGCGGGTATGCTGATTGGCAAGACCGCCGCGTTTCTTAAAGATTGGCTGTGTCCTTGCGCTTTTGGACGGAGGGGTGACTGATGCGGACCAGAACTATTATAGCCGGGATGATCGCCGTAGTCGTCATCGTTGCCGCGGTGTTGTCCCTGGGAAACAGGCAGCCGTCGGCGGAAAGGGAGATGGGGGCGGCGGCGGAGAGGGAGATGGGCCCCGCGCCCGATATCGCAATTGCCGCCGACAATGCCGTGGACAATATCCGTGGAAAGTCCGTGCGGCTTTCCGATCTCAAGGGCAAGGTTGTGCTTATCGATTTTTGGGCGACCTGGTGCGGACCGTGCAGAATGTCCATCCCCGGTATCCAGAGCCTCTACGAGAAGCTGCATGGCCGGGGCTTCGAGGTGATGGGGGTATCGCTCGATAGCAATCCCAGCGCCGACGTCGCCGGCTTCATACGGGAGATGAAGATGACATATGCGGCGGGCCGCCCCTCCTCGATGGATAATGTTCAATCATACACGACCGGCAGCATTCCCCAGATGGTTCTCGTGGACAGGCAGGGCCGGATAAGCTGGAAGCCGCAAGCGGGCTACAGCTCTCAGATGGAAACGGATCTGACCGAACATGTAGAGAAGCTGCTTGCCGAGTAGGTACGAGCGCCGCGCTTCAATTGGGCATCTGCCCGAAGGGCGAGGAGCCGAGGTCGAATATCTGTTCACCCTCATAAGGGATTTGCACGAGGAGGTTGCTCTCGCCCACCCGCCCTAGACAAATCGCGACTCCCCGCAGATGCGAGAGCATGGGTATCGGCAGGTCGGTGTCGATTCTACATCGAATGAGGAGTGGAAGTTGATCCGGCCGGAAAGCGCCGATCTGCCACGGCGTACGAACGGAGCCATCCGGCGCAGCGCGATGCTGATAGACGAATGATTCCCGAGCGTCCATGATTCCCGATCGGGTATAGAGAATCAGAAGGCCGAAGGCTCGGGTGTTCTCCGCTGTTACGCCTGGTATTACTTCGGCCAGCTCGTTCATCAGAGTGATCGTCTCTCTGTCCGAGAGGAAGCGATGCCCGACAGCCGCGCCGGCCGCGCCGGAGAACTCCATCGGAAGATCGATGCACTCGAACCACGCTCCATTTTCCGACAAGATGACTCGAGCGATCTCGTTCGAGAAGTTGTCGCCCTCGCCGACTGCCGCTTTGAGCCACTCCACGGCGACGCCATGCCGCCGACGGTATTCCTCTTCGAGCACATCCAGATGCAGTCTCTGCGACGGGTCGATATCTTCCATGGCTGCTCCTCCCGATCGGCGTCCCGGATTCTTGCCGGACTCGCGGCGGGCCTGCTACAATGCTACAATACTACAATACCGAGGCAGCCGGCCCGCGCCTGTAACTTAACTCACGCAAACGAAGTCCAAAAGCTGCACCATTCACGAAGCTGCACTATTCACGAAGCTGCACTATTCACGCAAATTCGACCCGTGAGGAGGTCCTCGATGATTCGCGTTCCGTCGAAGAGTTCGCCCTTGCTGCAATTGGCTGCCGGGCTTCTATGCCTGCTGCCGACTCTTCTCATAAGCATACCTGCGCGCGCGCAGAACGAGTTCGTCCCAAAGGAGGTCACTGCGTTATTTGACGATATCGCAGACATAGACAAGCTGCGCATCCTCAATCCGCTCAAGCTTACCACCGAACAGTTGGACAAGCTGATCCCTGCCATAAAAAAGGCACAGGTCGAGTACAACCGGAAGGTGTCCGAGGCCGCCGTGCCGCCGGTGCGCGAATTGGCGAAAGACATCAAGGAGGCGCGGCGCAAAATGCTGGCGTCGCGCAGCGGAGTACCAAAGGATCTGGACGAAAAGGTGAAGAAGCTGCAATCGGAGTTCATCAAGCGGCGCGACGCCGAGGACAAGTCAACTCTCAAAAGTCTTTCGGATACCATACGTGGAATCTTGACGCCGGACCAGATTACGACCGCCATTTCTATTGCGCGCAAATATACGGAAAACGACGGCAAGCCCACGAAAAAGGGCACCGACGACCAGTTTTTTAACCTCTATGTGTTTGGCACTATCGTTGTATACCAGCGAATCGTGCCGCTTCTTGAAGAGATGAAGAAGGCGGCGGACACCTCCGGGGCGGGCGCGCTCACGCTTGCGCGCTCGGAGCGGCACCCAATTGGCGAGCGCTAGGAGCAGCTCTGAACCGAATTGATACGGAGCGGGATTACGATGCGGAGAGGGAGCGGGCGGCGGATTTCGCCGCCCGCCATTTACGTTGGAATTTTTGCGTCATTGTCCTCGACGCAGCCACGTTCTGGGCCGGCCTGGCGTGCATCGAGAGCACCACCGTACTTCCGGTCCTGTTGAGCCGCCTGCACGCAAGCGATGCTGTCGTGGGGCTGTCACGGCTGATTCAGGTCCTTGGATTCACGCTCCCCGCTCTGGTTGGCGCTCACTTTATTCATGGCCGCCGCTACCATAAGCCGTTCCTGCTAGCGACGTGCGCCGTGGGCCGGGCCGGCCTTCTCACTCTGCCGCTGCTTTTCCTGACCAGCGCGCAAACTCGGCCCGCTGTTACGCTCGGCTGGTTCCTTCTGGTCTATGCCGTTTTCTGGCTAATGGACGGGGCGTGCGCCGTTTCGTGGTTCGACATCATCGCGAAGACGATTCCGGGGCGCGTGCGGGGCAGATTCTTCGGTTCGATGCAGACACTGAGCGGACTGGCGGCCATCGGTGCGGGCTTCGGCGTGAAGGCTGTGCTGCAAGGATGGATCTATCCCGCAAACTTCGTCCTACTTTGCGTCGGACTGTCCGCCGGCGTTCTCGTCTCTCTGTTGTTTCTTGGGATGATCCGAGAGCCAGGCTCGAATGTGCCCATGAATTCCGAGCGCCCGACTTTCGGGCAGTTCGTAAAGAGCGGAATCCCGCTGTTGAGAAGCCGACCGCGATTGAGGAGGCTGATCGTTATCCGGCTGCTCCTGGACGGAGCGAGCATGGCCCTTCCCTTCTACGTGCTGTTCGCGGCGCGAGATCTGCACGCGGGACTAGGGATGGTGGGGGTATTTGCTATAGTGCAGAGCGCGGGCAGGGTTTGCAGCGGTCCGATGTGGGGATGGCTGTCGGATCAGGCCGGGCCGGTCGCGGGACTTCGCGCCGTAGCGGCCTGCACGGCCATGATTCCCGGTTTCGCGCTCCTCGCGACGCGCGGCGGCCCAACCTCTGCAAGCGCCCTGCTTGCGGTGTTCGCGCTTATAGGCGCGGTGCAGGACGGCATTTGGATGGCAGGTTCCAACGCGCTTCTGGAGTGCGTTAGCGAAGAAGAGCGGCCTCTTGCCGTTGGCGCGTCGAGCCTGTTTCAAGCTCCGGGCGCTCTATTCGGGCCGGCGGGCGGGTTGCTCGCGGAATTAGCGTCCTATCCGGCGGTTTTCTGCATGGCGCTCGGATTCGGACTTGCGGCGCTGTTCATGTCAACGCGGCTGCCGCTGAGCCGCGCAGCTTCATAGCTCCATATCTTTATTGCACCTACCGTATATTTCCTATATTTCCGATGTTGCCCAGGTTCGCGCCGGCGTTGGCGATGCTGCCAATCCCAGATGCGGCCAGCCCCAGCGACGATCCAAGGAGCAGCGCGTTGTTAGAGTATTGGGACGTGTCCTGGATGGCGGGAGCAGTCCGGACTGGAATTCCAGGCCATGGCATAACCCGGTACGGAATAAACGCGCCGCCAAACACCGCGGGCTGCTGGTCGCCGGCGATAAAAGACAACATGGCGGGGGAAAGATCCGCGAGACCGGGGTGTTCGCTGACCGTGCCGAATCCTAACGCGGTGAGATTCAGAGTCGGAAGAGTTAGCGGGGAGAGCGCGTTTTCCGCGAGGCCGGCGACTGTCGTGGGCGCGAAAGGCGTTGACGACATCCCGCCAAGCAGGTTCGCCGAATCCCATGTAATCAGCGGCGCGGGCCCGGTGGCGGGCGACAGTTGGGTCGGCCGCAGCAGGTAGTTCGGGGCGAGCATGGCGGCAGGCTGGAGAACACCGGGGGCTGTTACGACTCCGGCGGGACCGCCTGGAACCGCGGCTGCGCCAGCGGTTGGGATAGGCGCGCGAGCAGTTGGCATAGGCGCATTTGCGGCGTTCTGGCTGCCGCCTATATACACGGGCGTGAGGGCCGGGCTCGCTACCAATGGCATTGGGCCTTGATTCCCCGTTCGCCCCGCCAGAGACGCGGGATTCTGCCCGATGCGAGGTTGCTGTTGTTGCTGCTGCTGCTGTTGACCTTGCACGGGCTTGATGGGCTGTAGAGCAAGCGATGGCAGTGCGTTCACGGCCAGGCGCGGCGCGGGTGGAGCTAAAGGACCAGCGGGCTGCCGCCCGCCGGTGGCGCCAGGCGCTGCCTGGCCGAACGCGCAGGCAGTCAAACATGCTATTGCGCCCGCCAGAACTCCAGATGCCATCTGCCTAACTCTTCGCTCCATCCTGCTTCTCCTGAGGGTCTGCAAAAGTACTACTTCGCGGATCGGGCGGTTGCAAACCGCAGCAACGTCTCGGCACTCGGACCAGTAGCGTGCCGAGACATTGCTGCGAATTCTATTCGCTCGATCTCTGGCGTTAGCCGGGAAGTTGTATATTACAAGTTCTTACTCTGCAAGCATTGTGCCATACATCGGCTTACAATTGTTATTGTTGGCGCAGCCTGCCCGATCGGCGCATTCTCTCTCAAAAACCTTATGCGCGCCGCTTGCGGACACACAGGGGTATTTTTTCGAGACACTACACTAGCGGGCGCACCGAAATCCGACCGGAACAAGATAGGTGAGCAGCGCCGAATCGGGGCGCACGAACTCGTCTGGGCTGCGCGCAGGCATCGGCAGGTCGAGCGGGTGAAGGGAAATTGTACGGCCGGTTTCCATCGCGAGGTCGCGTGGCATGGCCTGCCAAACCCCGAAGCCGTCCCGCTGGTAGGACCATAGAAGCGCGCCGGTCGAAAGGTAGCGATTGACGACCTGCAGCATGGTTGGGCGCAGAGCGCTCCGCACCTCCATGGCTGAGCCGACCCGCACAGTCCATCCGGAAAGCGGCGCGAGAAGCGCTATCTGTTCGCAAAGATTTGCCAGGGTCTGCGTCAGGTTCGACAGTATGAACCCGCCCCGCTTTGACTCTTCGTAGGTAGCGGCAATGAGGCGGTTGAGGGACCGGTCAGTCAGCTCGCTTAACAGACTGCCGGAGAGTGGCGGAACGAAGTCATCCGATATTAGGAGCGACCATGGCCGCATTGCGCGATCCAGCAGCCAGTCGATTCGAAGGAAACGAATCTTCCCCGACGCGGGAGGCGAGGGTGAGGGCGCTACCAGTTCCGCCGCATTGAGAATCATGTCTCTTGCGCCGCTTGGGCTGACATCGAACATGCGTGAGCCACGATCTTGAATCGTGTTCGGCATGTTCCTTGCGGCATTCAGCCGCGCCGTCGCCGACTCGACGGTCCGCCTGGAGAACAGGGCCGCCTCTCTCGCCTCTTCGCCGCGCGTAATCCAGGGTATCTCGGTCGAAATCCGCGATCTCTGACTACTGCCGGAGGCTGACGGCTCAAACCCATCGCGAATCAGCATCTCGGCGTGCCTGAGCGCGTACTCAACGTGCTGGTCGCGAACGCTCTCCCAGGCCGAGCGCCGGTCCGCAAGGTAACGCTTGACCCAATCCGGGACCGCCGTCTCGCCGTCCGGCCCGAGCGCAGCGAAAACCCATTCGTAGGGCGTGGGCAGCCGCTTGCCCCGGAACCGCGCATAGACCCGCGCGCCTTCCAGCGAAACGCCGAGCACGGGGCGATTCGCCAGGGCTGCTGGAAATGGCGGAGAAGCGTCCGCCCAGGACAGCGGATAACAGGCCGATTTCAGCGCTGGATCATTGCGCTCCCTTTCAGCCAATGTGTTCCAAAATTCCAGATACTCGCCGTTCGTGACTTCGCAGCGATCGATATGGAACGGCGCTATACAGGCCGTCTTCTCGCCGTTCAAGTCCGGCTGCTCTCTCAGCAGCGCCGCGGGGAGCGCGACACGCCCTCCGGGGACCGCGACCATGCGTTCCTCGACCGGCAGCGATCTCTCCGCTATGCGAAACTCCTCATCGGCTGTTGGGACGGGCGTGACGCAGTTGGTGACGAGGTGTAGCTGCTCGAAAGAGAGGAACGAGGCCGCGCTGCCGGTCGATTCGCCGGTGACCATGCCGACAGCCATGCCGTCCGGGCTGAGAACCACCGCTCCGGGCGGCACGTCCGAAAGTGGGACGCGTAGGCGCACGACCCCGCCGGGCGAGCGAATCCCGCCGGAAAGCGAGGGGCTGCCGTCGATTTCTCCATTTCGGCGCATGAGGGGGCCGTTCTTCCCGGTCACCGCGTCCCATGCGCGCCAGACGAGATTCACTTGCGTCGGAGGATGACCGGAATCCAGCAGCCTCGTACGCAGCGCGGGAACGTCGACGCCGTCCAGCTTGAATGCGACGAATCCCGTATTCTGCCAGGCGAAGTAATGCGGACGCGGCAGGCCCGTGATCCGCTTCTCACGATTGGAACCGGGATAGAGAACGACCGTTACGGCCTGCGATTCAGTGGTGTCGGGGCCGGGCGAGCGGGTTTCCGCGAACAGTCCCGCGGGAGCGAGGATGAAGCCGTCACAACGAAGCACGAATCCAACGCCCCGGCGCGGAGCGGCGGGCGCTCCTTTCGCCGGGGCATTCGTTACTTCAATGGCGACAACCGCTTCCTCCAATGTGCCGGTATGCCGCTCATCCTCCGCAAAGCAGGGCGAGGCGGGCCGCGTAAGCGCGCAGATGCAGGCGAGCAGGGAGAGACAGCGGATCATCTTCCTCTGCATATCAGCGTCGATTCGCGGCCGCATTGGATCACGCCTTTTTGGCTATATTGACCCAGGTGTGGACATGTGGCGCACCCCGGAAATGCCACACAAAGGCGGGGCCTTCCATGCGCCAGATGTCCCAAACGCCGTCGTTGCCGAGGTCCTCCTGCTTGTAGAAGGCGAGGTGCATCGAATCGAGGCCGCCATTCTCCTTGACGTCGCGCAGCACGTCGTCCACGTCGGACTTGCGATAGGGGGCGAGAACGTCCTTCATTACCATCTCGACGTGCGCCTTCTGGTCGCGAGAGAGGGCGCCGACCGGCACGCCTGGCAGAGGCTGGCCCGGCTTGCGGAATTGAATCGCGCTCTCATCGGGGGCGAGGGCGATAAGCGCGTCCTTACGCTGCTTGCCGTCGAGCATAGCGTAGACTTCGTTCGCCGCCTTCGCCTGGTACCAGAAGACGTTGCCCGGGTGGCCCGGCTCTTCGGTGTCCTTGGGGGCGTGGCCGTAGAAGATGGGACCGCCGAATGCCATATTGTCCGCCGGATCGCCGCCGCATCGCATAGTAACGTGGCGGCCGGTTAGGACCCACTCCGTCTTGCCGCTCTTGTCGTCGTGAAAGAGCGCGACGTGATAGTTCTCCAGCCCGCCGCCGTCGTTCTTCATCTGCGCGAGGAACTTGCCATACCACTCGTCGCTCGTGACGCCCTTGAGAATCGCCTTCACCATATCCTGCTGGTCCGCGGTGAAGGTTTCGCCGATGGTCGGCTTGACGATCTCCCAGTTGGCATTGACCATCATGCGCTTCTCGTTGGACCACGGGAATGCTACGGCAGCACGCTGCTTCTCACTGAGGGAGGTGAACAGCGTTTTCACTACCGATTCAGGGGCCGCCGCCCGTGTAATCGGGGCAATGCGTGGCGAGGCAAAGACTCTCGATGCCGGAAGCATGGAGCCGGCTACAACGGCGGCCGTCACGCCTGCGACGACAGCTGCCGTCGCGCCGCCGGCAGCCTTAAACAGCTCTCTGCGAGTCAGGGCGTCGTCCTTCTCATCGATTGCTTCAATTGCTCCGGAGCATTCGGGGCATGCGTGCGCGTTGCAGCGATCCATTCTGTTTTCTCCTGTCGGTTAGAAGTTGTTCGATACCGAGTGCTTTATGGTCCATTCGCGGCGGCGAATCGGAACTCCTTCTCCCGCGCTAAACCTTGACTGTGGTCCATTTCAAGAGTATAATGGTTAAACCTTACTAAGCTGACTAACTCGGTCAGGATTTGGGTATTTACGGTTGCGCGCGAATCGGGGCGAGAGGCAAACACACTATGTCCAACAAAGTCGAAGAGATCAAGAAAGCCAAAGACGGTCTCGACGTGTGGCCGGACCTGATTCGCTACAGCAAGAGCGGATTCGACACCATCACGCCCGACGACATGACGCGTTTCCGCTGGTACGGAATATATCAGCAGCAGCCCAATGTGGGCCACTTCATGATGCGCGTCAAGATTCCGGGCGGCGACATCTCTTCGGCTCAGTGGCGCGTGCTCGGCGAGATTGCGCGAGACTACGGACAGGGCATTGCCGACATCACGACACGCCAGAACGTGCAGTTCCACTGGTTCACCATCGAGACGATGCCGGACATTATCGCCAAAATGAACGCGGTCGGCCTGACCACGGTCGGGGCGTGCGGCGACATTACGCGTAACATCACGGGATGTCCGGTCGCGGGAATCGACCCCGGCGAAATCTACGACAGCCGCGAAATCATTAACGACATTGGCAGGTATTTCCTCGACAACAAAGAGTTTTCCGACCTGCCCCGAAAATACAAGATGACGATGGCGGGCTGCGGACATCGGTGCCACCAGCCACAGATCAACGACGTGGGTCTCTCCGCCGTTCGCCGTCCAATCGCGGGGAAGCCCGGCGAGTACGAAGTCGGCTTTCACGTCCACGTAGGCGGCGGGCTATCCACTCAGCCGCATCTCGCGCCGCAGCTGAACGTCTTCATCAAGCCTGAGAAGGCGCTCGACGTGTGCCGGGCTATAACGGAGATATTCCGCGACCACGGGTATCGCGAACGACGCAACCGCGCCCGTCTTAAATTTCTCGTCGCCGATTGGGGCGCGGAGAAGTTTCAGGAAGTGATGATTCAGAAGCTGGGCTGGACGCCCGACCCGGCGGTATCATTCGCCGAGCTGCCGAACGAGTGGAATTCGTATCAGGCCGCCAGCGATCACGTCGGAGTTCACGCTCAAGCTCAGGCCGGCCTCTACTGGATCGGAGCGGCGGTCCTGACAGGACGGCTGACGGCGGAGAAGATGATAGCCGCCGCGGATGTCGCGGACCAGTTCTGCGACGGGGTGCTGCGGACTACGAATCAGCAGAACCTGCTCTTCCCCAATATTGCCGAGGAGGACCTGGAGGAGGCGAAACGCGCCCTCAAGGCCGCCGGATATCAGTGGGACGTCTCGACCTATCGAAGAGCGAGCATCGCCTGCACGGGCATAGAATTCTGCAACCTCGCGATCACGGAGACAAAGCACCTATTGACCGAAATCGTCGACCATCTCGAATCGACGCTGCCCATCGACGAGAGTATCCGTATCAACCTGAACGGCTGCCCGAACGCGTGCGGCCAGCACTTCGTAGGCGATATCGGCCTTCAGGGGTGTAAGGCGCGCGTGGGGACCGAGCAGGTGGAGGCCTACGATGTCTGCCTGGGCGGTCGCCTCGGCGTGGACGCGAAGTTTACACGACCTATCTCCCGCAAGGTGCCCGCGACCAAGGTCAAGTACGCTCTCGAAAATCTGCTCCGCTCGTATCAGGAGGAGCGTACGGACGACGAGAACTTCGCCCTGTTCGTGGATCGCCATACGGACGAGGAGTTGGGCAGCCGGCTGGGCCTGCACCTGCTGGCCGAACCGGACCCTGACTTCGTCCCTCCGCCTGCCCGCCATGCGCCCGTCGGCGTAGAATAGACCGGCGCAACACGGAATATTCACTCCCGCCCATAATTCAGCGCGAAGTTGACACGGTCTCGGATTGGCGGGTGGGAATAGAACCAAAAAACGATGAAGGGCGGCGGGTCGGGGTCGGCGTAATCGCGCTTTACGAAGGTGGCGAAGGCGCGAGCGGTCGCCTCGTTCAAGCCGGTCAGCTCCAGCCCGTAGCGGTCGGCCTCATGCTCGTCGTACCGGGAAATCGCGCTCTCGATGGGCGTCTGGAGGAAGAGGACCACGAACACCGCAAGCGAAACGATCGGAAGCCCGCCAATATCCTCCATCCTCCGGATTCTGATCCCTGCTCCCCAGCGCCCGATCACCCACGGTAAGATACGTGACAGCAGCCACAGAATGGCGAATGCCCCCACGCAGCTCGTGAGCGCATTCCACCAGACGTGATTCAGCACGTAGTGCCCCAGCTCATGCCCGATGATCGCCACTATCTCATCGTCCGACAGCGCTTTCAGAGTCGTGTCCCAGATGACGATTCGCTTCGTCGGCCCCAGCCCCGCGACATATGCGTTCAGCTTGGTGGTGCGGCGCGATATGTCGACCTGATAGACCTGCGCCCCCTCCACTCCCGCCTTCCGCGCTAGCCCAAGCAGACGCTCCTGAAGCGGCCCCTCCGGCATGGGAGTGAAGCGGTTGTACATGGGCGCGACGACAATGGGCCAGAAGACGGACTGCGCCAAAATCCAGGGGACCGTCCCCACCCACAGCCACAGCCACCAGCGTTTCGGTGACCGCCTGAGGAGCCAGTATCCAAACCAGACGGCGAGAATCGAGGGAAGGCCGAGGAGGTAGCCGCGGCCTCGATCCATCAGCCAGAGTCCGACGGACTGGCGGGCGAATCCAAACTCGCGGTCCACTGTATAGCCGTAGAAGGCCAGCGGCAGATGCCATATTGCGAGGAGAAGGCTGAAGACCACGTAGAATCCGGTAATTTGCAAAAATCTGAATCGCACGCGCCGCTCGAAATAGTCGCGGATTCGCGGTCCGGCCTGGAATCTTAGCATCAAGCCGAGCCCCAGAATCTCCCAGGCGGCTCCCACGAAGTAGAGCGTGTACCAGGTGCGGTTGTAGGACTCGATTCGAGGGCTGGCGGGCGGAAGGAGCGGGCGAGCGGGATTGGCGTCCGCCCGCAGCGTCAGATCTCGGGACGGCGGGCGCGGTGAAGGTGATCTTGACTGTGGCGGGACGCCCGATTCCCTCTGTGCGACACTCCTAAGTTGGGAGCAACAGATCAGGATCAGGCATGCGGCTATGCATGCCAACGCTCGCATGTTCTACTCGTCCGATCCATCTTCATTGGCCTCGCTGGACGAGGTGCGCACGAATCAAGGGTTCGGCGTCACCGTGTATTTCGTGATGAGCTCGTGCGCAATCTCGACGGGGAACCAGCCCTCAATGTCCACCGCTTTGTTCTCAAGGTCTTTGTAGACCTGGAAAAAGTGGACGATCTCCTTGCGCCGGTGCTCCGACATGTCGGTCAGGCGGGTCATGTGCTCGTAGCGCGGGTCGTGGGCGAAGACGGAGATGATCTTGTCGTCCGGCCCCTTCTCGTCGTGCATGCGCAGCACGCCCACGGGCCGCGCCTTCACCAGCGTATTTACCGGGATAGGGTGGTTACAGAGGACCAGGATATCCAGCGGATCTTCGTCCAGATAGAGCGTGCTGGGGATGAATCCGTAGTTGTACGGATAGTAAAGAGGCGAATAGAGCGTCCTATCGAGTCGCATGATTCCGTAGCGCGGGTCGTACTCCATCTTCTGGGAGCTGCCCTGCGGAATCTCGATAATCACGTTCACTTCATGCGGGGCATTCCCCCCGACCGGCACATCGTGTAGGTTCATAAGCTTAAGGCGTGAGGCGAGAGGTGTGAGGCGTGAGTTCGGGGTAGGGAGCAACCTCCGCATTGCGCCGTGTTCTTTCCAGGCGTTGCGCGGTCATTCTAGCCGCGTTGCGCCGTGTTCTTGATTTACTCACGCCTCACGCCTCACGCCTCAATCCGCTCCTTCCAATTGCATCTCTTCGACGCTTGCAAGATTGTGCTCTCCGCGAAGCGAAGCGTGACCGGCAGGCGAAGCGTGACCAGCAGGCGAGGAGTGGCCGTTCGCGTGGTGGCCGTTCTCCTCGGCAGACCCCTTGAAAGTGCGCTTGGAGCCCTTAATGGCCGCCTCGATGACGCCACGGAAAAGCGGGTGAGCGCGATTAGGACGCGATTTGAACTCCGGGTGAAACTGCGTCGCGATAAAATAGGGATGGTCCGGAATCTCCACCATCTCGACCAGGCGGTAGTCCGGCGAGATTCCAGAACACTTCATCCCATGTTTTCCGAGCAGCTCGCGATAGTCATTGTTCACCTCGTAACGGTGGCGATGCCGCTCGTACACGTGCGAAGCGCCGTAGACTCTCTCGGCGAGCGAGCCGGAAACAAGCTGGCACCGATATGAGCCCAGCCGCATGGTCGCGCCCTTGAACGTGATCTCCTTCTGCTCGGGCAGTATATGAATCACCGGATGGGGCGTATCGGGCATGCACTCCTCCGTATGCGCCTCCGCCAGTCCGCAGACATTGCGCGCAAACTCGATGACCGCCATCTGCATGCCGTAGCAGAGACCCAGGTACGGCACGCGCTTTTCACGGGCGTACCGGACCGCGTGCACCTTGCCCTCCACACCGCGAGCGCCGAATCCCCCGGCCACTACGATGGCATCCATTCCGGCAAGGCGGTCCGCGACATTGTCCTCTTCCAGCGCCTCGCTGTCGATCCAGTGGAGATTGACGCGGGCATCGTTTGCAATGCCGCCGTGTTTGAGAGACTCGGCAATAGAGATGTATGAATCGCCGTTTTCGACATATTTTCCGACCACCGCGACATCGACCTCGTATTTGGGCCGCTTGATACGCTCGATAATCCCCTCCCATTCCGTCATGTTCGACGGGCGCTCGGGAAGGCCAAGACGTTTGGTAACCAGGTCCGCCAGCCCCAGCGCCTCGAACCGGAGCGGCACCTCGTAGATGGTATCCACGTCGGCCGCCTCGATGACCGCTTCTTTGTCCACGTCACAGAAAAGGGAGATCTTCTCGCGGTTTTCGGCGGTGAGCGCGCGCTTGGTGCGGCATATCAGCACGTCCGGCTGGATGCCCATCTCGCGCATCTTGATGACCGAGTGCTGCGTCGGCTTGGTCTTTATCTCGCCCCACGGTCCCACGTCAGGGATAAGCGTGACGTGAATGAAGAGGCAGTTGGAGCCGCCGGCATCCTTGCGGAACTGGCGCAGCGCCTCGATGAATATCTGCCCCTCGATGTCCCCGACCGTTCCGCCCACCTCTGCAATTACCACGTCCGCCTGTGTCTCTTTGGCGACGAGGGAGATACGGTCCTTGATCTCGCCCGTGATGTGGGGAATCATCTGGACCGTAGCGCCGAGGTAGTCCCCGCGCCGCTCCTTGGCGATGACTTCGCTGTAGACGCTGCCTGTGGTAACGCTCGCCAGGCGCGTGAGATTCACATCGATAAACCGCTCGTAGTGGCCCAGGTCGAGGTCGGTCTCCGCGCCGTCTTCCGTCACGAACACCTCGCCGTGCTGGAAGGGGTTCATGGTTCCGGCGTCAACGTTGATGTATGGATCGAGCTTCTGAACGGTGACGTTGAATCCGCGGTTGCGCAGGAGGCGTCCCAGGCTGGCGGTGGTGATTCCCTTGCCGATACTGCTGACGACCCCGCCTGTAACAAAGATGTATTTAGTCAAGCTCCTGCCTCCTGTCCGCCTTGCAAACGGGCTGGTAACGCACTAAACCCCGCTACCGACATGGTCGGCGCGGGGTCTGCTCTATAGCCCTTTCTATTATACAGCCCTTTCTATTATACCTATAGCTCGGGCTGGAATCAAGGCGTTTGCCATACCGAAATCAGGCAGTTCGGCCAGGAAATGCGAGCACGCTCGGGTCGTATGATGAATTGCTGCACACCGCTAGTAGTGGTCCAGCGCGCGCGCTGCTGTCTGGACCAATAGCCATCGCTTATGAGACAAGTATCATCTGATCTCATACACTTTTGAGTTGAATCAGAGTTGTGTCATCTGATGTCGATCAGTCGATATTTGTCGGTTGTTTCCGGCTCTTATCGGGGAGCCGATAC
>JBBROJ010000082.1:0-23040 GCA_038229495.1 Chthonomonadales bacterium
GCGCCCCTCCAGTTGTCCTACCTCTTCCCGCTTGCGGCCCGTTACCAACTTCGCGCCGTCCGGCAGCTCAATCTCTGCGACCACCGCCCGCACGACTTTGCGCTCGACCGCCTTCTTGCTCACGTAGGTGGGCAGCCAGCCGGTGTTATCGACGACAAGCCGCACGCGGTATGCGCCGTCCGACAGCTTCTCCGTCTCGAGCTTGGCGATCTCCAATTTAGGCGAGATAAGCGCGTGCCACACCAGCCAGTCCGGGAAGAGCGCGATCTCCTTCTCCAGAAACTTCTCCGGCGGGTTGCGAAACGCGTAGATCGGGTCCCAGCCGCCCAGCTCGATCCGGCCAAGCTGCGGATGATCGAACGGATACCAATCGACGTATCCCTTGCCGTCGAGCTGCTCGTCGCTCCACTTCAGCATCTTGAGATCGTCTTCCGCAGGGTGGTCACGATACCAGTCGATATACTTGTACTCCGTGATTCCCGCCTGCCGCTGCGGGCTCCATATCTCCACGGTCCAGCCGTACAGACCGAGATGATCATAGAGCCAATCGTCGAAAACGCCGGTGATGACCTCTTTCGGATGGTAGCGGAAGTCGTGGTAGACCGATATGGCCGGGTAGCCGGTCAGCTCGGTCCCCTTCTTGCCGATGGCCTGGTAGGTCCAGAGGTCTTCGGCGGGAAATGATTCGTCGCTCTGCGTGCTGAACGGGCGCAGCAGAACGCCGCTGTAGGTATGAAAGGTGACGCCGCCGGTGATGTTCGGGTGGCCTGCGATGAACTTGACGAGAGCATGCACCTCCGGCTCGCTCGTGGGAAATGGTCCCGCGCCTACCTGCTCGCCCTCCTGCCGCCAGTGCGCGGGAAAGTTGCGGTTTAGATCCAGCGCCTCCTTGTTCGGCTGAATGCGAATCGTCTCCCCGTCCCAATCCTCGATGGTCCCCTCCGGCAGCACGCGGTAATAGGTCTCGCCGTCCTCCGCGGGTTCGCGCCGGACCAGCAGGCGCGGTTCCTCGGGGTTCGCCTTCCACGCGCCGTTTGGGTCGGGGACTCGCATGGAAAGGAACCGTCCGTCGCCGTCGATGTCCTCGCGTTTCAAGCCGTCGATAGGCTCTTCATCGTAGGGATAGGGGCGCGTGGAGGAGCGGAGGAACTTGCGGTTTTTGGGGTCGGCGAAGAACTGTTCGGCTCCATCGGGGTTCACGCGCGGGACGATATAGAACGCGCGGGTGTCGAGGCAACGGGTAATGTCCGGATGCGCACCGTATTCGGTGACCAGCCGATTCAAAAAGTAGACCAGCGCCGACGCGGCGCTCACCTCGGTGGCGTGGATATTGCCGTCGCACCAGAAGGCGGGCTTCTCCCTCGCGGGCCCGGTGGCGGCGTTGGTAACGGTCGCGCACCATATATCCCGGCCCTCATAGCTCTTTCCGATGGATTCAAGAGTGATCAGATCGGGCCGCTTTTCGGCAAGCGCCCGCAGATGGAGAGTGAGCTCGTCGTAGGGGTAGTAGTGGTCAAAGGTCAGAGAGTCGCTCACGAATCGTCCTCATTGGTGTGGAATAATACACGATTCGGCGAGCGGGGGGACGGTTCCTGCAACTGCTCATCGAGTCGCAGCAGTTGCAGGAACACCAATGAGGGAAGTTGAACGAGATGTCGAGGTGACGGGAATGGTGAATCGAAGTCAGATACTGGCGTTCAGCGCGCAGATAGCGGAGAAGTTCAGGCCGGAGCGAATAATCCTCTTCGGCTCGTACGCATATGGCACGCCTACCGAAGATTCCGATGTCGACCTGCTGGTCGTTCTGCCGTTCGAGGGTAAGTGGCATGACAAGGCGGTTGAAATTCTCACCACCATAAGGTCCGGATTTCCCATAGACCTAGTCGTCGCGACGCCATCCTATCTGCAAAACCGTATTGAGATGGAAGATTTTTTCCTGCGAGAGATAGTCGACAGAGGGACCATCCTACATGGAGCCGCTTACGCCGGAGTGGGTTGATAAGGCAGAAGGCGACTATTCGACTCTCCAGCGTGAATTGAGGGCGCGAAAATCGCCAAACTATGACGCCGCCTGTTTTCACGCTCAACAGTGCGCGGAAAAGTATCTTAAAGCTCGGCTTCAAGAAGAGAGTATTGCTTTTGCAAAGACGCACAATCTGCTGACGCTTCTAGATCTGCTGCTGCCGGCGGAACCCCTGTGGGGATCGTTTCGCGTGTGCCTTGCAGAGCCTACGAACTATGCCGTACGCTACCGATAGCCGGGAGATTCCGCCAACCGCGAAGAGGCGCTAAAGGCTCGTCAATGCTGCCGCTCCGTTCGTGATGCTGCTCGACCGGGCCTCGGCATCGAATCCGATCCCCCTTAACTCCCAGCCAGCACCATGGCAAATATCCCCGACGTGAGCAGCGCAAGAAGCGCGACAGCCGTGGCCCACAGCTTCCAATACCGCCGCTGAACGATCTGAATTAGGAACATCGCGCCGATGGGAACGCCGGTCGCGGGCAGGCGCGCAAGAGCCTCCACGTGTCCCGTGCGGCCCGTCACGCCGACGGTGACGCCGAGCACCATTGTCATTACCGCCAGCAGAATTCCGCAGGCTATCTTCTCCGAAACTCCCAGATCACCCTCGACGGCGACCAACAGCAGCATAGCCGACAACAGCCCGGAGCCCAGCGCGGCGGCTGGAACCAGGAAACGCGCGCCCGGAAAATGCGCCCCCCACGCCACGGTAAGCGCGGGCAGGAGCACGGAGACGAAGAGCGGGAGGAACCAGAACGCGACCTCCGCGAACGTCCTGCGCGGCTTCAGCACCCGCAGCGTGACCGGAATGCTGATCTCCCCGGCGCTCGTCTCGAGCCGGACCTGGTCCTCGAAGTCACCTATCTGCCACGTGCGATCCGAGTGCGCGGTGATGGTGAGCGACTGGCGGCGACGGGTGATGACGGGCGGATAGACCGTTGCCCACGGAGGCGCGGCGACCACTCGCCCGCTAAAGCGGCCATCGCCACCATCGAACTGAACCTGCACCCTCTGCGCCCGTTCGTCCCCCTTGCGCAGCTCGCCAAAATGGACGGCCTGCGGCTCCGTCCTTATGCGAGCAGGCAGCCCGGCCTTGCGGCGGCAAGGGAAGCGTCTACCGCGACGCTCCGGCGCTGCTACCTCAGGTACGGCTATTACCTCGTTATAGACCGGCGGAGCACTCTGCGCCGGCATCGGCAAGACGAAATCCGCCGTTTGGACCGGCAGCGTTGCGGTCACGGACGCCGATTCGGACGCGCCGTTCAGGCTGAGTGGAGCGGTCGACGGCGTGCCGGAGCCGTTTCGCTCAGAATACGCGAGAGCCGGAGCACACAATGAAACGACACCTTCGCGGACTGCTTTCAGATCATCACGGAACTCTCCTGCCGACTGGTAGCGCGCCGATTTGTCGCGGGCCAGTGCGCTGTTCATGACGGATTGGAGGCCCGCGGGAAAGGCAGGTCGTTGGGTCGTCAGGTCGTCGGGTCGTTGGGAAACCAGGGTCGTTGGGTCAGCACCCAGGGTCGCTTCTTCCAAAGGAATCGGGGCGTCGTGGAGGAGCGTCTTGCGCCAGGAGAAGGGGTCTTTGGGACGCGCCACGTTGAAGGGCCGCGCGCCCGTCAGCGCTTCGTAAAGCGTGACGCCCATCGCCCAGATGTCGCTCTGATGATCGGAATGGTGGTCCTCGGCGAAGTCCTCGGGAGCCATGTAGGCATACGTCCCGGCGCCGCCCGCGTACGAGTTGGTAGCCAAAATCTCGGCGAGTCCGAAATCGACCAGCTTCACCTCGCCCTCCCGGCTTACCAGAATATTCGCGGGCTTGATGTCCCGGTGGACCGTCCGCATGCGGTGAGCGTAGTCGAGGGCGTCCAGAACCTGAATTGCGATGTCGAGCGCGAGATCGACCGGCAGCCTCGCCTCCTGGCGTAGAATCTGCTGGAGGTTGCGGCCCTTCACGTATTCCATGTCGATGATGACATGGCCGTCAATCGTGTCCACGCCGTTGACGCGGACGATGTTGGGGTGGCTGAGGCGGTCCATGACGCGCGCCTCCTCCAGGAAACGGCCCATGTCGGCGGACTGGAGATCGATCTCCTTCAACGCAATCTGCTTCTTCAGCAGGGTGTCCCACGCAAGATAGACGATCCCGGACGCTCCATGGCCCAACACGTCGACGCGCTCATACTTTCCGAGCTTACCGAGTGGCATGGGAGTCCTCCACGGAGAGAGCGGGTCGCTGGGTCGTTGGGTCGTTTGGTCGTTTGGTCGTTGGGACGGCGGCTGGCAGCGCCTTTAAGACCTTGATTACATTTTCGTCTACGACGTAGATGTTGCCCTTGGCATCCAGGGCTACAGCGCCGGGAGCGATCAGGCTGTCCTTACCGATCTCTCCGATTCGTGTACCGGCTGGCGTGTACTTGCGAATCACGTGGTCAGCCTGAAAACTGACATAGAGGTTTCCTTGCGGGTCCGCCGCCCATTGCGCCGGAAGGTCAATCGATGCAGGCGGGAGTTTGGTGGGGAAATCGCCGCTCGCTTTACCGTCCGCGCCAATTCGTACGATGGTTCCGGTCTGCTTAGTAACGGCGTAGAGGCCGCCCTGTGAGTCGCAGGCCAGCGGCGCGCTCCTAACCGGCTTCTGTGATACCACTGCCGGATCGTCATAAGACAGGCCGGCGAGATCAATGACGGGCTGGACCGGAGACTTTGGCGGAGCGAGCGGCGCTTTATGGCGAATCGGCGGCCAGCCGGAGGCAGTCTCGTAGGTTTCGCGCCCGACGTAGATAAGCAGCCCACTGAGAATACATGCGAGTCCTATCAGAACAAGGGCGAGTGGGTTGAGCGGAGAGATTGCGCGCCTCGCTGCTGCGCGGGTGGGGTAGGGAATCGGGTCGTAGCCTTCGACCGCCTCCAAGTCGTCCAACTCGATGATCGGCGAGAATTCACCGTGCCGCACCACGACCACCGAGATATTGTCCTCGCCGCCGCCGCGGTTCGCGGCGTCCACCAGGAGATCGCAGGCTTCCTGCGCGTCGGGCGTGGCCTGAAGGATTCGCGCAATCTCCGCGTCGCGCACCATCCCGGAAAGACCGTCGCTGCACAGCAGCAGCGTATCGCCTTCCTCCAGCTCAACAAGCTCCACATCCGGCGCGACGCTGCCGGCAAGGCCGATTCCTCGCGTTATCACGTTACGGAACCGGCTTTCGCGCGCCTCGTCCGCGGTCATTCCACCGGCACGCACCTGTTCCTGAACAAGCGAGTGGTCCGCCGTCAGTTGGCGCAGTCTGCCGCCGCGAAGCAGATAGGCGCGGCTGTCTCCCACGTTGCCCACGGCGGCTGTCGCGCCCCGCGCCAGAATCGCCACGCAGGTCGTGCCCATGCCGCGCAGCTCCGGGTTTGCCCGTCCCTGCTTCCATACCGCCTCGTTCGCGGCGGACATCGCCTCCCGCAGCGCGCCGGACATTGCGTCCGGCGGCACGTGGCCGTTACAGCGCGCCAGCTCTTCCATTACGACGGCGGGCACGGTCTCGACCGCGACCCGGCTGGCGATCTCTCCGCCCGCATGGCCGCCCATCCCATCAGCCACCATAAACAGGCCGTCCGCGCGCCCTCCCAGCGCCTCTTGCGAAACCACGGCCAGGCAGTCCTGATTCTTTTTTCTGACGCGCCCGACATCAGTGCGCGCGCCGTATGTGAAAGTTGGCATAGGGGTCAATTGGTCAATTAGTCAATCAGTCAATTGGTCAATGGGAGGGCCGTTCGTTTACTCATTTACTCATTTATACGTTGACTACATTTACACGTTGACTAATTGCCTGGCCTGGTCGCTATTCCATTTCGCGGCGAATGAGATAGGTGACGTACAGGATGAAGAGCACGAGCAGGCCCAGGAACGCATAGCGGAACAGACCGAGGACCACGTTCACGCACCCGCCTCCCGCTGCTGGAAGCGAAGGGTGTGCGTGCCGAGCCCGATTCGGTCGCCGGATTCGAGCGGGACCGATTGCCCCGGATGAAGCTGCGATCCGTTGTGCAGCGTGAGATGGTCCGAATCGAGCACCTCCAGCACGAAGGGCTCGCCGCGCATGACCTTTACGTGGCGGGTGGCGACGGAGCGGTCGCCCACGACGATGTCGTTGGTCGGGCCGCGCCCCACAATAGTCTCGCTGGCGAGGATATAGTTCTCCACGTCGCGCTCGCCGTCCATGAGGATGAGGCGAGGAGCGGTTAAGGGTTGAGGGTTGAGGGTTGAGGGTCGTTGCGCCTCATCACCCACCTGCCCGCTCACCTCATACTCCTCGTCTTCGTCTCGAATCTGCTCGAAGAGAATGCGCGTCTCGCCTAGGCGGACCTCGTCGCCCGACCTCAGCGCGCGGTTGTCGACCTTCTTGCCGTTTACCTTGATGCCGTTGGTCGAATCGAGGTCGTAGACGGTAAACTGGCAGTCGGCGTCCAGCTCGATGCGCGCATGGCGGCGCGAGACCCGCACGTCGTCCTCCAGCACGATATCGTTACCGGAATTCGGAGAGCGGCCAATCGCAATTGCCGCTTTGGCCACGGACATTTCGTAGGGCGGGCGGCCCGGCGTGGTGATCTTGAGGCGCGCTTTCGCGATCGCGGGGACGGTACCCATCTCCTCGCTGCCGTAGACGCTTGCAACCGTTGCGCCGTCGTCAACTGGGCCAAAATCGACGGAACGCAGACCGCTCAAAGTCGGCGCGGCGGGCGCCGGCTCGGAAAGCGGAACGACGGGCGGCTCGGGGGCGGGAGAAGGTATGGTCGAATCGTAGCGGCACCGGATTCGGACCTTCTCATTGCGGCGTGCTTCCGGGTCCGGCGCTACCTCGCGAATGGTGAACTGAAGCCCGCCGCGAATCTCGTAGTGGTTCTGCTTACAGTAACGGCGGACGGCGGTCTCCAACTCCTCGCGCACCAGGAACGAGCGGAGAAACTCCTTCTCCTCTTCGTCGTCCACGGCGATCTCGAGAGTATAGTGGTTGGGCACGTAGACCTTGTCGTCCAGGTGCTCTTTGCGGTTCTCCTCCATCGCGGTGAAGATGCGTCGAAGAATGTCCTTGGGGCGAACGTCGTCGCCGCCTCCGAAGAGACCTTCGTACCATCCGCCGAACGCCCGGTTAATCTTTTCGAATAGCTCCATCGGTCGCCCTCTCCGCGGTTTCGCGACATACCAACACAATAGCAACAACATATCAAACACCGGCATACGCTTGGGTAGACGCGATTCGCGGCCCCGGCGTTTCGCGCAATGTCGCCTGGCGCAGTCTCCGGCGCGGTCGTGGCCTATTATAGGCCACGTTCCCTCGCACCGTCAACGTGAATGCGCGCCATGCTCTGAATTCGAGTGGGATGCGGTGTTCTTGCCGGCGCGGGGCCCGATCAATCGATGGATGAAAGGCAGACGGACACGTCAACTCCCTTAAGAAGGACCGCCACGCCTGTCCGGCGAGACTCCCCGCGACAAGCGCAGAGAGAGTCACAGACAAACACTGCGGCAAAAAGAAACAGCATTGCGTTCAAATCGTATTAATCATATTATTTACCTGTTTGAAGCGAACCGAGCAAGTGGCTCAATTTGAGTCGAGAGCGTCGGTTCGCACAGGAGATTTGCGATGCGTTGCAATGCTGCACCTCTCGTTATCCTGGTTTGTGCCATGCTGCTGTTTAGCGCGCAAAAGACTCGGGCAATATTGACATTCGCAGCCACGTGCACCCTCGATACTCCGGCAGTAAACGCTCCGGACATTCACACGGGCGGCATACTGCATACGGCAATGGTGCCAGTTTCCACGTCTAATACCAGAGTTTCGATCACGGGCGCCACTAGCAGTCAACATTTCAATGTTCAGTGGTCTATGGAAGCCGAGCTTGATACCCAACCCGACATTAGCAGCACAGACTATTCAACCACCATGACGGGCTCAATCACGTGTGACACGATGGGTGAGTGGCATCATGATGCGCATGGTAATGGCCAAATCAATGGAACTTTCAACAACCAGTCACCAGGAACGCATGCTGGGCGAGGATACTGTGATTTCGTCGATAATGACAACTCCGCTCACAACAAGAATGTGACTACAGCGAGTCGAAACGTCACGGTTGTCGATCCATAGTTTGGCTGGCCGCTAATCCTCCCTTTCTTCACGCAGTGGTTGAAGAGAGGGAGGATTATTTGTATTAGGGGGATTTTCATGTTTCGGTTCACGATTCCCGTCGCATGGGCGGCGCTGGTTATGATTTTGCCGGCAACGCCTGGCTGGGCCGGCTCGATCGATTCTGATATGCGGAAGGAAGACTCCCGCCTCAATAAAGTGGTGACTATATCCGCCAGGCGAATCTATATTGGCGACCTACTGGAGCTGCTTACCAAGCAGACCAGCGTGGCTCTTTCTGCAGGAAGGCGAGACGGATCTGAAAACGCGCAGATATTCATCAATGTTCGAAATATCCGCTTAGGCGACTGCCTAGACGGCATTTGGTCGCTATTGAGCTACAAACGAGCGGAGTACCGGTGGGAACGCACAGGAGAACCAGGAAAGTATGAGTATCACCTGCTCCGGCCGGTTGGGGCTCAGAAGTTGGCGGAGCGCCTCCGCAGTCTTGCCCAAACGCTGTTTGAACAACATGCCGAAAGGATGCTCGCTGCTGCCGAGGCATCTCCGCATGAGCGCGAGACGATTGTCCGAACAATGGTCGGCAACATATTCGGCGCCGATGAGTCACTGACCAACGGGCTTCTTGCCAGCGAACGCTGTTGGTCGGGCCTTGCGACATTCTCCGAGACCCTTTCGCGGGACGATCAGTTGCGAGTATTGCGTGGGCAGGAGGAGCGTTTGCGCGTTCCGCTGTCCAAGCTGTCGGAAAAGGGGCATGAGTTCGTCCTGTCTGTTTGGAAAGGATTTAACGGATTCAGCATAAAAGCGGACGGTACGCGCATCCCACTTCCCGAGCCGGAATGGGTTCAGTTTAAAGTCAATCGTGGCCTAACAGAAGAAATCAGCCCCTCCCTCTATATCGATATTCAAAATATAGGAGGATATGCCTATCTCGGAGGTATGCCTTTAAAGAAGGCGGTAAGGAAAAGAGTTAGAGAGATGTGGTTCCTTCCCGATGATCATCCCGAAGGCGATGACATGGAACGCAAGATCTCTGCCGAAATAAAAAATGAGACCGTACCGGAGCAATCTCGCGCGTTGGAGGTCCGCCTCAAGCAGCTTGCCGATTACACTCCATTGCCCATCATCGCAAGGCTGCCGCACGATGCGGTGCACGATCCCGGCTCCCCATTGGCAGCGACCTTGAGAACATATGTAGCGAATCTTCAGGAGCAGCCGCCCCGTTTTCTAGTGAAATGGCGGAACGGCATCCTGTTGGCGGACTATCCTTCCTGGTTTCATGATGAGGATTATCTTGTCCCGTTGCAGATTGTCAAACAATTGAGGAAGTCCGCGTCCGAACATGATGGATACCTGACCATGGTCGATATCCTGGAAGCTGCACAGATTTTGTCGCCGGCCCAATTGCGCAGGCTTGGTGATGAGTTCCCGGCAATGTTTGGCGTTGCAGAATTGCGAGAGATTCTTGTTACGCTCTGTCCAACTAAGGCCGCTCTGTCTCAACTTGATTCAGCAGCGGGCATCCCTTTGTCGGATCGCTTGATTGCCGCGCTTGGCTCCAACCTGTACTTCAAAGGAGCGATTGAGCGCGGGTCGTACCGTGCAATTACCATTCAGACAAAGGAGCATCTCGACCGCAAGCCGCCGGTCAAGGAGCATCTCCTCGGCTTGACTACCCTCGACGGCAAATGGATCCCTGTTACAGGAGTTATGAACATCAAGAATGAAACGAATTATGTAGGCAAATAGACTTTCCACGCGAATATCGTCACGACAATGGGCCGCTTCCAATCTGTTCGTGCTAGGGCGGAAGGAAGATGGCGACTACACATCGCCGGGTCGATTTTCGGCCCGGCGCTTCATTCCTCATCCCTAATCCCTCATCCCTAATCCTTGTTTCTGGTACGATCAGTTGCCAAATGTAGAAGGAGGGCTGTTTTGACCGGGGAATGAGCGAAAAATCGGAGGGCGGGAGGGCGGGAAGCCGGGTGTACCAGGGTTGCCTCGCTGCATCTGCGCGGCGCTGTACGCCGACATGAACACTGGAACAAGAAGCAGGGCCAGGCCGCCGCCGCATACCAGAAACGGCAATATTGCGGCGGCGGCGGATGCGCCCGTGGACATGCCGTGAATTTCTCGGAATCCGATCGTGAGAAGGACCAGCATCCAAACGATCCCTATGAGGACGATAATCATGGAGAGCGGCGTGGGGCCCATTACCATAACGATCAGGGAGTTCAGCATACCCGTCAGAGTGCTGGCGGTCATGGCGTAAACGAGTGCGCGAAAGGTGCCGGCGTATCCCCCTTGTTGACCAAACATCATGCAGGCGAGATGCATGATGCCGGCAATAATGAATGTGAACGCTAAACCCACTACAACGAGGATAGGCACGACAATTGCCATAGGGCCCATGCTTCCGCCGGCAAACGGAGTGCCTATCGCGGCAGCTTGTGGTCGAATCATCGTCGTAACAAACTGTATGACGAGCGCGATTGCAAGCAGGCAAACGTAGAAGCCGATAGGCCCGCCGAATCCCTGCTGACCGCGCTGCGCCTGGAAGAACTCAACCGGCGAGGTGATGATGGGACCTATGTTCGCGGGCGACCACCCGTTCGGATCGTCCGGCACGACACCCGGATTGCCCTGTGGGCCGTAGCCGGAGGGGTAGGCTCCGCGACCGGGCGACGGCGGATATTGCGGATAGCCCTGCTGCCCCGCGTACCCGGGCGCCTGACCATAACCAGGGGGCGGAACTCCATACGGGGGTTGCTGCCCGTAGGGCTGCTGAGGCGACCCATATCCAGGTTGCTGGCCATAGCCCTGCGGCTGGCCGTACCCCTGCGGCGGGGGCTGTCCATAGCCCTGAGACGCGTCCGGCGGCTGCGGTCCCGGCTGCTGATAGCCCTGCGGTTGGCCGCCATGCTGGAGCTGTTGCATGTATCCCGGCTGACTCCCGCCCTGCGCTAATCGTGCCCGCACAGCTTCGAGCGACTGCCGGGCCTTTTCGCTGCTGGGATCAAGGCGCGCGGCCTCTTCGAGCTGAACCAGGGCTTCGTGATGACGCTCGCCGCGCTGGAGCGCGACGGCCAGGTTGACGCGTGCGGTAGGACTTTGCGGTTTCAGGTTGACTGCGGAGGATAGCGCCTGGATTCCCTCCGCGATGAGTCCTTTTTGAGCGTATGCTACCCCGAGAAGCTCGTAGGCCTCGGCGCATCGAGGATCACGGCCCACTGCCTGCTGGAGAACGCGAACCGCATCGTCGAACTGGCGGTTTTGCAGGCTCTGGCGAGCGGCAGCCAGCGCCGCGCCCATGTAGTTCGGATCGTAGGAAGCCATCGTGCTCTCCTGGATGCTGCAACACAGATTAGAAAACCCAGATAGCCAAGATAACGAGAAAAGCAGGTTCAGAATCGGATTGGCGAATACGCTGCGGAGGGGAAATCATTTGTGCTCGAACGAGATTCCCCATGCCGCGTAGATCAACTCGCGTACAAGGTTATCGTCCGCGTTTGAAGGCAGCAGCGCGCTGAAAGGGGACTCGGCGAACTCAACCACCGTCCAGGCTGTTCGGGGCCATGCGCGTCCGGGAGGCGGGGCGTTGTTTACGTCGAGCTGGCGCGCAATATCGCCGCGCACGTCGATGGTGTGCAGCAGCTCGAGTATCTGGTTGATGTGCGCAAGATAGAACCCGGCATCCTGCACGTCACCCTGCGCCAGCGACGCCGCCATCTTGCCCGCTTCCTGCGTGAGGCGGCCGGAGAGCGCTTCGAGCGCTCTGCAAAGCTGTTCCGGAGCGGAGACTCGCGATTCATAATCTTGCGATTCGTAATCTCGCTCGCGCATGGCCGCTTTCGATTCGGAGGCTTCCTGCGATGGATTTTCTTCTGCAGTTTCGATAAACGTGGTGGTCTTGATCGCAGAAGGAGCGGCAGGTCGAACCGCAACAGCGGGACGCACCCTATCGGAAAGGATCGGCTGAATCGGCCTTCCCGCGGTTTTGGCAACCTCAATCGTCTCGAGCAGACCCACGGCCTCGTACATCCTCGACGAGGCGGAAGACGACCGGACAGGCGCGGGACCCGGCTTCTCTTGCACCAGCTCGAAATCGCTCGCGGTCTTTTCCTCTTTCACCGCCGGCACGCCTGCCAGAGCCTCCAGCTCTTCGGGCTTCGTCTCCTCCACAATCGTGGAGACGCCCTTTATGAGCGCGTCGAACCCAAAAGAATCGAGCTTAGACTTGAGGCGTTGAGAAAGCCTATTTTGCCGCACGCGCCAGCACCTCCTCAGCAAGCGCTTCGTAGTTCTGTGAACCGGTGGCGCGGCGATCAAACAGGATGATGGGCTTGCCCTCCACTTCCGACTCGGAGAGCCTGACGTTCTTATAGATAACCGTCTCGAAGACTTTGTCGCCGAATCGCTCGCGAATCTCGTGCGCGATGGTCTGGTGCAGGCGCGTTCCGCGCTCTACCATTGTCAGCAGCACCCCGAGGAGTTCCACTTTGAATCGAAGGTCTTTTGTCAGGCCGACAATCATGCGGTTCAGAGTGTCCATGCCGGCAAAAGCGTAGAATTTGGGCTCTGTCGGAATGAGGAGGTGGCTGCTCGCAACGATTCCGTTCTGAGTGAGGGTGCTGAGAGAAGGAGGGCAGTCGATAAGAATCCAGTCGAACTTCTGCTTTTCCAGCAGAGATTCGATAGCGTTTCGCAGCCGGTACGCGCGTCCCGCCGCTGGCATCAGCATCACTTCGCAGTCCGCCAGGTTGAGGTGGCCGGGAGCGAGGAAGAGCGGGAGGTCGTGAATCTGGACCAAAACGCTCTCTAGCGGCGTCTCGTCCGGGTCCAGGAGGACGTTGTGCAGCGCGCAGTCGAGCTGGTCCCATTCCACGCCCAGGCCGAGCGTTAGGTTCGCCTGCGGGTCGAGATCGATCAGCAGCGTGCGGTAGCCGCGAAACGCCAGCGACGCGCCCAGATTGGCGGTGGTCGTCGTCTTGGCAACGCCGCCCTTCTGGTTCACAACCGAGACGATCTTCATCGAGCGGCCGCTTTCTGCGCCTTTTGTTCGGAGTGCGCGCCGACATGCTCGATGTTCGTCAGGCCAGGCTCAGACATCAGGATGCGCGACGCCGCAACCGTGATTGTACCGAGGGGATTGAAATTCGTATGGGGCCGCAGATGGACGCTCTGGAGATCGTGGGCGGGCCGCCCCGTAACCAGAAACACTCCATTACGAAGGTCGTCGAGAAAGGCCATGTACTCTTCCGAGTTAGGCTGATCCTCGTGAATACGCAAGCGGGTCAACTCTACAATCGAAGTCCACAGGGGCGAGGCCGGATCGACGGCCCGCTCGCGCGGAAGGAATCGGACAGAATCGCCGACACAGAATGGATTCGCCCAAATGTCGCCTATCGGGCACCAGTCGATAGTGGCGGCATCCATGACGGCGGGCATCCCGAAAGAGAGGCTGCTTCCCGATCTGCGGACAGGATAGAGCACCCCTCGCACGCTTCCATCGGCGGCGAACATTGCGACGGAAAGGAACTCATTTGCCGGGGAGGGAGCCGCGCCCGGCAGATGGTACTCCAGGACCGCGCCGTTACGTGTAATATGGGCGATGAGCGCGTACGCCGACGGCTGCAAGTCGCGCGCATACCGCCGGGCGTCCTCGAACGCGGGTCCGGGTCCGGATTCCTCGTTCCAATCGAGAGCGATGGCCTCCACGCCCGCCGCCTCGGTAAACACGAGCACGGTAGGACGCACGCATCCCGCTCTAAGCATGCTGCTCGTCGCGCCTATGTCCAGCAGCGCGAATTCAGCATCGAAGTTAAATTCTTGGTCCGCCACGTCCGTCCTTCCACTCCGCGCCGAGAGCCGTTTCCGTGCTCCGGCGCTTCAGGCCGGAGCACGGAGCAACATCTCCATGCAGACCTCCCATTTTAGCCGTGCGGAGGGCTATCTGTCAAGCACGCGAAATGCAAGGTAACAGTTCAGCATCCCTACTTGCCGGGCAAGTGCGGATGCTGAAATGTTACCGCCGCAAAGGGTCATGGTTCCGGGTGATTCCTGCGAGAGGGCCATTGGCTCGGGAGCACTCGCCTGCATGCGGTCGGCCATCTCATAGGAGTTGATATGGGTGGCAATCTACAGGTCGCCGGCATCGAGAATGGCAGCAACATGGTGAAAATAACGCGGCCGGAGTGACCTAACCCCCGGCCCCTTCCCTGAGACCTCGTCCGGAAAACGAGGACGGGAAGGAGAAGATTCCTGCGCCTTCAGTTGACCAAGTCCGCTGCGTGGTATCGATGCGCTGTCGAGGGTGAAGACTCGGACGGGCGTCTCGCCGTTAGCGGCGAATTGTGAACAAATACGAATATTACGCCAATGGTCCGTGATTGTCGCATTGCAGGTAGAATGGACCCGTGAATCGAGCATAGCGACGCATCGCCGGAGTCTTCATTCGACTGATTCACCCCGAAACTTGAACGGCGTCCCTCCACCATCGCAGCACCCTTCATATGATCAGGGCATACGCCTCAACTCTCAGAAAGAGAGATCACGACCATGTTGGGTAACAGAGTTGTTTCCACGGTTGCACGCGTCTCTTCGCTTGTTCTACTCGCTGCAGGGTCGCTCGTGCCGGCTGGCTGTGGCAGCTCCGGCGGCGCGCCGGGTGGAGGAGGAGGCGGCATAACTTCCCGAAATGCTGCCATCCGGGATGCATTGGCCGCCTTCGGGGCGATTCATGGCCCCACGCGTGACGCTGAAAACCAATCGATGCTCGATTGGTTCCATAAGAATCCCGAATTCGTCGATTCGGGCATCACAGACGGCTGCGCATGGGCGCACTGCAAAGACCACACAACCGTGATCATGGCCAATAACCGGCAGGTGAACGACGATGGCACGCGGGCCGCACAGTCTGCACCAACGCGACTGGCCATTGAGCTGCCCGGACCGAAGGCCAGTCATGTAATCAACAACTTCGGAGGTGGCAACGCAGCAGTTTCGAATCAGATCACGCAGATGCTGCAGGGGCACGGCTACACCGTTACAGGCGCAGGCGGCTCGATTGCGAGCCTGGGGAATCTTTCGGGAGACGGCGTCTTCTACATCGATTCGCACGGCCTATCACTCACCGAAGATGACGGCAAGGACACCTACTACTTGATGACGTCTGACCTCTATGACTCGACCAACACCACGACCCACGATGCAGGGCTGAACAGTCACTTTCTCTCCGTTCTGGGCGAAAAGCACACAGTCAAGCAAGCCGACGGAACATTTAAGGAGGTGCTAAATGGGAACTATGCCATTAGCGACCGTTATGCGACCTCGAATTGGGGACAATTCGGCAAGAATAGCTTTGTCTTCATAAACGCCTGCTCCAGCGCTAAGACAAGCCTATTCCGAAATATTTGCTTTGCGAAAGGCGCGACCGCCTATGCCGGTTGGTCGGGCGACGTGCAGAACACATTTGCCAGCCGGGTAGCTCCGTTTGCGTTCGACCGAATGCTCGGAGCCAATAAGACGGACCCGGAGGCGGATGGGCCTCAGCGCCCGTTCGATTATGTTAAAATGCAGGACGACCTGAAAAAGCACGGCCTGACGCAGGACACTGCAGGGGTCGCTCTGATCATCACGCCGAAACCGGGAACCGACTTCGGCCTTCTAGCGCCCACCATCTCCTATATGGGAGTGGATGAGGGGAAGAAGGAGCTGACGGTCAGCGGCGTCTTCGGGACGGAGCAGGGCAAAGTAACCGTCGGGGCCACGGAGGTCACGGTCAAAGGGTGGGGTTTCAACAGCATCGTCTGCGATCTCCAGCCGGGGATTGCGGGCGACGTGATCGTGGAGGTGCGGGGCCACAAGAGCAATGTGGTCCAACTGACCGAGTGGAAAGCCCGTTTCAACACACGATTCGAGACAGAAACGGGCGACGGGGGCTCCCCATTCCTACAGACTGGGTATCTCGATGTGAGCTTCCGCGCGGACATCCATTCCCACCGCGACGACCCTCATGAGAAGCCCTTCGATCCGATCGTCCCGTTTCTCGAGGAGGAGACCTCCGCAGGACAGTTCACCGCCAGCGGCTCCCACTTCTACCCCGGTGACCCTGGTTTCACTACTACGTGGTCAGGTACGGTGGACCTTATCCACTACTACGCCAAAGGCGCGTCCCAAAACACGCTGACGTGCTTTGGCGGCATCGACGTGAAACAGAAGACGATCTACTTCACTCTCCAGGGCACATCCACCACGGGAATGACCTCAACCGACATCCCCGGCACAGGACCGGAAACCATTCCGGGCATCACTGGGCATCTGGACGGCGCTTCGGAGCTGCATCTGACGCTGAACGATGACTTCAGCATCAATGGCGGCGTGAGGGAAGAGGTCGTGGGACCCCTTAAATTCCGCATGGACTGGGCCAAGATCACGCCTACATCACCCCCAGACCCCAAAGCCGCCCGAAGCGCCAGCGTGACCGTCCGCGGCCACTAACATGAACCCGAGGGACCAAAGAGCGCGGAGCCGAACCTCCGCGCTCTTTGGTCCTCGATCCGTGTGCCCGCCGCGCAGCCGGACGAAATGACCAGCGCTTGCTTTGGGAAAGCGCGTCGCCGGCCGCGCATAGATCGAGCACAACATCGGTGGCCGGCATAACGGATTTTGAATACGACGCAGTTACAGTCGACGCAGTTACGATCGACATTCGCCCATTCTCCCTTTGGCCGATCGGCCGCGCAAAACGAACATCAGTGGCATTTTATTCGCACAATGTCACAATTTCGCACTTCGAATCGCGAGTATGGTCATTGCTGAAACCAACCGGGCAATTAGGCCGTCACTCCGCACCTACCGCGTTGACAGTGTAATTCAGCACCTCGTGGTAGACGCCTGGGTCGCTGCGCTTTTTCGCGAAGAGCGTGAGACGGTATAACCCCGGCTCAATCCTTGCGAAGGCGAAAACATAGAATCCGTTCTGCCGCTCGCTGGCATTGCTTCGCGCTATCTGGCGGCCATTGCTGGCGAGCACGGCGCTCATTACGACATCGTTCGGCGCGCCGATTCGCGCCGTGAACCGTCCGCCCGGCGCGGGAATCATGCCCGCGCGCAAGGCCAGAATGGACAATCCTAATGCGAAGAACTCCGGGCGCGGGTACGCAAGCCGCTTTTGCTCGTCCAGAGTAACGGTCCGCTCGCCGAGCTGCCACTTTGGGTCGAGTGGAAAGTGGGTGAAGACCAACTCTTCGGGCGGCGTGAGGAAGTAGCGGGATTCCAGATGCAGCGGCCCCTGCGCGCTGCCTGCCGTTGTTCCGTCCGCGCCGCGCACGCTCCAGCCGCAGTCGAGGAGCTTCCATTGGCCGTCCAGCTTAACCGCGTTCCACCAATGATTGAAACGCGCAGGATCGGCGGCGTACTGTTCCACGGTTGAGGCATCCGTGCGGACGTAACCCTGAATCGATACTGCTTCCAGCCCCACCAATCGGGCAAGCCTCTCGAACAGCGTCGCATAGCCCAGGCATTCGGCGGTGCGCCGCGAAAGTACTGCGGACGGGCGCGCGTCCATGGGTTGTCCAGGGTTGACACCGTCTATCGCTCCCCACCGAATCCGTGACGCTACCCAACGATAGATGGCTCGCGTTTTTTCCAGGTCGGATTTCGCGCTCGCGGTGAGGTACGCGGCGAGCTTTTCGGGCGACTGCTCCTCATCCGGCGGCGCGACGAGAGCGTGGTTGTCGATGGCGGTGAATTGGCTGGCCGTCCCGGTCGGGCGAGCTGAACTTGCAGCGCTGGAACCGGAGTTGCATATCTGAACCGGAATCTCTTCGCGGTAGGTCTCCCGGAAGGTTTTCCCATCCCCCGGAATCCTGCGCACAAGCTGTAGAATCCGCTTCCCATCGTTCGCTCTGGTCGTATCCCACGCGAAAGCGGCGGGCGGCGCAATCTGGCCGAGCGGCGCGCCGTCCAATAGAATCTCGTAGACGACGCCGGCCGGCTGGAAGCTTGGATCGGCGCTCACGTTCAGCGAAACCGTACCCTGCACAACACTGTTAGGAGCGGGCGCGGATTCGAATCGCAGCCTGCGCAATGGGCCGGAGGTCTGCGCGAAAGCGGCTTGAATTCCGAACGGCGAGGCGGAAGCCGTCAGAACCCATGCAAACAGAGATATCGCGGTCGCCGAGCCGCGCCGGTATTGCTTCCTCAATCCCATTCCGCGCTCCCCTTCCCATCGCTGCCCGTGCTCAGAACCCCCCGCTAATCACCCGCGATTTTGTTTGACAAGAACCCGACTTGCGGTCTATACTTTTGGATTCAGAGGTTCCCTATATATGACTTACGCAAAACTTCTCTATCAACTTCCAGTAGATCGCCTGCGGGAGATAATTCGGCGGCGATCGCGCGCGCTTCGAACTATTCCCCGCATAGAAGGGAAGCGCGAGCTGTGCCAGTTCCTGGCCGAAGCGCTCAGCGCCCCGGCGTCGGTAACGGATGCTCTCCGCGGTACGGACTTTCTCCAGCTCCAAATACTGACGTTCGCCATTACGCAGGGCGGAACCGTCACGTTCGACATGCTTGCCGCCCAGCTTGGCGAGGATGCGAGGCAACGCCTTTGGACCGCCGCGAACGAGCTGGAAGCATGCGGACTGCTGCTTCTTACGCATTTCGCCCACGAAACGCGCGTAGTGGGCAGCGACCGCGCCCTCTTCGTGCCGGGAGCGGTTCGAGAGACTACTCCGTTGCCCCTTCCGCTGCGGCACACGCTTCCGAAAGCGCTCGACCTCTATGACGCGTCCATCGTAGGTGTACTATACCAGACACTCGGTCTGCCCTCCTCGACGACTACAAAGACCGCTCGAATGAACGCAATTTCGGAGATGCTGACCGACACGGAGTGCGTTCAGGCCGTGGTCGCCGGCCTTACGGACACGGACCGCGCGGTACTCCAGTACGTTCTTGATAACGGCGGCGCCACGTCTCTCTCGCAATTGGCCCAGCGGCTCGATTCCCGCCATCGGAACCAGCTCTACAGCTACGATTGGGCGATGCGCTGGTATCACGGCAAGCCGCGCAACCCGGTCGAAGAGCTGCTGACGCGCGGCCTTTTGATTATGGACGGTGCGGTTGGATGGGGATACGGGCACATACTCATCCCTGGAAACGTCCTCGCGGCGATCACGGGACGCCCTCTTTTTGCCGGCGGCGCGGCGCGGATGCCGGAGTGGGAGACGATCCAGGCGTCGACGGCGGCAGTTCGCAAGCACGATTCCCTGTGCCGGGACATCGCCTATCTCATGGGTTTCCTGGGCCGGACGGAAGCGACGCGCACGAGCAAAGGCAACATCCACAGGACGGTCCTGAAGAACCTCGCCAAAAGCCTCACCGTGTCCTCTCCCGAATACGCGGCGTTTGTATATGCCATCGCGCGCGAATCCGATCTCATCGCGCCGCAGGGCCGGCAGTCCATGTACGATGTTACGGAGCAGGGGCTCGCCTGGCTGGAGATGCCGGTCGAGGAGCAGCTGAAAAATCTGTACAGTGTCTGGCGGGTTCAAACGGCGTGGTCCGAGATTGCCGACGACCCGCTTACCGAGGGGGCGACGTTCTACTTTGCCGAGGAGACCCGCTCCTATCGCGAATGCGCCGCGTCGCTGCTCAAAGAGCTGCGCCACGACCGGCCGGGAGAATTGGCGTCGCTCGATTCGCTCACAGCGCGCGCCCAGTTCAAGTGGTGGAGCCGTTTTCCGCGCGGGACGGCAACCGAAGAGCTTAACGAGGGGGCGGGCACGGTTGCCGGCCGCGTGCTGGACCAGATTATCGCGGGCAGCCTCCACTGGATGGGACTCACGGACGTAGTGACCGGCAGCCAGGGCGGAGTGGCCTACGTCCGGCTGTCTGAGCGCGGAAACACGGCGCTCGGCGGCGAGGAGTCGGCCTCGACTGAGGGAATGCAGACGGTCGATACGTTCATCGTGCAGCCAAACCTGGAGATATACACGCCTCCCAACCTCTCACCGAGTCTGCTCTATCGTCTCTTCAGAATCGCCGAGCCGTCGTCGCGGGCCGGATCGCTGCTGGTCCTCACGAAGGAGACGCTCCGAAAGGCGCTGGACCGGGGCGAAACGGCGGACGGTATTCTCGCTCTGTTCAGGGAGCGCTCGCAGACCGGCGTGCCTCAGAATGTCGAGTATCTTATTAACGAAATGGGCGGCAAGCATGGCCACATCCATATCGGGCAGGCGGGAATCTACATTCAGGTGTCCGACCCCATGCTGCTGAAAGAGATTCAGGCGCAGAAGAAGCTGAACATCCACTTTCGCCGGCAGCTTACCGATACCGTGGCGCTCGTGACCGGCGACAGCATGGATTCGATCCTGAAGCAGCTCAGGCAGGCCGGATACCTTCCCGTTTCGGACGAGGAGAAGCACGCGAGCGCCATAACCATCCGGCCTCCCAAGCATCCCTACCAACCGCCCCCCGTTGTGAAAAGCAAACAGGCAGACACGGAGGGGCGCATCGACTGGAAGGCGGTGGAAGCGGAGGAAGGAGAGCCCTGGGACCACCCAGCGGTGGAATCCGCTCCCCTCCTGCAGACCGACGCGCCGCTCGAACTTCGCAAACTGATTATGCGTTCTATCGATGAGCGACTCTGCCTCTCGATTTGCTATCAGCCGGACGCCCGAGCCTCCACCGCGGAACGAGAGGTAGAGCCCATCGGTTTTGCGGGTTCCCTGCTGCGAGCGTATGATCGCGGCAAGTTGAGCAATATTCTGTACAACATTCGGTATATCACCTACGCCCGCGCCACGGGCGAGAGGTTTGAGAAAAGATAAGTCGTTGGGTCGTTTGGTGGTTGGGTCGTTGGGTCGTCGGGTCGTCGGGTCCTTGGGTCGTCGGGTCGTTGGACCGTTGACCAATTTACTCGTTGACTGATTGACTGGTTTTAGTAGTCGGAGCGTTGAATGTACAATTCTGAGAATCCGCTTATCGTACAGTCCGACAGGACGCTGCTTTTGGAGGTGGATAACGCGCGTGCCGAAGCCTGCCGCGACCGCATCTCCATTTTTTGCGACCTGGTAAAAAGCCCTGAGCATATTCACACGTATCGGATGTCACCGCTCTCGCTCTGGAACGCGCGGGCGGCGGGCATGACCGGCGAGGAGATGGAACAGACGCTCCAGAAGTTCGCCAAGTACGACGTGCCGGGTAACGTGGTCGCGGACCTGCGAGACTACGTGGGACGCTACGGGAGGCTGAGGCTGACGCGCGAGGAGGGCGTGCTACTCCTCCGCTCCGACGAACCTATTTTGATGGTGGAGATTCTGCACAACCGGTCGGTCCAGAAGTTCGTCAAGGTACAGCGCGACGACCGCACGATTGAGATCCCTCTGCTGGAACGTGGCCGAATCAAGCAGGTCCTCATCAAGATCGGCTTCCCCATCGAGGACCTCGCCGGCTACGTTGACGGCGATACCCTTGAATTCCGGCTTCGCGATTTCACAGTCAACAGCGGCGCGCTCTTTCACGTGCGCAACTACCAGCGCGGGGCCGCGGACGCGTTTTGGGCGGGCGGGACGGTACAGGGCGGAAGCGGGGTACTGGTCCTTCCGTGCGGCTCCGGCAAGACTATCATCGGCATAGAGACCATGGCCCGCGCGCAAATGCAAACGCTTATCATCGCGACGGGTATCACCGCGGCGCGCCAGTGGAAGCAGGAGCTGCTCGACAAGACGACGCTGTCGGAGGATCAGATTGGTGAATATAGCGGCGATCGGAAACAGATTCGCCCGGTCACCATCGCCACGTACCAGGTGCTGACATCGAGGAAAAGCAAGGAAGGGAGGAAGGGAGAAAGGGAAGGCGGTGATTCCCTCATCCCTCATCCCTCATCCCTCATCCCTAATGATGACCTGGGCGCGGCCGAGGGCTTCGTCCATCTCTCCCTCTTCGACCGGCAGAATTGGGGCCTTATTATCTACGATGAGGTGCACCTTCTGCCCGCGCCCGTGTTCCGCGTAACGGCGGAGATTCAGGCGAGGCGGCGGCTGGGGCTCACCGCGACACTGGTTCGTGAAGATGGTCGAGAGGACGACGTTTTCTCTCTGATTGGCCCCAAGAAGGCCGACATCCCGTGGAAGGAGCTCGAGAAGGAAGGCTGGATCGCGACGGCCATCTGCACAGAGGTCCGAATCGGTATGGACGACAAGGTGCGGCTGGAGTACGCGGTGGCCGAGAAACGGGAGAAGTATCGAATTTCCTCCACGAATCCGCGCAAGGACAATGTGGTGTGGGCGCTTGTCCGCAAGCACCGGCATGACAACGTGCTTGTGATCGGCCAGTATCTGGACCAACTGGACAAGCTGGCGCAGGCGCTGGGCGCTCCGCTCATTACCGGCAAGACGCCGCAGCGCGAGCGCGAAAAGCTGTATGGTGAATTCAAGCGCGGCGAGATCAAGCGCCTGGTGGTCAGCAAGGTGGCGAACTTCTCCATCGATCTGCCGGATGCGAACGTGGCGATTCAGGTTTCCGGGACGTTCGGGTCACGACAGGAGGAGGCGCAGAGGCTGGGCCGAATCCTGCGCCCGAAGTCGGACGGCGGCATCGCCCATTTCTACTCGCTGGTCACCCGCGACACGAATGACCAGGAGTTCGCGGTCCATCGCCAGCTCTTTCTAACGGAGCAGGGATACGGTTATGAAATCGTGGACGAAGAGGATGCGCTGAGGTGGGGCACGTAGAGCAGCACGGAAAAAGCGGGCCGGCGCTGTGTGCTCCGGCCCGCATTTGGACATAATCGCCCTGTTTATGTTGATTGGTCTCTATTGTTGAGGTCCCTAAGCGCCATCTGAATCTGCTTCCTTAGCCCCCTTGATGAATGCC
>JBBROJ010000083.1:0-22925 GCA_038229495.1 Chthonomonadales bacterium
AATCCTGCGGACATACGGGCAACAGATGCGGCTGTTCGGGCGAGTACGGCTGATATCGTGTGCTCATGTCACAATACTTATACGGCGACAGGCACAATTCCTGTTTTGGCAATCAAATTAATTCATGGACAGGCTCCTAGGCTTCATGGGGTTCTCTGCTCATATTGCGGAGCTTGTGAGCGTGGCCGATGCGTTTCAGTGGGAGCATAAGATCGAATGGGGCATCAGTGATTCTGCGTGGCACCAAGTGACATTTACTGGGATTCCACCATTGAAAGTGTTCGCACATCCGATGGCCCTAATCCAGAATCCGCGTCGCCTTGCATATTATCGGAACGTTGCCGCGATTTCACAAAAGGGAGCAAAAGTGCTCGGCGTTCGAAACCTTGAACGCTACGAATCCGGGACCAACCTGGATATGTCTGAGCAGCAAGCGACGCTTGCGTGCCGATTGTTTAACCAGCACATAAGCTCGGTTATCGACAGCACGATAAGTTTCTCGGACAGAGACATTGATGCGATGCTTCTGTCGTCTGCGGGAGCGCAGATTGACGGAGCGTGGCGCAATGCAATCGGAAAAGAGGCAGAAGCACTCGTTAAGCGTCTCATCATCACAGAATTCTCAAAACATTCGATGATTCGCGCGTTCGAGACTAGACAGGGCAGGACAATCCCTTTCCATGATATTGAAGAGTCAGAGCTTGTAATTCACCTCGACGATTATCGAGGATTCATTCTGCCAAATGGAACAGCCGTACTCTTCAGTAGTGAACCCGATCTCTCCTTACGCCTTGCAGACGGAAAACTCGACACAGCAATCGAGGTCAAAGGCGGCAAGGACACCGCCGGAGCAATCGAGCGATTCAGCGCCGCGCAAAAGTCTTTTCTGAAGGCTCAAGAAGAAAACCCATTTGTCCATACTGTGCTCGTCGCGAGTTGCATAACTCCAGAGGTCGAGAGGAGAATTGCAGACGCCCAACGATTGAATCGCCTCTTTCACGAGATCGTTAACCTCTCGGAGCTATTGGCGTCTGAGGAATCACGATCACAATTTGCCCAATCTTTGCTTCGCAGATTGGATGTTGTGATGCCAATTGGACGTTAAGCACGTTGTCTACCCATGTGTTTTTGGAGTCAAGAAGATATGAGCGGTATTACTCACCTAGTCTTTCCGCGCCGCAGAACACGCTCCGTGCGCGTCGGTTTTTCCGACAGCGCGGTCACGATTGGCGGCGACCATACGGTTGTCGTCCAGTCGATGATTACAGAGGAGACGCACAACGTGGACGCGGCGGTCGATCAGATCATCGCTATGCACAAGGCGGGGTCGGAGATCGTGCGGGTGACGACGCCGAATCTATCGGAGGCGAGATGTTTGGCGGACATTAAGGTGAAGCTGCGGCAGAGGTATATGGACGTTCCGCTCGTCGCGGACGTGCACCACCAGGGCAGCGACATCGCGGTGGAAGTGGCGAAGTACGTTGACAAAGTTCGAATCAATCCGGGCCTGTTCGTCTTCCGCAAGCGAGTGGAGAGGGAGATCGAGTATTCGCGGGCGGAAATAGATGCGGAACTGGAGGCTATCGAGAAGGAGCTGCTGCCGGTCATCGACGCCTGCAAGGAGCGCGACATTGCGATGCGGATCGGCGTAAATCACGGCAGCCTCTCGGAGCGGTTGACCGTTACGTGGGGCGACACGCCGGAGGGCATGGTCGAATCGGCGATGGAGTACCTGCGAATCTGCGAGCGGCACGGCTACCGTAACCTCGTTATCTCGCTGAAGGCGAGCCGCGTACCCATCATGCTGGCGGCAAACCGGCTCATGGCGCGCCGGATGGAGGCGGAGGACATGGACTATCCGCTCCACCTCGGCGTGACGGAGGCGGGTGACGGGCAGTACGCGCGGGTCAAGTCCACCTGTGGCATCGGTACGCTGTTGGCGGAGGGCATCGGCGATACGATTCGCGTCTCGCTTGCCGAAGACCCCGTGAACGAGCTTCCGGTCTGTTACGACATCTTGCAGTCGCTCGGGCTGCGCAAGACCAAGGTGGAGTACATCGCCTGCCCCTCGTGCGGGCGGACCAAGTTCGACCTGCCGACCGTCTTCAATTGGGTGAAGCAAGCGACGGGCCACCTGGTCGGCCTGGATATCGCGGTCATGGGCTGCATCGTAAACGGTCCCGGCGAGATGGGCGACGCGGACTACGGCTATGTGGGCAAGGCGGGCGGCAAGATTTCGCTCTACCGGCGGCGCGACGAGGTGAAGTCCGGCATTCCGCAGGAGAACAGCGTGGAGGAGTTGGTCAACCTGATCAAATCGGACGGTCGCTGGGAAGACCCGTGCCCCGGCTGGACCCCTCCGCCTCCTCCCAAAGCCCTGAGCGATCGGATTCAGCGCGAAATAAATACGATTCCGCTGCAAGTGAAGTAACGCGACATGCCCAGAATACGAATGACGCGGGAGCACGTTATTGCCGATATGAGCGCATGTCGTGTCGAGTGGCGAGCGTTGTTATGCGGCTTCTCCGTGGAGAGCATTCAGCACGATTACGGCATCGGTCTCGTAATGTTTACGTATGTCGCGTCCGGCGAGGTCGAGAACGAATCCATCAGCATTCAGTTAAAGGCAACAGACGCGCCAGCTTACACAAACGACGGACAATTCATCTCGATTCGAGTAGAGACCAAGGATATGCTTACCTCGGCCGCAGACCTAATGCCGATTGCGCTTGTAATCTACGATGCTTCATCGAACGTGGCATACCATATTCACATCCAGGAGTATCTGGCAAAGCGGTCACTGTTGGAACGGGAAGCTTCGGCTCGTACCGCAACGGTTCATGTTCCCGTGTCCGACCAATTCGATGAATCGGCAGCGCTCATTCTCGCGGACCGCAAGAATACTCAATACCGACGGATTGGCGAAATGTTGGACAGGCTGATATGAAAACGATAAACTATTCCGCTTAAGACGCAGTTCTGAAGCGACTTGCGTTCGAGCATAAGATATTACCAGAGGGAGAAGGTGTCTACGTCCAAGGGGCCGCAAATATTAAGCTTGTAGTTCCTGCGCATAATTAGAATCAAGTCGTACCTCCTGCGCGACTCTTGACGGCGCGGAGAATGATTGTTGAGCGTAGCTTGATGGAAGAATCGATGTGGAATGCGGAGTTGCTCGAGGAAGCCGATGGCGGATACGCGATGCCTGCGCAGCCGATGCCCATCGTATGATCCGCGAAGCCAACACGATTCCGTCACAAATGAAGTAGCTGCGATTCCGGAGATTGTTTATGCGGCCATTGGCCGAAGACACACCCATCGAGGTCGAGCGGATTCAGGTGGAGATTCTGCGCCGAATGACGCCTGCTCAAAAGATGGAGCGCATGGTCTCTCTCAACCGTTCGGTCCGGTCGATAGCCCAGGCATCGGTTCGCCGCAAGTATCCCAACGCCTCAGCGCGTGAAGTTACGATGCGTGTCGCCTCCCGCTGGCTCCCTGCGGAGCTAATGGTCAAGGCGTTTGGCTGGGACCCTCGAGCCGAGGGTTATTGATGCCCTTCGATGCGCTCTCCATCGTGCAGCGACTCGCCGCGGTCTTCGACCGGCTCGAAATCGCCTATCTTGTGGGTGGATCGATAGCGAGCATCCGCTACGGCGAAGTGCGCTCCACGAACGATGTAGATTTCGTCGCCGAACTTCGTCTTACGCACGTGTCGAAGTTTGCAGAATTGCTTCAGGATGGATGGTATCTAGATGCCGACGTGATTGCGGATGCGATTCGACAATCCGGCTGCTTCAACGTCATCGACTATCAGACGATGCTGAAGGCGGATGTCTTCATTGCCAGGAACGACGCATTCACGCGGGAGCAGTTCGCTCGAAGAAGATTCGAAGCATTGGGCGCACCGGACGATCCAGTTGAGGCCTATATCGCGTCGCCCGAAGACATCGTGCTTCAGAAACTGCTGAGGTACAAGATGGGCGGCGGAGTGTCCGACCGGCAGTGGCGCGACGTCCTGGGTGTGCTGATATATCAGGCCGGAAACCTCGACGACGCCTATATGGACCGGTGGGCGAGGGAGATTGAGGTCAGTGACCTCCTTGCCCGAGCCCGCCAAGACGCCGAGCGACCGTGGAATCCGCGCTGAAGCGGTTCCATCCCCTCCCATGACTGTTCTCCGATTCGGATCACTTTACACCCCGTCCGTCATCTGCTAGAATGTCGCATCCCCATCGATTCAGGAGCGATCGTCTGTGCCACATGCAATAGTCGAGCCGGGCCCACCACCGGAAATCTCCCAGCGAAAGCGGCGCGGCATTCCTCTCACCACGCAGATCATGATCGGCCTCGTCGTCGGGGCGATACTTGGATGGGCGAAGCCGCAATGGGGGTTGAATGTATTCTTCCTCCGCGACATCTTCCTGAACCTGATCAAGAGCGTGATTGCGCCGCTCGTCTTCTCCAGCATCGTTGTGGGAATCGCGAGCGAAGCGGACCTTAAGAAGGTCGGGCGGATGGGAATTAAGGCGCTCCTCTACTTCGAGATTATCACCACGCTCGCGCTCTTCATAGGGCTGGGAGTCGTGAACATCGTGCGGCCGGGCGTGGGCGTGCGGCTGAACGGCGACGCCAACGAGCTGGGCGCGATTTCGCAGAATCACCCCAAGACGCTTATCGAGACCATCGTCCATATCTTCCCCACAAGCGTCGTGAAGGCGGCAGTGGAGGGGGACGTGCTCCAGATCGTCGCGTTCGCCGTCATCTTCGGGGTGGCGGTCTCTTTGCTGGGGCAGAAGGGCAGGCCCGTTCTGGTAGTCTGCGAGAGCCTGTCGCAGGTCATGTTCCGGTTCACCGACCTCATCATGCGATTTGCGCCGTTCGGCGTGGGCGCGGCAATGGCGCACACGCTGGCAAAGCAAGGGCCGGGCGTGCTGATCAACCTGGGTATGCTAATTCTGTCGCTCTACCTCGCGCTTGCGCTCTTCATTCTGTTCGTTTTTGGAGCGGTCGCGTGGGTGATTCGCCTGCCGATAAGGCCGTTCCTGATGGCGGTCCGCGAGCCGTTCACCATTGCGTTCGCGACGACCAGCAGCGAATCGGCTCTCCCCAAAGCGATGGAGGCGATGGAGCGAATTGGGGTGCCGCGCCGAATCGTCAGCTTTGTCATGCCGACCGGTTACAGCTTCAACCTGGATGGGACTACGCTCTATCTTGCGATGGCCTCAGTCTTCGTGGCGCAGGCGTATGAGACGACTTCACACGTCCACATGGGAATCGGTGCTCAGATCATGATGATGCTGACGCTGATGATCACCTCCAAGGGCGTTGCAGCGGTGCCGCGCGCCTCCCTCGTGATTCTGCTGGCGACGCTCGGCAGCTTCGGACTTCCTGCGGTAGGCGTCGCGGTCATCCTGGGCGTGGACGAGCTGATGGACATGGCTCGCACCTCGGTCAACGTGCTCGGCAACTGCCTTGCGACCGTCGTGATTGCCCGCTGGGAGGGCGAGTTCGACGACCGCCGCGCCCGCGTGTACGGAACGCCTGACGAGCCTCGACTGGACATCGAGCACGGAGATCCCGCGTTTGCCGAAGCCGCGACGGATGGTAATTGAGACGCAGGAACCTCGCCCCGTAATATAGAACGAATCCTCATCTAATGCACTGTCATCAGCACAACTGAATGGAGACACACGCCATGAATAGACGAGAATTTTTGACATCCTCCGCGGCGCTTGGCCTGTCCGCATCCGCTGGAGCCGCGCCATTAATCGAGGAGCTTCAGGAGAAGAAGCCGCGCGTTGGGTTGATCGGGACCGGCTGGTACGGTAAGGCCGACCTGTTCCGATTGATTCAGGTCGCTCCAGTGGAGGTCGTCTCGCTCTGCGACGTGGATAAACGCATGCTGAGCGAGGCGGCGGACATGACGGCCCAGCGACAGACTTCCCGCAAGAGGCCGCGCACCTACTCCGACTACAGAACGATGTTGAAGGAGAAGGACCTCGATATCGTCCTGATCGCGACGCCGGACCACTGGCACGCCCTCGCGATGATTGCCGCCGCGCAGGCGGGAGCGGACATCTATTGCCAGAAGCCGATCAGCGTGGACGTGGTTGAGGGGCAGGCGATGCTCGCCGCCGCCCGAAAGTACGGCCGCGTCGTCCAGATCGGCACTCAGCGGCGCAGCACCCCGCACCTCGTGGACGCGCGCCAGATCATCCAGGAAGGGAAGCTCGGCAAGATCGGCCTCATCGAGACGCAGTGCTACTACCACATGCGGGCAAGCGCGAATCCGCCCGACACCGCCCCGCCGGACTATCTGGACTACGAAATGTGGACCGGCCCCGCGCCCATGCGCCCCTACAACTCGTTGGACCACCCGCGAGGTTGGCGCGCCTTCATGGAGTACGGCAACGGAATCGTGGGCGACATGTGCGTTCATATGCTCGATATGGCGCGCTGGATGACCGGCCTCGGCTGGCCCAAGACGATCTCATCCACGGGCGGCATTTACGTGGACAAAGCCAGCAAAGCGAACATCTCGGACACGCAGAGCGCAGCCTTCGACTATGGCGACACGCAGATCATCTGGCAGCACCGAACGTGGGGCGATTCCGCCGACCCAAACTATCCGTGGGGCGCGACGTTCTATGGGGACAAGGGCACACTGAAGGCGAGCGTGAACGGGTACGACTTCATCCCAAATCAGGGGCCAAAGATTCACAAAGACGTCACGATGGAGCTGGACCAGTACCCCGAGGACCGAACGGAGAAGGACCTGGAGAAGCACGTCGCGCCGGCCATCCGCCATCACATGTTGGACCTGCTCCAGGCAATCTCTAAGCGGAGCCGCCCGGTCGCCGACATCGAAGAAGGCTATATCTCCACGGCGACCTGCATTCTGGCGAACATCTCCATGGGCCTCGGAAGGTCGCTGACGTGGGACGGGAAAGCGGGCCGCGTGGTCCATGACGAAGAGGCGAATCGCCTCCTGAAGCGTCCCTACCGCAAGCCCTGGGTCCACCCGGAACCGGATAAGGTCTGATTCCACCCCTATGGTAAAATGGCCTAACAAGGGCAAACGGAGTGCGACAGCTCGCAGTGCCGCATTGGAGGACGAATAGATGGGACATCCACGATTCAGCTGCGAGGAAATTACACGATTAGGCAAAGAACTCTACTCCCAGCGAATACGTGCGAAGGTCGAGACAGAGGGTAATTTGGGAAAAATGATCTGTATCGACATAAAAACGGGTGATTACGAAATCGATGATGAAAGCATTAGGGCTGCGCGCCGATTGACTGCGAAGCATCCAGGCGCAGCAATTTACGGAACCCGAATCGGCTATCCGGCAGCGTACACGCTTGGCGGGGTATTGACGCCGGCGAAGCAGTGATGCACGGCATAATTTATGGCAGGCGTCCATGTGTCAACATCGAGTTAAGAATTTCGAATCAGGCGCTGCTTTCTATTGAGTTCGTGGTCGATACTGGATTCGCAGGATATCTTACCCTTCCTACGGCCGCAGTCGAGACACTCGACCTGCTCTACAGCCACACGATGAATGCCTTCCTTGCTGACGACAGCGAAATCCGTGTTGACGTCTACCTGGCTGCCATTCAATGGGAACACGAACTGGTGGAAGTCGAAGTATTGGCTACGGGGCGGATGCCGCCTCTCGGAGCCGTCCCTGTTGGACGAGCACATTGTTTGCATGGAGTATTTCGACGGCGGACGCGTTACCATTCAAAGGTTGGAAGATGACCAGAATTACAATCGAGTTAGATGACGATGTGGCCGAGCGGCTGGAAGCGGAGGCGGCTCGTCGCGATTCCTCCGTAACCGACCTTATCGATCTTGGAGTACGCCGTGTTCTGGTCGACCGGCGTGTCGATGTGAACCGGCTTGCGAACGAGATCATTACTGAGGAAGAAGAGCTTCTCCGGCGGCTCGCATGATCGAGTACCTCTCCGTCGAGAATGTGATGGATATTCATCGCGCAATTATCGACCGAATTGGCGGGAGCCATGGCGTCCGAGATCTGGGCGCTCTTGAATCCGTTGTAAGTCAGCCCTGGGCCACATTCGCGGGAGAAGACCTGTACACAGACATCGTCGAAAAGGCCAGCGCTCTCGGATTTTCGCTGACATCGAACCACCCCTTCGTGGACGGCAACAAGCGCGCCGGTTACATTTCCACGAGGGTATTCCTGAATCTGAATGGTTTCGATATTTTTGGCAGGACTGACGATAAACAAGCCCTGATCCTTTCGATTGCCGCCGGAGAGATCGACCGCGAGCGCTTCGCTCTGTGGATACGCGACCACATCAATCCGAGGCTGCTAAGTTATAGGGCCGTAAGTGATTCGGATTGAAGCGACTGGCGGGCGAGTACGGAATGGCCGCTCGCGCTGTACTCATGTATAATGAATGAAGCGGACAATAATCGAATGAAACAATCGACCTGTCTGGCTATCTAACGGAAACAGCACGTATCGCGAGGAGACACGCTTTGACGACGGCACGATGGCTGAGGTTGGCTGGAATCATAGCGATTGGAGCGGCCGGATCGGCTCACGCCGCCTCGTCAAGCTTAAAGCCGGTCAAGCCCGTCAGCTTCGTCAACGATGTGATTCCGGTTCTGACGCGCGCGGGCTGCAATATGGGAACCTGCCACGGCGCGGCGGCCGGCAAGAACGGGTTTAAGCTCTCCCTGCGCGGCTATGCCCCCGAAATCGACTATACCGCCATCCTCGTTCAGGCGCGCGGCCGCCGCGTCTGCAAGACCAATCCCGCTCAGAGCCTTCTCCTTCGCAAACCGCTTCTGGAAGTCGCCCACATTGGCGGCAAGGTCCTTCAGCGCAACAGTCCCGAGTACAGCATCCTGACTCGCTGGATTGCGCAGGGCGCGCCCGGCCCCGATCCGAAAGACCCGCACGTCACGGCGCTCAAAATAACTCCCGCTGTGCAGTCGCTTGCGCCGAAGGCGAAGACCCAACTCCACGTATTCGCGCACTTCTCGGACGGCTCGAAGCGGGACGTGACGCACTGGACACGCTTCGCGACCAACGACGAGAACGTTGCCACGGTCGTTACGGACGGCCAGGTGACCATTACCGGCGTCGGGCAGACCGCGATTATGGTCGGCTATCAGGACAAAGTGGGCGTTGCAACCGTCGTCGCCCCCTTCCCCAACAAGGTCGACCCGAAGACTTATGCCGCCCTGCCCCGCGCCGGACTCATCGATGATCTGGTCTACGCCAAGCTCTCCCAGCTTCGCCTGCCGCTCAGCGGACCCGCTAACGACCTGGAGTTTATCCGGCGCGCCACGCTGGACCTGACGGGCGGGCTCCCAACGCCGGACGAATCCCGCGCCTTTGCCGCCGACAGGGACACGAAGAAGCGCGAAAGGCTGGTCGATTCGCTCATGGCGCGGCCCGCGTTCATCGATTTTTGGTCCTATACGTGGAGCGATCTTCTGCGTGTGAATCGCGGAACCCTGAAAGACAAGGGGATGTGGGCCTACTACTCCTACATCCACGATTCCGTGCGCGACAACAAGCCGTGGGACCAGATGTGCCGCGAGGTGCTTACCGCAAAGGGAAATACGTTCCTGGACGGACCGGCCAATTACTTCCGCACCGCGCTGAAGCCGGAAGAGCTTGCGGAAAACGTGAGCCAGGGGTTCCTGGGAATCCGCGTGCAGTGCGCCAAGTGCCACAACCATCCGCTCGAAAAGTGGACGCAGAACGAATACTACGGCATGGCGAACGTCTTCGCACGCGTAAAGTTCAAGGCCAACCTCGAAATCTACGTCAACGACGAGATGACGGTCTACAACGCGAAGAACGGCGAGGTGATCCAGCCGCGTCTCGGGAAGCCCGTACCGCCCAAGCCGCTCGGCGGCCCGATTCTGGCCTCGGATTCGAGCAAGGACCGCCGAATACTCTTCGGCGAGTGGCTGTCCCGACCGGACAACTGGTACTTCAGCCACTCCATCGTGAACCGTGTCTGGGCGCACTTCATGGGCCGGGGACTGGTCGATCCGGTGGACGATCTGCGCGAAACGAACCCGGCGAGCAACCCGGAGCTTTTCGATGCCCTAGCGAAGGATTTTGTCCAGCATAAATACGATTTGCGCCATCTGATGCGACGAATCGTGCTCTCGCGGGTCTACCAGACCTCCTCCACGGCAGTCGCGGGAAACGCGAAGGACGACCGATACTACAGCCATTTCCTGGTCCGCCGCATGACTGCCGAGCAGCTTCTTGACGCGCTCTGCCAAGTAACCGGAAAGCCGGAGGAGTTCCCCGGCATGCCGGCAGGCTATCGCGCCGTGCAGCTTCCCGATACGAAAATCAAGTCCGAGTTTATGGACGCGCTGGGACGCCCGCCGCGAGTCATCACCTGTGAGTGCGAGCGGAGCCAGGAACCCAACATGGCGCAGGCGCTCCTCTTCATCAACGGCGAACTGATTAACCGCAAGGTGACGGCAGACGACGGCCTCGTGGACAAGCTCGTGAAAGCGGGCAGGTCCGATTCGGAGATTTTGGACGATCTCTACTGGACCGCCTTCGGGCGTCCGCCCCGTCCACAGGAGCGTGCTTCAGATATGGGCGCGATTAAGAAGGCGATTGCGGCGCAGGGGCGTGTGATGCAAACCACGGCGGCCACAGCGAGCACGGCGAACGGCAAATTAACCACGGGGGAAACGGGGAGCACGGGGAACGGCGCAGTTGCAACGACCGGATCGGTTGCCGCACCAATCCGCAATCCGCAATCCGCAATCCGCAACGATATCGCTCGTCGAAAGGCATTCGAGGATATGCTGTGGGTGTTGGTGAATAGCAAGGAATTCCTGTTCAACCATTAGGGTTTCGAGTACGCATTAACCAAAGAGGTTTTGTCATGCCAAGAACAACTGCGCCGCTTAGGCCACGATGCGAACCGAATGCAGCTCCGGCACGTGTCCTGATGACCAGGCGAAAGTGCCAGGTGCTGGCCGACGACGGATTGCTTGACACCCGTTATGAGCTCATACAGGGAGTTATGTACACCAAGATGGGTCAAAAGAGACGTCATGCGCTCTGTCTCGTCCTGCTGCACACATGGCTTGCCAGGACATTTGGTCCGTTTTACGTTCAGACTCAATCTCCAATCGATGTTGCCGAAGAGGACAACGAGACCAATGAGCCCGAGCCGGATGCCACTGTACTTCGTCAGTCGGCTACAAACTACCTGGCCGGTAATCCCTCCCCCCGCGAGGTCGTGCTGATTGTAGAGGTTGCAGACACGAGTTTGCGATTTGACCTTCGAACCAAAGCGCTCCTCTACGCACGGGCGGGGATACCAGAGTATTGGGTGATCGACCTGTCTAAACGGCAGATTTACGTTCATCTACAGCCACGACCCGATGGATATACAGAGGCTGTCATTTACACTGAAGGTGAAGAGGTCGCGCCGCTGGCGAAACCGGACGCTTTTGTACGAGTGGGAGAGCTTCTGCCGCCGATTATGGGCGAAGGGACAGAATCATGATTGAATTCGGGCATGAGACGATGCGAAGCTGCGAGGGATTGTCGCGGCGGGAGTTTTTGCAAATAGGATCCGCGGGGTTTCTGGGGCTGACGCTGCCGGGGCTCCTCGCGAGTCAGTCTGCGCTGGCAGCTGGCGAGATCGACAACGAGATGTCGGTCATTCTCGTTTTCCTGTGGGGCGGCCCGCCGCATCAGGATACGTTCGATATGAAGCCCGACGCTCCGTCCGAGATTCGCGGCACGTTCAAGCCGATTCAGACGAATGTCCCGGGCATCCAGATTTGCGAGCACCTTCCCAAGCTCGCCCGCATGGTCGATAAGTACACGATCATCCGCTCCGCTACGCACGATCTCTCGGTCCATGCCCAGGCTGCCCATTACACGTTGACCGGAAACAAGCCCGCTCCCGGACGCGAGGCCCCGAACATCGGCGCGGTGGTGAACAAGTTCATGCCGCAGCGGAACGCTCTCCCGTCGTCGCTCCATATCGGACCGCGCATGTACGACACGGCGGGCAACGGCCCGCTCGGACAGGACGGCGGCTTCCTCGGGAACGCCTCCTCGCCGTTCCGCGTTCTGGATGCCATGCAGCCGGTCGACAAGCTGGCCGCGCTAACCCCGCCGACGGGCATGACCGGCGACCGCCTCAACCTACGCCGAGAGCTATATAAGACGGTCGATTCTTTCCAACGGCAGCTTGAAAGCGGAGACACGCGCATCCACGATGCCGCCTATGAGAAGGCGTTTACGCTGGTTACCTCTCCGCAGGCCAAGAAGGCGTTCGACCTCACCAAGGAGCCGACCGCCGTCCGCGACCGCTACGGCATGACGCAGTTCGGCCAGGGCTGCCTTATGGCGCGGCGACTCATCGAAGCGGGCGTCCGGTTCGTGCAGGTGAACTGGCGCGCGCACCCGATCAATGACGACGTGGACAAGATGGGCTTCGACAACCACGGCGACAACTTCAACCGGTGCAAGCGGCAGCTTCCGGAGCTGGATCAGACCGTCTCCGCGCTCATTGAGGATGTCTATGCGCGCGGACTGAACAAAAAGACCCTCGTCCTGGTGACGGGAGAATTTGGCCGTACCCCGGTAAATGGAGCCGCGGGCCGCGACCACTGGCCATTCGTGTACAGCTACCTCATTACCGGCGCGGGCATCCCCGGCGGACGCGTCATCGGCTCCAGCGACGCGCATGCAAAGTATCCCGATTCGCTGCCGGTTACACCGGAAGATACTTATATGTCGGTCGCCAAGCTGATGAACATGGACGTGTCGGGCCAACTCCGCGAGGCCCGCATCCTGCGCGATTCGCCCGGCATCCCCCTCCTGTTCTCATGAAAGTGCAGATGTTGTTGAACCACAGAGGCACAGAGACACAGAGGATGCACCGAGAGCGACATGGGTTGAATTTTGGAAGCCTGGGAGTCTTTAGATTTAAGCGATCGTTTCTGAGCTTTCTCTGTGTCTCTGTGTCTCTGTGGTTAACCTGCCCCCCCGCGCTTGCGCAAGCGCCGGAGTTGGGTGGGCTTTTGCCGTCGGGCGGGCTGCGCGGACAGATTACAAGGGTTCGCATCGATGGCAAGCGCCTCGCGGGCGCTCGGCTGCATGTCAGCGGCAAGGGCATCGTTGTCAAGTCGGTGCAGGTTACTCCGGCAGGAGACTCGCTGACTGCCGAAGTAACGGTGGAGCCCGGCGCACTGCTTGGCCCGCATGAAGTGCGACTTGTTACCTCCAAAGGCGTCTCCAATGGCGCGCGCTTCTGGGTGGACATCTATCCGAATCGCGTCCTCGAACAGACCCTCCCCGAATCGGCCGCTCCCATCGAGTTGGACGGCAAGACGCCGGTCGTGGTCAACGGGCGAATATCGGCGAAAGCGGGCCGGGACCGATTTGCACTTACCGCTTCGGCAGGCGACACGTGGACCTTCGACTGCTTTGCCGACCGAATCCGCTCGCGATTCGACCCCGTGCTGGAGCTGCGCGACGAGCGCGGCGTAAGCGTGCGGCTGGTCGAGTCTACATGGGAGAACGACCCTCGATTCGCGCATACCTTTGCCAGGGCCGGGCGGTATACGCTAACGGTTCGCGATTCGGAGTATAACGGCGGGCCGAACTACGTCTACCGGCTGCTCGCGGGTCGCATGCCGTTCATCTCCTCCTATTCGCCGCGAGGGACGCATCCCGGCGGTCAGGTAGAGGTAGCAATGAACGGCACGAATCTGCTCGCGCCGCGCGCCTCCGTTTCGATACCGGCGGATTCGCCGATGGGAACTTACTGGGCCGAGGTTCAAGCCACGCCCAACTGCGGCCTTCTGCTCCCGATGATGGTCGAGCCGGAGCCGGTAATGAACGCAGCCGATTCCGATTCGATGCAGACCCTCCCCGCGCTGCCCGCCGCAATCGATGGGGTCTTTGGGCGCGGGTCGCGCGCGCGGTTCTCATTTCATGGAGCGGCAAAATCGAAGTACCTGTTCGACCTGCTTGGACGCAGAATCGGCTCTCGAATCGACGGCGATATCCGGGTCTTGGATGCTAAGGGCAAGGAGCTTGCCGCCAACGACGACATGAACGTGTTGAGCAAGGACGCGCGATTGGAGTTCGCGCCACCGGCGGACGGAGAATACACTCTTGAAGTGCGCAACGTCGAGGAGATTACCGGACCGGACTGCTTCTACCGCTTGAGAGCCTCGGTCGTCCAGCCGGACTTTGCGCTCTCCATCGCCACCGACCGTCTCGCGGTACCGGCGGGCGGCACGGTCGCGATTCCGATCACGGTCGAACGAATCGGAGGTTTTGCCGGGCCGGTGGAAGTGAAGATAGAGGACCTTCCAGCGGGCATTTTGTGCAGCGGCGGAGTGATGCCGGGGAATAAGAGTTCCATTGAGGTGACTCTTACTGCCGCTCCGAATGCGCTCGTTGCGGCGATGCAGGCGCGGGTGCGGGGGGACGCGGAGATCGGCGGCAAGACGGTCACGCGCGAAGCTCCGGCCTGGGAAAAGTACGAGCACCGCTCCATCGACCTCCTGCTCTCGGTCGAATATACCTACACCCGCCCCTTCCACCTCTGGGACATGCTTATTTGCGCCGTGACGGACCGCGTCGACCCGGTAACGGTGAGCGCCGCCGCCGAATCTTACGACCTTGCGCCCGGCGGCAAGATCGAGATTCCGGTCCACATAGAGCGGCAGCCCGATGCGAAAGGCGAAGTGAAGATCGAGCTTCGCAACCTTCCCGCAAAGGTCAGCGCAACCTCCCCGCCCATTCCCGCAGGCCAGTCGGAGGGCAAGATCACGCTCACCGCCGCGCCGGACGCTCCTGCCGATCTCGTCAACGTCATTCTGACCGCAAAGCACGGGAATGCGGCCTCGCTCGCGCCCGCGATTCGCGTTACGGTTAAGAAATAGGGGCCGCGGACAAGTCCCGGACATAAATGTCCGGGCTGTGATACGAAGGCCGCCTTCGCGGCCTGAGAACGGAAATGCCTGCATCTCATGCGGAAATCTATTTGCACCTCGTGTGGGCTACCTGGAACCGACTTCCGTTTATAAAGGAATCCATTCGTTCTCAGGTCTACGCGTGTATTGTGAAGAAGTGTGAGAATTTGCAATGTCAGGTGGTCGAGATTGGCGGTGTCGAGGATCACGTTCACTTGCTTGTCAGGATTCCTTCGACGCTCGACGTTTCCCGCCTCGCCAACGAAGTAAAGGGTTCATCGTCTCATCTCATCACGCATGTCCTGGCACCGGAAATAGGATTTAAGTGGCAGGGAGCGTACAGCGTATTCAGCGTCAGCACATATCACGTTTCGAAGGTGGCAGCCTACATTAGCAACCAGGAGCGTCATCATGCTGAGAACACCATTATTGACCGCTTTGAGAGGCGCGGCTCGGATTCAGTCATGCCGCCGGATTGAATAAGCCGCGAAGGCGGCTTTTGTTTTCCAGCCGGGACATTTATGTCCCGGTCGTTCCCTCTCAGGCAGGACTCCCGGCGCATCGTACCGAATGTCTGTCCGTTCCTCATCTTCACATAATCACGCAGTATTGTCACTGGAGACATCCCAAATGCGACATATCCTCCCCAGTCTGTTTTCAATCGCGGCCCTTGCCAGCCTCTCTATGGCGGCTTCGGCCCAAAAGCAGCATCATTTCATGTTCATGCAATACTCGCCCGGCAACAAGATCATCGAGCTTTCGGACGATGGCAAAGTGCTGTGGGAGCATCCCGTGCCCAGCCTGGCCGTAAGGTTCGAGGTCTTGAAGAACGGCAACGTTATGTACGCCTACGGGGGCAGTCCGACCGGCGTTCAGGAGGTGGATCGCGCGCACAATGTGGTTTGGAACTACGCGGCGAAGTGCGAGCAGGTGCTGGGCTTCGAGCGTCTGCCGAACGGGAACGTGCTCCTCGGCGAGCAGGGGCCGTGCCAGGCGGTCGAAGTGAATCGTGCGGGCGAGGTGGTCCATACCACTCCTCTAACGACGGACGAAAAGCCGGCCCACCGCCAGCTTCGATGCCTGCACAAGCTGAAGAACGGAAATATTCTCGCCTGTCACGAGGGGGATGGAGTTGTTCGCGAGTACACGCCGGACGGCAAGGTGATCTGGGAATATAAGGGCGTGGACAGCGTTTTCGAGGCGATCCGCTTGAAGAATGGAAACACGCTCCTCGGCGCGGGAAAGACCGCGAAGGTAATCGAGGTGAACCCCAAGGGCGAGACCGTTTGGGAGTTCGGCGCGAAGGATGCGCCCGAGCTCGGTCTCCACTGGATTACCGGCATTCAGATGCTGAAGAACGGTAATCTGGTGTGCGCCAATTTCCTTCAGACGAAGGAGGGAACCGGCGTCCACTTCTTCGAGGTTACACGGGACAAGAAGGTCGTGTGGACGTGGGCCGACCACCAGCGCTCCAAGCTGTGCACCATGGCCCGGTACATGGACGAAAAGGCCGAGAATTAGTGCGATTAATGGAAGCTCCATCCGTCCGGATGATCGCCGCATGAGCGAGGCGGTTGAATCGGCGGCGGCAGGCGGGGCGCGGCGGGCCTATCTTCGGCTTCGGGCCATGCAGGAATTGGGAGTTCTTATTGCGCTGATTGCGCTCTGCGTGGCGCTGACCATCGCGACCCCCACCTTTCCGACGACAATGAACCTGCTGAAGGTCGCTCGGCAGGCATCATACATTGGAATCATGGCCGTCGGCATGGTCTTTGTCGTCTCCATGGGAGACATCGACCTTTCCGTGGGGTCCATACTCACGCTGACGAATGTCGTTACGGCGATGGCGCTGCGCGCGGGCCTTCCCATTCCTGTCGCGCTGCTGATCGGCCTGGCGGCGGGAGCCATCTGCGGTCTGATCAACGGCGGTATTGCGGTAGCGCTCCGAATCCCTATGATTATCGTCACGCTGGGCACGCTCAGCGTCTACCGAGGCGTGGCGCTTGTACTCTGCAACAACGCGCCCATCAGCCAGTTTCCGAAGACGGGATTCTTTTTCGACGTCGTCGGCGGTAACATTACGCGATTCAATGTGCCTGCCAGCGTCATCTTGATGCTGATAGTGACCGTCCTGGGCTGGCTCGTCATTACGAGGACCGTGTTTGGCCGCCGCGTGCAGGCCATCGGAGGCAATCCGCAGTCGGCGAGGCTATCGGGAATCAACATCGACCGCTATCGCATCGGCGTAATGACCCTGAACGGCATGATCGCGGCGTTCGCGGGAATCATCGCGCTGGCCTTCCTACAGTCGGCGGACCCGAGCACCGGCCCCGGCTACGAGTTGTGGGTGATCGCCAGCGTGATCATCGGGGGCACGGCCCTGAGCGGCGGTCACGGCTCGGTTCCCGGCGCGATTCTCGGCGCGCTCATCATCTATGTGATTCGCAACGGCCTGGTGTTGCTCGGCGCGCCTTCGAATACCGATACCGCTGTGACCGGCGGAGCCATCATCGTGGCGGTGGCCATCGATTCATTCGTCCGTCGTCGCACACAGGTCCGAGCACTATAACCCAACCGTATTCCTAATTTTGGAAGGATTCCCGATGAAGCGATTTCGCCCTCTGCTAATGGCTCCGCTGTTCCTCATGCTGGCCTCGTGCAACCGTGGCGCCGACGCCCCGCAGACCACTGCGCCCGATTTGCCAGGAAACACGGCCGCGCCCGCCGGTCCCAGGCTGAAGATCGGTTATGTGCTCCACGGCCTGAATGACTTCACCGCCGTGATCAAGCGCGGAGCCGAGGACGCGGGCAAAGCGCTCGGCGTGGATGTAGAGGTCGTTGGGCCGTCCAGCTTCAAGGCGGACGAAGCGATCAACATGTTCGAGGGCATGGTGCAAAAGAAGAAGGATGGCCTTGCCGTCGTGCCCATGCCGGGGGAAGTGTGGGTGAAGCCGATCAAGGAGGCCGTGGATGCGGGCATTCCGGTCGCCACTTCCAATATGACTAGTCCCGAGTCGGCGTCGGCAGCCTGGTTCGGGCAGGACGAGTACCAAAGCGGCATCATCCTGGCGCAGGAGCTTACCAAGCAGCTCAAGGCGGACGGCAAGACAGGCGGCAAGATTCTTGTCGGCAACTGTGCGCCCGAGGTCGCGGTTCTTCAGGAGCGATACAAAGGGCTTGTGAAGGGGTTAGAAGGAAGCGGATTCACGGCAACCGACGCCAAGAACGTGGGCACTGAGAACACGGCCAACTACGCTGCCTGGGAGAACCAGGCGACCGCCAACCCCGACATGGTCGCCGCGGCGGGCCTCTGCTCGATGGACATTCCGAACCTTGCCAAGCTCAAGACTCGGTCCAGCGCGAAGTGGCTCATCGGCGGCTACGACCTGAATCAGGAGACGCTCGATTCGATCAAGGCCGGCACGACGCACGTAACTCTCGGCCAGCATCCCTACCTTCAGGGCTACCTGCCTGTCTTCGCGCTCGTGCAGCACCTGCGCGACAAGAAGCCGCTGCCCAGGGGCTGGGTCAATGTGGGAACGGAAATCGTCACCAAGGCTAATGTCGATTCGATCTACCCGCGCGAGACAGACCGCGCCGCCGAAACGAAGTGGTATGCTGACCACGTCGCCAAGAACTTTAGCGATATGAGCGCGTTGGCCAAGCCGTTGCCGAAAACACACTGAAACTGGAGCGCATACAAATGATTGACCTTAGCGGACGGCATATATTCGTTGCGGGGGGAAGCCGGGGAATCGGCGCGGCGGCGGCACGGATGGCGGCGAAGGCGGGCGCGGACGTCTCCGTCAACTACGTGCGCGATTCCGCAGCTGCAGAATCGGTTGTTCGAGACATCGAATCGTACGGGCGGAAAGCCCTCGCGATTCAGGCCGACATCTCTAAGGAGGGAGAGGTCGATCACGCTGTAGACAAGGCCGTTCAGGCTCTCGGCCCGCTGCACGGTTTGGTGGTCTCGGCCGGAATCTTTGAGGGGGCCAGCGTTCAGGATATGACCGCCGAATTCTGGGATCGCACCATGGCCGTCAATCTCCGCGCAACCTTCCTTGCGGTACGCGCCGGAGCGCGGCAGATGCGCGCGGGCAAGCGCGGCGGGAGTATCGTTATTTACACCTCCACGGCGGGGCAACGCGGTTCCGACGCCTTCAGCGCCTATGCGACCTCCAAGGGCGGGCAGATTATATTCATGCGATCCATGGCAAAGGAGCTTGCACCCGACAGTATCCGCGTCAACTGTATCGCGCCGGCGTGGACCGAGACCGACATGGCCGCGCCCAGCCTCGACGCTCTCGGTCGCGAGGAGGTCGCCCGCAGCTTTCCGTTGGGTCGAATCGGCCTTCCCGAAGACGTTGCCGGGCCTACCGCTTTCCTTCTAAGCGACCTGGCGGCCTTCATCACGGGCATAACGCTCACCGTGGACGGCGGCATGGACATGCGCGGCTGACCTGGAAGCTAGCGCCAAACAATACTATCCGATTCTCTTCTCCGACAGTCCGTAAAAGGAGCATCAACATGAACGGAAAGAAATTATCAATCACCCGAATCGCAGACATCGCCGCCGCAGCGCTTGTCAACGGAGCGGCGGCGCACGCCTCTCTTCCCAGGCCGGAGCCGAGCGCATCGGCCTGCTTCGACAAGATCAAATCGTTCGCGGGCGACTGGTACCAGAAAGATGCGAAGACTGGGAAAGACGTGCTTGCCTTGCGCTACCGCGTCGTATCGGGCGGAAGCGCGGTAGAAGAGTCGATCTTCCCCGGCGCCGCCCACGAGATGGTGAGCGTCTATCACATGGATGGCCCAAATCTTGCCATGATGCACTACTGTTCTCTTGGGAATCAACCGTACATGAAGGCGTCCGCATCGAGTACACCGGACAGGGTAGTTTTCGATTGCGTGAGCGTTGGCAACTCCAAGTCACCCAATGACATGCACATGAACCGGGCCGTTTTTGTCCCCAAGGACAGCAAGCATCTTACCACGGAGTGGGGTTCGATAACATCCGGCAAGCCCGGCATGACCGCAAAGTTCGCCGTTCATCGCAAGGACGCAAAGTAGGTTTAAGAATACCCGAGCGAGCGACCGCAAAGCCGTTGACGGATCAAGGGACGACATAAGAGGCCCGCGCCAATTCGCGCGGGTCTCTGTTCGGACTTCCGACTTCTGGCTTCCGTCTTTTCAGACGTTTATGAGTGGCCGTGATTCAACATGTTGCTGCGGGCACGTATTGGCTCTATAATTAAGTGAGGAGGTTGAAGCAATGACACTGCACTTAGAGCCGGATATAGCTGAGGAACTGGAGAAGCGGGCCGGCGGCAAGGGACAGGCTGCGGAGTCGCTGGCAAACGAAATTCTGCGGCGAGGATTGAAGAATGGCGCAGTTGCCGAATCGCCTGTCGAGGGCCAGAACGCGTATGAGAGACTGAAGGAATTCATCGGCAAATTCGATAGTGGGAAGGTAGACGCTTCAACGATTCCCCAGAGCGATGATCCGTATGAGCGGGAGTTCGGGGATATCCTTGTAGAGAAATATCGGAAACAAGGGCTGAATCTGTAACGCTGGCCGATACAGGCCCTTTGGTGGCTCTTATTGACATTCGTCAGGCTGAGATTCACGAACGGGTGTCGCAAGCGCTCTCAACTCTGTCGCTTCCTTTAATGACAACTCATCCATGTTTCAACGAGACCCTCTACCTGGTGGGCCGATCGCTTGGCTATCCCGCACAGTTCATGCTCTGGCAAATGCGCGCGGCGGGCAAGCTCATGGTCCATCTTGGCAGCGATGTTGAGATGGGCCGGTGTGAGGCATTGATGGCGCAATACCGAGACGCGCCCATGGATTACGCCGATGCCTCGCTAGTTGCGGCAGCTGAGACATTGGGATTGAAGAAGATATTAACGCTCGACAGCCACTTTTACGCTTATCGGCTGACGGATGGGAATGTGCTGGAAGTCGTGCCGTAGATGGAGGTTAGCCATACAGTTGAGGTTATTATCCCAGGCATGTTCCACTCGCTGTCGTCCTCATGTTTGTATGAAGTAAAGGAGTCCCGCGCCAATCGGCGCGGGACTCCTTTCCGTATTCTGACTTCTGGCTTCCGTCTTCCGACTTCTCAGATGTCGTAATACAGCATGAACTCGTACGGGTGCGGGCGAAGAGCGATCTGGTCGAACTCCTGAGTCCGCTTGTAGTCGATGTACGTCTCGATAAGGTCGGTCGAGAACACGCCGCCCTTCAGCAGGAACTCGTGGTCCGCTTCGAGCGCGTTCAGCGATTCGGCCAGCGTACCGGGCGTCTGAGCGATGCCCTTCTTCTCCTCCGGCTCCATCTCGTAGATGTCCCTGTCCAGCGGGGCGGGCGGCATGATCTTGTTCTCGATTCCGTCCAGGCCGGCCATCATCAGCGCGGAGAAGGCGAGATACGGGTTTGCCGACGGATCCGGCGCGCGGAACTCGACGCGCTTCGCCTTCGGGGACTTGCTCACCATTGGAATTCGGATACAGGCCGAGCGGTTGCGGGCGGAGTATACCAGATTGATCGGCGCTTCGTAGCCTGGAACCAGACGGCGATAAGAGTTAGTTGTCGGGGCGCAGAACGCGAGAAGCGCCGGCGCGTGCTTCAGAAGGCCGCCAATGTAGTGGACCGCCATCTCGGAGAGCTGGCCGTAACCCTTTTCATCGAAGAAGAGCGGCTGGCCGCCTTTCCAGAGCGACTGGTGCACGTGCATGCCGGAGCCGTTGTCCTGGAAGAGCGGCTTGGGCATGAAGGTGACCGAATAGCCGTTCTGGAACGCGGTGTTCTTGACGATGTACTTGTACTTTTGCAGGTTGTCGGCGGTCAGCAGAAGCGTATCGAACTTCATGTCGATTTCCGACTGCCCGGCGGTTCCCACTTCGTGATGCTGCATCTCCACGTCGATGCCCGAGTCGATGAGGTTGAGCATCATCTCGGTGCGGAGGTCCTGAAGGCTGTCGTTCGGGGGAACCGGGAAGTAGCCGCGCTTATACCCAATCTTGTAGCCCAGGTTCGGCTTTTCGTCGCGGCCGGAGTTCCAGATGCCTTCGTCGCTGTCGAGGAAGTAATAGCCGGAGTGGGACGTCTGGTCGAATCGAACGTCGTTGAAAATATAGAACTCAGCCTCGGGGCCAAAGTAGGCGGTGTCCGCAATGCCGGTGGACTGAAGATATTTCTCCGCTGTTTTTGCCACCTGCCGGGGGTCGCGATTGTACTTCTCGCGAGTAATGGGGTCTTCGATGTCGCAGATTATGTTGAGCGTCGCGACTTCGGTGAACGGATCCATATAGGCGGTGACCGGGTCGGGGATGAGCAGCATGTCCGACTCGTTGATGGCCTTGAATCCACGGATGGACGAGCCGTCGAAAGCGAGGCCTTCGGCGAACTTTTCTTCGGTCAAAGCGGTGGCGGGAATCGAGAAGTGCTGCTGCTGGCCGGGAAGGTCCGTAAAGCGAACGTCTACGACCTTCGCTTCCCGCTCGCGCGCGAAGTCAATCACTTCCTTGGGCGTCATTGTCTGGTCGTCTCCTTTTAAGAGGGGCTTGTCTCGGAGCGCGTGCCACGGTGGCCGCCGCCGAACAGATGGGGATTGCAACAAAAAAACGCCTCCGTCTTAGACACTTTAATGGTCAAGACAAAGCGCGTCGTTCTATACGGGCCACCACAGCGTCACCCGTGAATGATTGCAGCGTCGAAGTACAAGGAGATCGGAAACCGCCTCGTTTCCAGATGTAATTTCAGTATAGCTCCGAGCGAGGCAAATGTCAATGGTTTGATTATTTGGTGTAACTGCTCAGGGAAAATGTCCGGGTTAATTGCTCAGGGAAAATGTCCGCATACTCTCTGGTATGGGGACAATAAACTTGAGCGACAGCCAGCAACGAAAAGCAGAGATTCTGAGCCGCACAGCGACCGAAGGGATGT
>JBBROJ010000084.1:0-22885 GCA_038229495.1 Chthonomonadales bacterium
GTATCCCGACAGATAGAGAGCCGACACATCCAGGCGAGATGCTTCTCGAGGAGTTTTTGATACCGATGGACTTGACTCAGCGTCAGCTTGCGGAGGCGATACACGTGCCGTACCAACGAATCAACGAGATCGTGAATCGGAAGCGAGGCGTGACGCCAAGCACAGCGCTTCGGCTGGGCAAGGTCTTTGGCATGTCCGCCGACTTTTGGATGAATCTACAGTTGCGCTGGGACCTCTATCACGCAGGGAGACAGGAGCAGGCTGAACTACTGAAAATACACTCGAAGTACAAGCCCGCCACGACACGATAGGTTCAAAATCCGTTATGGGAGCTATCGCAATTATGCGTTCGTGGAGTTCCTGCCCGGCAAAGAGGGTCTGGTCCACGTTTCGCACTTTGCGGACCCGGCTCCCCGCCGCCCCGACAACGCGGTGAAGCTTGGCGACGAGATTAAGGTCCGCGTTATCGAAGTGGATCCGCAGGGCCGCGTAAACCTGTCGGCCATCGGCCTCGACCAGCCGTTCGACCCATCGAACGTTAAACCGCGCGAAGAACGTGGCGGTGGTCGCGGTGGAGATCGCGGTGGATTTAGGGGCGGCGGCGACCGTGATCCAAATCGCGGCCCCGCTCCGAGTTCCCCTGCTCCCGCTCCTGAGAAGGATGAGGACGAGATGCCCAACCCGGATTATTCGTGGATTCCGCGTAGAGAGCAACCTCCGCCACATACCGTAGCGCCGCTCTCTCAGTGAATAATCCGGCCTAAGATACCAAGATGCTAAGATACAATTTCCGCGCAATGGTAGTACGTGCGGATGCGTAGCTGTTTCTCGCCCGCTCCACTTAGCAACGGGAGAAGTCACGCCGCGAGAACCCACACGAGGTAGACCACATAAAACAGGCCGCCGAGCAGTAATGAGTAGGGCGACAACCGCTTGCGCCACGTCATCTCTGCGTAGGCGACGCCGGCTGAACCGAGGGCGACCACCACGCACGCGATGGCCTGCGGATTCAGGTCCCACGGAGTGAATACCAGGCCGATGGCCGGCGGGATGCTGCTCTGGAAGACCATCGCGCCGCTGATATTGCCAAGCGCGAGGGTGTCCTTGCGCTGGCGCACCCACAGAATCGAGTTGAACTTCTCCGGAAGCTCGGTAGCGATGGGGGTGATGATGAGCGAGAGGACCAGCAGCGGCACGCGCGTGGCCGCACCTACCAGCGTGAGCTGACCTACGAACAGGTGAGCGCCAACGACCAGTATACCGACACCGGTAAGCGACTGTACGATAACAAGCCAGAGAGGGGGCTTCGCGGCCCGCCGGAAGAAGTGAAGCGGCGAAATCTCCTCGGCGGTGTCCGCGCCACTCTTGTCGGCGAATGTCAGGCGGATGTAGACGACGTAGAGCGTGACCAGAGTGCCGGCGGCCCAGTAGTTCCAGGCCCGGCTGGGAAGAAACGAGGCGAGCGCGGCAAACGAAAAGACCACGAAGAAGTATTTGAGGTCGCGGCCCAGCACCGCATGATTGACCCGCATCTCCGTCGTACGGATTCCCGCGATGCTGAAGCCGATCACCGCCGCCCCTGTAATGAAAAACGCCAGCGTAGAGAGCATGAGAGGCGCGCCGAGGATGGCCCCGATTCCGATGCCCACGCCTCCGGCTCCCGCCTTGCTTCCGAACACGATGGCGAGGACCGCGATAAGCGTCTCGGGAAGACAGGTTCCCACCGCCGCGAGCACGCTTCCCACCGCGCCTTCCCCCAGATTCAGCTTCTTGCCCGCCCACTCAACTCCGTTCGTAAAGAGGTCGCAGCCTACGAGGATGATACCCAGGCTGGCGAGCAGCCAGACCCATATTCCGGTCATTAGTTAACGTTTTTCCCATTTGGGCCGGCATGTTCAGGCAGCTCGCCGGCGGGGCACGCCTGCGCCAGCCCCTCCTCCCGAACGGCAAAGGTAGCGATGAGCCAGGAGACGAACAGAAGCAGCGCGCAGCCGACAAACGGCATGTAGTGGCTGTTGGTCACGACACGGTCGTTGTGAATTTGGAGGAAGGGCAGGGAGGAGACAGCGTTCTTAGATATGAACGGCAGCTGAAAGTGCGCGTGCTGATAGAGGAATCCGCCCAACGGCGCGCCAATCATCGCGCCTATCCCCTGAGCCGTTCCAAAAGCGCCCATAATGGAGCCGCGTTGTCGCGGATCGCAGGTGCCGCTGATGTATGCCATCCACGCCGGAAACGCGATTACAAATCCCACGCCAATAAGCGAGCCGCCGACAACCAGCGCCCATTCGCTCCTGAAAAAGACCAGCGACCACATGGACATGGCGCAGAGTCCAATTCCCAAACGCACCGCCCGAACACGGCCGATTCGATCGCCCAGTGTGCCGAGAGGAACAGACGCCGCGCCGATGACGAGTGACGGAATCAGGAGAAGCGCCCCAAAGCGGGTCTGCGACACCTTGAACTCGTCCATCGCAAACAGCTTGATGATCATCATGATCAGTCCCACGCCGAGAAACGTTACCATCGCCATGACCATCATCTCCGGCAGCCGCCGAAGATTATCCATCAGGGTCTTGAGGCTGAATCCGGCCTCCGCCTCCTGGCCGTGATGAACCGCGAATAGGTGGTGCGGAGGAACATCGGGCACGCGCCACCAGGCCACGATGGCCGTCAAGAGGAAGAGGAAGCTGATCACGTAGAACGAGGCGGTGTTGGGGTCGATATCGCGAATATGAAGATTGCGCGTTACAGTGTCGGTGAGGTCGTTCGCAACGCCGCCGATAAAGGGGCCGACGGCGATCCCAACCATATACGATACATTGAACAGGCTCATCGCCTGCGATCTGCGGTCGTCCGGCACCACGTCGGCTATCATCGCTAGGGCGGACGTCCACAGCGCCGCCGCGCCAAGTCCATCCAGCACGCGGAGAAGCACGAAAAAGTACCATTGGGACGGATGCACGAAGATCGTTAGAAGGGCGGTGACTACGCTGATAAGAGGCCCCGCGATGATAAGCTTCTTCCGACCGATCCGGTCGCCGAGTATTCCGAACGGGCCTTTGGAAACACCTTCGCAGAGAAGGAACGCCGTGCCGATTCCCGCTACGGAAGCCGTTCCATAGTGCATGCTGTAGCGCAGGTAGACCGGCATTGCGGAGACGTTCATAACCGCGTACGCCAACTCCGCAAGCGCCGCCACAATGGCGATAGCAACCAGCGCCGGGCCAGGCTTGGGCGCTCTCCCAGACGGACTGGTCCGGGCAGCTTGTCCGGTGATCGGGGTGGTCTCCAAGTTGGGTCGAATCACAGCATCCACTCTGGGCTTATTTAGGGTGTCGGTTATCGGGTGTGGGCGTCAATTCCGGACCGATACCCGACACCCCAATCCCGACAACCTACGCTATCAGGTACGCGTATCGGGTGTGGGCGTCAATTCCGGACCGACATCCGCCATCCTATTCCCGACATCCTATTTGATCTCTACTTCGCGGCCTGCTTCGGAGGAGGCGTAGATAGCGTCCATAATCTGGGCGACCATTAGGCCATGCTCGCCGGTAACGACCACTTCGGTGTCATTCTGCACGGCTTCCACGAACGACTTCACCTCCGCATGGTGCGAGTTTAGTTTGGGATCGCCGGGGAACTCCGGCTTGAAGGTCTGAAGCGTGCCGTGCTTCTCCTTTACGATCTGAAGCGGATTCGTGGTTGCGCCGCCGTCCGTCCCGCAAAGAGTGGTGTTCCATATCTCTTCCGGAATGTTTGCCACAAAGCTCGATTCGAGGACTACCGTCGCCCCGTTGTCGAAGCGGATTAGCGCGGATGCGAAATCCTCGACCGTGAAGTTTTTGTAGTCCCACTGCCCCATGAAACCGACAACGTCGGACCGCTTGCCGAACTTGGCGTATGTTACTCCGGAAGCGGCGACGGGCTTCGGATGTCCCATGAGCCAGAGTGTGAGGTCCAGGATATGGACGCCGATGTCGATGAGCGGTCCGCCGCCCTGCTTGCTCTTATCGATAAAAACGCCCCATCCCGGAATTCCCCGGCGGCGTAGAGCCTGAGCGCGGGCATAATAGATGTCCCCCAGCTCTCCCGCGTCTACATAGCGCTTCAGCACCTGGCTGGAAGGCGCAAAGCGCGTATTGTATCCGACCTGCAACTTCTTGCCCGATTTGCGCGCCGCGTCCACCATCTTGCGGGCCTCGCCCGCGTTCATCGCAATCGGCTTTTCGCAGAGGACGTGCTTTCCCGCCTGCAACGCGAGAATCGCCGGCTCCATGTGGGCGTAGTTGGGCGTACAGACCGAAACGGCGTCGATATCATCCATCTCGAGAAGCTTTCGGAAGTCTTCGAAAACGTGCTTTACATCGAACTTATCCGCGGCCGCCCGCCCCGTCTCCGGATTGATATCGGCGATAGCTACGACCTCGCAGAGGTCGGGGATGGCCGCATAACCCGGCAGGTGCGCGGCCTGCGCGATTCCGCCTGATCCAATGATTCCTATGCCCAGTTTCTTTTTTGCCAAAGCTCTGCTCTCCTATCCGTTCATGGTAGATGTCTGTAACGGCGCATTTGACACATTCAATCCGAATCCGTTCCGTCTGGTGTACCGAGATCGCTGCGGCGTACGTCGAGCCGCGCGGACAGCGCCATATCGCCGATACGATCCGCAATCGCGACGTCGCGGGTCTCCACGTGCAGATCGAATTTGTGGCACGCCAGGATCAGAAATGGCGGATCGGCGGATGCGAAAAGAACATCGGGACCACCGCAGAAGGGCTGCGAAGCCAAAACGCCCAGGTGGCTCTCATATTCATGAGGCCGCACCAGAAATCCACCACGAAATCTGTTCGTTAGGCCGGCGCGGCGGAGAAAACGGTGCAGGCGCTGCGCATCGCCGACCTTCGCGAGGTAGGCAGCGTAGCCTCGGTTGTTCATCCAGTAAGACTGGGGCGAGCCGAACGCGCACACCGCCGGCGGCTGCATCTCACTGACGACCTGCGAGACAAACCGGCTGAGTCCGGGCCGGTCTCCCACGGAAATCTTCAAGACAGTATCCTCGCCGGGCACCATGACGCGCCTGTGTGGACCCTTTTCAAAGGGCTGCGAGGAATCCGAGATCACTCGAATTAAAAGCCTGAAGGGAGCGGGCGAGCCTTTCCAGGTCATGGTATCGCGATCTATCGCATTCTTTGCCAGCCACTTGCCGAGCGCTTCACGAGAGAGTATCCGCAAGGTGGCCTACCGCCCCGCTGTTCCCGAAATAACCGCGGCGCAAATGGGGTATATGAACAGGAGAGCGAAAAGATTGCCCGCCAGAAATCCACACCCATCCACGTCGGGCACGCTTCCGAACAGCTCGAAACAAATGTGGACTGCCTGCATGACGACGGCGAGCAAAACCGCCGAAGTCACCGTGGTTACGATGACGCCGTTTAACCAGGCTGTTCGCAAAGTCCCTCCGAGATGCAGCCGATGGCACTACGCATGGCGCGTTTCGCCGGTTGCATCAAAACGGATCCACGTGGCCATGCAACAACACAACCATACAACACAACGGAGGATGAGCGGAGCCATTTTAGCATATCGCCTTTGCGCATGGCAACGCGACTTGGCGGGCCATTCTCCCTTGCCTACTTCGATATTGGCCCCTCTGCCCTCATTATCCTCCGGCGCTGAATCGTACGTCTCGAAGAATTCGCAGTTGGTAGAGCGTGAAGCCGACCAGCATTGCGCCCATGATCCACGCGGCGGCGGTCGCGTAGCCGAACTTCAGGTACATGAAGGCGTTGTACCAGATTTCGAGGCCGATAGTATGCGTAGCGTATAGCGGTCCGCCGCCCGTCATGACGAAGATGTTCTCCATCGCCTTGAACGAGCCGATGAACGCGCCGACGAGGTTGATGATGATGAGCGGGCGAAGCGAGGGAAGCGTTATCAGTCGAATCTTGTGCCAGATCGACGCACCGTCAAGGTCGGCCGCCTCGTACACGTCTTCCGGGATCGTCTTCAGGGCGGCGAGATAGATGATGCTGCCGGGGCCCGCCCCCGCCCAAATTGCGGGCAGGACGACGGCGAGCATGGCGTACTTTGGGTCGCCCAGCCAATCTATCTTGAGCGGCATCGAGAGGTGCGACAGGTGGAGCGTATTCAGCAGGCCGGCCACGGGAGTGAGAAGCTGGTTGAAGAGACCCTGCTCGGATGGGTCGTAGAACTGCTTCCACAGAAAGATGATGACGAGGCCGCTGGTGACCGCCGGCAGGTAGTAGAGCGTGCGAAACAGATACTTGCCTCGCGGAATCTCAGAGAGCATGAGCGCAAGCAGAATCGGCAGGCAGAATCCAAGACCGAGCGAGAGGCCGACGTACTGAAAGCTGTTCAGGATTCCCCTCCAGAAGGTCTCCTGTGTTGCCGCCTCGATGAAGTTGTCGAGACCTATCCAGACGGGCGGCTTGACGACTTTGTAGTCCTGAAATGCCATGAAAAGGCCGCGCGCCAGCGGGAAATAGGCCCATAGCACAATGCTGAATACCGCCGGAGCCATGAACAGCCACGGTGCGACATGGAAGCGCCAGGACGACATGCCCGCGGGCCGCGCTCCCGGCTCGCCGGAAACGCTCATACAGAGACGGCGGAGCATATATATAATTCCGCCAATAACCAGCACGAAAACGCCCGTCACGATTCCGAGAGCGTACCGGCGGCGGCTCGCCATTATGTCGGGCGGGGTGTAACCGAGCAGCTTGGCGTCGATCTTGGCAGCGGCACGGTTCAGCATGAGCATCGGGTCGCGGTCGGGATAGAGGCCGATCTCGACCAAAGGCTGATCCATCTCCGTGTAGATCATCTCGCAGTTCTTGCCGTAGGGCTCAGGCTTGCCGGTCTCGAACAGCTTCTGGAGCGCGGCGGCCCACTGCTCCCCCTGCGCCGTCACGAACTCGTCGTAGCCGTACTTTTTCAGGCTGATCGGGCTGATCGAGCTTCCCAGTCCTGCTTCGACGTAGGCCTTCGTACGCACCACATCCGCTTCGTCGCTGCCCATGTACTTCACAAATTCCCAGGCCGCCCGCCGAACCGCCGGATTCTTCTGAAGGCCGCTCACGCCGTACATGTAGGCGTTGATCTCATTTCCAGTAAGACCGGTCGGTCCTTTCGGCATGGGCGCGATTCCAATCAGGGCCGGGCTGATGTCCGCCGTAGACTGGTTGGCGATTACGTCGGTCTGGTACTGAAACCACATCCCCATCTTGCCGCGCTTTGCAAAGTCGCGCATGATGTCGGTATGGCGGAGCGCCACGCCGCGCTGTTTTTTCCCGTTCGGCAGGGTCCACTCGTCGGCCACGAGCTTCTTGTAGAACAGCAGCGCCCGGGCGCCTTCGGGCGTGTTGAAGGCCGTCACCCACTTGTTGTTCGGAAGCTGCTTGACCGCCTCCCCGCCCGCCGACCAGAGGAAGTTGATCCACCAGTAGCTGGTTCCCTGAGGCGCGGCGTCGAATCCGAATCCCCACTGCCCTATCTCGGGTTTCGTTAGCTTCTGGCAGTATTCATAGAATTCGTCCCACGTTTGCGGCGGATGATTCGGATCGAGGCCGGCCTGACGAAAGAGGTCCTTGCGATAGTAGAGAGCCTGCACAGCCTGCTGGAAAGGGTAGCAGTAGGTGTGCCCGTTAACCGTGATGACGTTGCGAATCTGCGCGTGAATCTTGTCCAGAACGTGCGGGTCTTGGGCGATGAACTCATCGAGGGGATAGAGGAAACCCTGCTCCACATAGGTCTGAATCTTGCGCAGGTTCACATAAATGACGTCGGGCGACATGCCGCCGGCCATCGCCAGTGTCAGCCCCGATTCGTTGGCCGGCCCGGTGATTTCGAGGCCGGAGACGACCTCCAGGCGTATGTTGGGATGCTTGTGCTCGAACGCCTCCACGACGGCTCGGTTGGCGCGGCTGAAGGGATCGATTGCATCCTTACGGGGCAGACCGAAGCCGCCGGTCCCCCAGATTCGTACGGTGACAGGGGACTGCGCGGAGGAGCGCGGAGCCGGAAGCCAGAATCCGGTAGCCAGAAGGGCAAAGATCAGGAGGGGAGCGCGGCGGTTCATCCATTCTTTCGCCAGGCTGGTCTAACTTCTCTACGATCGCCTGGATTGTTGAAATTGTTGAAGCGGTGTTGCAGCATATCTGCCGGACGTTCATATATCACGCAAATGACCCGCGAATTGTCAGCGCGCGACTGCGTGACCGAGTTGATTGAGAGCGAAGTGCGAGGTACTATTATAGAGGCGTCCCGCAGCGCGTTTGGCAGTGCAGATACGCAGCCTTCCCCCTTGCCCGGACGAAGCTTCATTCGCGCCGCATTGTGGAATCTCCTCTGACTGGACCGTAATGCCGCGTCGCAGCGCCTACTGTCCTCAGCCCTGGAAGCTAACGATTCCCCGATAAATGCTGCCTGTATGCGACTGAATCGGTTGCGTAATTATGCAGAGATCAGTAGACCCAAACCACGCGAGAACTAGCAACCCGTTATCTACGATAGTGCGGGAGGTGTAGGCGGTGCATCAGCAATTCCCGGACGTTGAGCCGTACGACAGCGGCATCCTGGACGTCGGGGATGGGCATGAGGTCTATTGGGAGCGCTGCGGGAATCCTGATGGGAAGCCCGCGCTCTACCTGCATGGTGGACCCGGTTCGGTCTGCTCGCCGGGCCAGCGACGCTTCTTCGATCCCGCTGTTTATCGCGCCATGCTATTCGACCAGCGCGGGTCCGGGCGCAGCAGGCCGCTTGCCAGCGACCCGAATGCCGATCTGAGCGCCAATACGACTGGGCAACTTATTGCAGACATCGAAGCGCTGCGGCAACTCCTCGGAGTCGAATCGTGGACGGTGCTCGGTTTGTCGTGGGGAACGACGCTCGGCCTGGCATACGCGCAGGCACATCCGAATCGGGTCAATGCCCTGGCGCTGGCGCTCGTGACTACCACATCGCGCCGCGAGGTCGAGTGGATTACCCGTGACGTTGGGCGCATCTTTCCGCGGGAGTGGGACCGATTCGCCGCTGCCGTGCCCGGCGCGCTGCGACATCTGCCTCTGGCCGATGCCTATGCCACGCTGCTGTTCGACGCCGATCCTGCTGTGTGTGAACGCGCCGCGCGGGAGTGGTGCGCATGGGAAGACGCCCACGTCTCGCTCACGCCCGGCCACCGCCCGAACCCGCGCTTCGACGACCCGGAATTCCGACTCCGATTCGCGCACCTGGTCACGCACTACTGGCGGAACGTCGCCTTCCTCGAAGAGGAGCAACTGCTTCGCGACGCATCTATGTTGGACGGCATTCCCGGCGTGCTCATCCACGGACGCTACGATGTCAGCGGGCCGCTGGAGACCGCCTGGCGGCTGTCCCAGCGTTGGCAAACCAGCCATCTTCGCATCCTGGACGACGCGGGCCACGGCGGGGGTGATACCTTTATCTCCGCCATCGTTGATGCCTTGAACCAGTTTGCATCGAGTTAACCGACGGGGATTATGCTGCCAGCCGAGCCTTTGCGCGATTCACAAAGAGCGTGTCGAGACCCGAATCCACTGCCGCCTGCCATTCAGCGCGCGCCGCTGCCTTGTCATCCAGCGCCAAGCAGCACTCTCCGAGGAAGTAGCGGGCCTTGGGAAGGTCCACCGGATCGGGCCGAAGTGCAAGGTAGGCCGCTCAATGAGCACGGGCCGCGTTCGGGTCACCCACTGCAAGCGCCGCGCATCCAAGGTTCCGGTTGTAGATAAGGAGGGAGTTGCGGCTGTCTGGGATTTGCGCGGCAAGGCCGGTGGCGTGGCGCGCCGATTCGAGCGACTCGCCTTTCAGGCCGAGAAGAGCTTCCGCCCACGCCCGCATCGAGAAATAGCTGACCGCCGCCTTCTCATCCTTCTCCAACTCCTGTCTGGCCTCATCCAGGCAGGCGAGCGCCCGGTCTGCATGACCCTCATCGATCTCCAGCAGGGCGAGGGCCGTCGACGAGATGGCCTGGATTCTGCGCTCGGCGGCCGGAACGGCGAACCCCTCCGCGCCCCTCCCCTTTTCAAGCATTTCGCGCGCTTCGGAGAACCGGCCCCACCCCAGAAAAGTCTCGAACTCGCAGAACCGCGCGGTACGGCGAGACGCAATGCTCATCGAGGCGGCGCGTTCGCACGTTTCGATAGCCTCGACCATGCGCCCCTTGCGCCGTTGCATCTCCCCAGGTGTCGCCAGGTGGCGAGCCGATGCATCGGCGTTGCCCGCTGCGGTGGATGCTTCATAAGCCAGCCGGTGGCGCTCCTCCGCCTCATCCAGGCGGCCAAGACTACCCAGGGCCATGCCGGACATGCTCAGAGCGGTGGTTCGGTGAGTAAGGTCCGGATTGAGCGCGAGCGCCGCGTCCGCCCAGCGCAGCGTCTCGTTCATCCTGCCCGCCTCCCAGCATGCCAGCGCCAGATTGACCATCACGTGGGTGCGCGGCATCGTGAACGATTCGGGAGTTTTGGCGAGCGCCCGCTCATAGACCGGTATCGCTTCGCTATATCGCCCCTGCTTCTTGAGCGAGGCGCCGAGCGCGATGAGCTGCGCCGGGCCCTCCTTCGTGGTATTCACGAGCTCCGAAGCGCGCCGCCTCTCCTCCACGGCGGAGGAGGGATCGCCTTGCGCTTCCAGGCAGTCGGCCAACCGCATCCGGTAGAGCGCTTCAATCGCGGGATTCAGCTTTCCTCGGAGAGCCAGGCGGCCACGCTCGATGGCTTCGGAAGTCCGCTTATCGTGGAGATAATGCCAGGCGAGGTTGTAGTGGGCCTCTCTCTGCGCGGAATCGCCCTTCAGCGAAGGCGCGGCACAGATTCGCTCGTAAATGCGTATCGCGCCCCGGCGATTTCCGCGGGCGGCGGCATGGTTTCCGATGCTCATAAGCACGGAGAAGAACCATATCTCGCGAAGAAACAGATAAACGGCCCCAACCAACAGCAACGCTGCAATCCACCACATAGCGCGATTCTCCCGCCCCGAAACAGATCGATACATGTAGATAATGAATGAGGGACCGCTTTTGCAAGCCGTCCCTCATCATATCACTGTTCGCCTGTTATGTCGAGTCTGCTCAGTCCGTGATCGTCAGGCTGTCCACATAGGTCTGAATCTTGCGCAGGTTCACATAAATGACGTCGGGCGACATGCCGCCGGCCATCGCCAGCGTCAGCCCCGATTCGTTGGCAGGGCCGGTGATCTCCAGATCCGAAACGACCGCCAACCGGATGTTGGGATGCTTTTGCTCGAATGCTTCGACGACCGCGCGGTTAGCCCTACTGAAAGGATCGATGGCGTCCTTTCGGGGCAGGCCGAAGCCGCCCGTGCCCCAAATCCGTACTGTGACGGATTGCTGGGACCAGGCAGTGGCAAAAGCGCAAAGCGCAAGGTACAAAATGCAGGATGTAGTGAGCACGGAGCGGCGAAGCAAAGTCCCATTTTGCACAGGCCGGCCGAAGGCAGTCTGAGCCGCTAAAACGGGAATATGCGAACAATGTCAACAACATCCTAGATTTCGATTGACATGCGGCTGCGACGCTCCTATAATGGCCCTGTTCTATTCTTATTGCTCGTTCACAAAGGAGTCGAGATCAATGATTAACAAAGGTCCGCAGATTTCCACCGCGCTTGCAGTAGCGCTGATCTGTCTTGTGGTAGGAGCATCCGCTGGCTACTACGGCCGGTTCATGACAGAGAAGTCGGGATCATCGTCGTCCGGTCAATCGAGCGGGGGCGGCATGGGGTCCGGAGGTATGATGGGAGGCATGGGCGGTGGCGGCGGCATGATGGGCGGTGGCGGCGCCAATCAACCACAGAATGGCGCATCGCTGGCTCGCCTGGTACGAAACCTGTCAGTTGTCGAGAAGGTCCAGAATCATGGCCTCACTTCGACGCAGGCCACCGCTCTGTCGCCGATTCTACAGGGGTTGAAGACTACGGAGAAGTTGAGCGACAAGGAAGCGGAGACCAAGCTTGCAGAGGTCAACGCTATCCTGACCGATGACCAGAAGAAGCTCCTTCAGGACGCCTTTCCACAGCGTGGCGGTGGCGGCGGACGGGGCGGAGGTGGAATGGGCAGCGGCGGAATGACGGCTGGCAGCGGCGGAATGCGCAGTGGAGGAGGGGGAGGCATGGGCGGCGGAATGATGAGTGGCGGAATGCGCAGTGGAGGCGGAGGAGGCATGGGCGGCGGAATGATGAGTGGCGGAATGCGCAGTGGAGGCGGGGGAGGTGGAATGGGAAGCGGCGGGATGGGAAGCGGCGGGACGGGTGGGGGCAGGCCGGACCCGGAGAAGCCGTTCGCCGATGATCGCAATAAGCAGGCGCTGGACGACCTGCTGGCGCAGGCTAAGGTGCAGCCCCCCAGCGCAGCTCCCAGCGGCAAGTAGATTTCACCTGCATCGCGGAATCTGTGCTCAGTAAGCCCCCTCCTTACTTAGGAGGGGGTTGGGTGAGGTTCCTAGGACACGCTCGCCAGAATCGTTCGAGCCTGCCTGACGTCGTAGTCCATCTGCTCGACGAGAGCTTCCAGCGATTCGAACTTCAGCTCGTCTCGCAGGCGCGACACGAACTCGATATCCATCTCGGTGTCGTAGATGTCATCGTTGAAGTCCAGCAGGTAGGTCTCCACAGTCCGGTCCGTGCCGCCGACGGTGGGGCGCACTCCGATACTGCACGCACCCATGAAGCGCTCGTCCTTCACATGTCCCCAGACCGCGTAGATGCCGTTCGCGGGAATCACCTGCGGACGGTTCAGTTTGAGATTGGCGGTGGGGAAGCCAAGCTTGCGGCCCAGCTTATGTCCGTGCACGACCACGCCGTTCAGAATGTAAGAATGGCACAGCATCTCCGAAGCCGCCGCGATATCGCCGGTACGCAGCAGCGTTCGCACCTGCGTGCTGGATGCCCGGTCGCCCCTCACCAGTATCGGCGGGTGGACCCGAAGCGTGTAGCCGAAGCGGCCCTGCGCTTCGCGGAGATACACCACGTCGCCCACCTGGTTTCTGCCGAAGTGGAAATCCTCGCCCACGAATACGCCTCTCGCGCCCAGCACTCCGTTGAGAACGAAATGGAGAAAGGCTTCGGGGGACAGGTCGCGGAATCGGTGGTCGAATCGCGTAATAACCACATGATCGACACCGAGGCAGCGTAGAAGCGACTCGCGCTGCCGGGGCGTGCTGAGGTATCCCGGCGCTTTGTCGGGGGCAATAAGCTCGGCGGGGTGGCGGTCGAAAGTGAAGACGACAGAGGGGCGCGATTGCCGGCGAGCGTCTTCCACGGCGGCTCGAATCAGCGATTGATGCCCCACGTGCAGGCCGTCGAACATTCCAACCGCCACGCTGACAGCGTCAAATGGCTGCTTGATCGATTCGAGACCTTGCCAGACGTGCATATTCACTCGTTGTCGTTCAGTGACGGCGTGGCTAAGCGCCCTGGAGTACCTTGAACGGGGCAAGCAGGCCGCCGGCATTTCGCGCGAGGCCTACAGCATGGCCGGATAGGTCCAGCAGGAGAACCGTCGCGCCCTCACGCTCCGATTGAGCGCCCACGGCCTGTCCCCGGCGAATCCGCTCGACCTCCGCCTCGTCCAGGATGGCGCGCGGCCAGTCGGCGAGGGCGGCGGGAATAGATTGGAGCGTCTCCGCCAGCGTTCTCGCGTCACACCGCTCCGCAAGCTGTTCCAGCGTGAACGTCTCATCTATCGTGAAAGGGCCCACGCGCGTCCGCAGCAGAGACTCCATGATTCCACCGACGCCCAGCGCCGCGCCGATGTTCGCCGCGAGTGTGCGGATGTAGGTCCCGGTGGAGCACTCCACGCGCAGCGTCGCCTTCGCCCGCCGCCCCGGCTGAAAATTCGTCATCTCCAGCCTGTGAATTTCGACGGAGCGCGGCTTCCGTTCCACCTCGACCCCTTCGCGGGCCAGCTCGTAGAGCCTGCGCCCCTCGTGGTGTACGGCGGAAACCATCGGCGGCGTCTGTTGAATCGGCCCGCGAAACCGGGGAAGAACGTCCAAGACCGCCTGTTCGGTGAGCGCGGTCGCGTCAGTCTCCGTTTGGACGCGGCCCGTCGCGTCCTCCGAATCGGTCGTAACTCCAAACGCCACCCCGGCCACATACTCCTTGCGATCGGCAGCCAGGTACTCCACGATGCGTGTAGCCTGCCCCAGGCATACCACCAGCACACCGGTCGCCAGCGGGTCCAGCGTACCGATGTGTCCCACGCGCTTTGTGCCATAGATTTTGCGCAGTTTCGCTACGACGTCATGCGACGTGCATCCGCCCGGCTTATTGACAACCACGACACCATTCATTAACAGAATTACCAGAAACAAGTGCAGATTCACCACTTACTTAGAAGACACGATGACACGAAGAAAAGCACAGTCGATTATCCACAGATGAACACAGACGGACACAGATAAAATGGAAGAGAAGACACTTTCCCCGTGTCCCCCGTGTTCCCCGTGGTTTGTTTGTTCTTGACGTTCTTCGTTTCTTCGCGTCTTCGAGGTTCAATCAGCCTTCATTTGAGCGAGCGCTGGACTTCCGCGATGACCTCAGCCTCCGCTTCCTCCAGCGGTGGCTCGCGATGGCATCCGGCCGCAAGACGATGCCCGCCGCCCCCGTATACCTGCGCTACCCGGCTCACGTCCTGGCCGTCGCGCGCGCGCAGGCTAATCCTGATCTTATGGCCCGGAATCTCGCGAAACAGAACGCCAACTTGGACCGTATCGATGGCCCGGACGTTATTCACAATTCCTTCCGTATCCTCGTCGGTCGCGGCCAGCTCCTCAAAGTCTCTAGCGCGCACGTGCGCCCATGCTACTCGCCCATCCTCCGAGATACGAAGGGAATCGAGCGCGCGGCCAAGCAGCTTTATGCTCCCAAGTGATCTGTTCTCGAACACCAGTTCGCTGATTGCCGCGGGGCACGCGCCGCACCGCATCAGCGCGCCGGCGATGCGAAACGTGTTCGGTGTTACGTTCATATAGCGGAACGAGCCTGTATCCGTGATAAGCGCGCAGAGGAGGCAGTCGGCAATTGCCTTGCTGAACGGGACGCGCATCACACGCAGCAGCTCGTAGACCAGCTCTCCAGTCGCCGCCGCCCGGCTGTCCACGACACGAATCTCGCCGAAGTTTCCCTCGGACACGTGATGGTCGATACAGATGGAGGCGGTGGCGGCCTCGACAGCCGGGTTTGCACCCCCGATTCGGTCCGCCGTACCCGTGTCGCACACTATCGCAAGGTCGAAGTCACGCGCATCCGTGTCCTGCCGAACCCATTCCTGGCCCGGCATCCACCGCAGGATTTCCGGGACCCCATCGTGCGAAATGGGAATCGCGGTCTTGCCCATTGCCCTTAGAGCGTGGGTCAATGCCAGTGAGCTTCCCAGCGTGTCTCCATCCGGGTTCACGTGGCTGGCCAGCACGATTCTATCGGCCTTCAAAATGGCGTCCGCTGCCTGCTTAAGAACACTTTTCAGCAAATCGAGATCGGTCCTCCTGCCTGTTCGTTTCCTGCTTGACAGATCTACTCCGCTCTACTCCGCGGACGTCTCTGTGTCCGGGGCTTTCGGCTCCGTTGCGACCTGGTTCAACAGCTCGAAGATTCGCGCGCCGCGCGCAATTCCCACATCATGCTGGAAGAGTATCTCCGGCGCGACGCGCAGGTGCGCGCGCCGGGCGAACTCTCCGCGTATCAAGCCTACTGCGCTCTTCAGGGCGGCCAGGCTGTCCGTCTTCGCCTTCTCATCACCCATCACGCTCACAAAGACCTTGGCATGCCGCAAGTCGCGCGTTATCTCCGCGCCCGTTATCGTAATAAATCCCAGTCGCGGGTCCTTCAAATCTCGCCGGAGCATCTCGCTGATCTCCGCGATCAGTCGATTCTGTATCTGTTCCTGCCTTATGGTAGACATTGTATCTCAATTCTATTCTGGACGGTTATGTGATTGGCGCATCGTTCTATAAGTACAATGCGCGCGGCAAACCGCCGACGTTCAGTGTACCTGCTCGCCCGGCGAATCCGTTGCCGCGGCCCGCAGGAGCAGGGTCTGCCCAACGCTCTGTCCGTCATCCGGGAATCGCTCTCGTTCTCTTTCATCTCTTCCATCTCTTCCATCTCTGCCATCTCGTCCAGGGGGCGTTAAAGCATCTCCAGATCAACTTCGCCGACAGAGATCGCCGGATTGGATTCGAAATAGTCGAGCACCTTGTCAAGCACGCGGTTCACGTGAGCCCCATCGTTCGAAACGCAGGCCACTCCCAGCGTCGCTTTCTGCCAGAGATCGAGGTCGGCAATCTCTGCGATGGAGACGTTGAACTTCTGCCGAGTCGTTTCTATGAGGCTCTTTACGACCTGGCGCTTGTCCTTCAGCGAACCTCCCTCGGCCAGGTAGATGGTGACTGTGAGCGCGCCGATGTGCATGCCTTTTCAATCTCCCATCCTTCTCAAGTCTAGAGTGGTGGATTCGCTGCCGCAGGCGTAATCCCCTGCGTTTCGAGCTATTTTGGATATGGTTGCGCATCTATCGCGGCACACTGGAGAACCCAGGGAGGCGTCCCGGTCGGGACGCCTCCTTGATTCAATAGATTCTTACATAAATGTCCTTTCGTCCGGTAGGACGATTGCTCGTAGGCCCTCCAGCCATGGACCGTTGGAATTCATTTCCTCATACGTACGTAAAGCGCGCCGATCTTACGCCTGGCTCTTTCCGTTGAGAAGCCATTGCGTTACCTCCGCGACCCGGCGGCCCTGGAATCTGGCGACCGCGCTGTCCGCCTCCGTGGGCCTTTGGTCCGCGTTGGCGCCCACCACCGCGCTTGCGCCATAGGGCGTTCCCGCCGAGAATACCGAGGGGTCCGCGTAACCGGGCGTGACGATGATCATGCCCAGGTGAATCATGGGATTCAGCATGGTGATGAGGGTCGATTCGTTTCCCCCATGGATTGTCGCGGTGCTCGTGAATGCGCTGCCGACCTTGTTGACGAGCTTGCCCTGCGCCCAGAGTCCGGCCGTCTTGTCGATGAACAGCTTCAACTCCGCGGTCATGTTGCCATAGCGTGTCGGCGAACCGAAGATAATGGCGTCCGCCCACTCCAGGTCGGATATTTGCGCCTCCGCATACTTTGTCCGCTGAGCGTCGCGCGAAGCCTTCCACGCCGCGTTCCCGTTTATGACAACTTCCGGCGCGAGATCGTCGGTGCGGGCAAGGCGCACCTCCGCTCCGGCGCTTCTTGCTCCGTCAGCAATCGTCTCCGCAAGATGCGTAATGTTACCTGTACGGCTGTAGAATACGATCAAGACTTTGGGCATCATCAACCTCTCCTAACTTTATTGAATATAGTGCTATAAAATCTATCTACCTGGCATTTTACGCACGGTGAATCGGAGAACGTTCCAGGTTAGGAAAAGTTTGCAAACTTTCGCGGTATTTTTTATCGCGTCACACCGAATTTACGTATATTTAACCGGGTGTTTGATTCCTGAGCCATTCCGGCTTCCAGTTTTTGGTCAGACAAGGGATTACGAGGTTTACGATGGTCGAGCACACAGGAAGAGACGAGTGTTATGAAGAATAATCCGGTGAAGCCGGTGAAGCCGGTGAAGAATACTCATGGAAATAGCGAGACCTTCTGTCCGGCGATGGCGACTCTGGACCTCCTGAACCAGCGATGGACGCTCCATATCGTTCAGTCGCTGCTGGGCGGCAAGAGGCGTTTCAACGAGATTGGACGCGAGAACGGAATCAATCCCCGGACCCTGCGGGAGCGCCTTCGCGCTCTCGAGGACGAGGGGCTAATCTCGCGGACGGTGATCAGCTCCATTCCGCCCAATGTAGAGTACGCGTTGACCGAAAAGGGCATGGCACTCAACTTCATCTTCGGATCGCTGGCCGAATGGGGCCGCAAATGGATGAAACCGCCGGACGGGCATTGTCCTGAATGACGACTCACCGGTCCGTAAGCCAATTCACCGGAAACTCGCCGCATGATTTACCCTATGACTCCTATGACTCCTATGACTATAAACACCATCATATTCCCCACGCTCGCCGCAGTTGCGCTCGCTTCCATCTTGAGCCACGCCTCGTCAGTTAGCCATGCGGATAACGGCGAGCTTAAGTCGGACGCGGCGCGCTTTGTTGGTTTCCGTCAATTCGACAACTGGACGAAGGGGCCGGACACACCGAACGGCGAAACCGTTCTTTCGTCCCCGCCTATCGACGCGGGAATTGCCTGGGACGAGCTAATCGTCTCATGGAACGCCCATACGCCACCGAGAACGGGCCTCAAGATCGAGGCGCTTGGCCTCTATCCGGACCACATGACGAAGTTCTATACGCTGGGCCTGTGGTCGAGCGATCCCGGTTTAGCCGCGTTTGAAAAGGACGCCGCCCCGACCGGATACCCCCGCGAAAGCGTGAACATGCAGAAGGACGAGGACGGCGACGTGCAGACGGATACGCTCGTATTGAAGCGTCCGTGCGCACAGGTCGAGCTTCGAATCACGCTCACATCCGCCGGAGAGTCAGGCGGTGAGCAGCCTCATCTCAAGTATCTCGGCCTCAGCTTTCTCAACAGCCATGCGCTACGATTGGCCGCCGACCCGCAGAAGAAACGGCCCGCCTGGGGACGCGTTATAGATGTGCCGGAGCGCGCGCAGGGAGCCTATCCGCACGGAGCGGTCATTTGCAGCGCCACCTGCACGTCCATGACGCTCTCCTATTGGGGCAAGGCGGCGCGTCGCGCGGACCTCGACGTGGACGTACCGGCGGTTGTTCAGGGCGTCTACGATGGTAAATGGGGTGGAACTGGGAACTGGCCCTTCAACACGGCATTCGCGGGCTCGATGCCAGGCATGCGGGCTTACGTTTCGCGGTTCACCTCCCTCTCGGAGTTGGAGGACTGGATAGAGGCCGGGATTCCCGTCATCTGCTCCGTCTCATATGATGCTCTGAGAGGCAAACCCCGCGGCGCCACCGAAAGCGGCCACCTGGTCATCTGCGTCGGATTTACTTCGGACGGCGACGCGATTCTGAACGACCCCGCCCTCAATCCGATACGCGGCCTCCGCGTTCGCACGCCCTACCCGCGCAAGCAGTTTCTCGCCGGCTGGGCCGACTCCCGCAACACGGTCTATCTCATCTATCCCGAAAACCGCAAGCCGCCCGCCAACCGGCGCAAGCACTGGGACCAGTAGAGCCAGTCAATCGGTCAATGAACGGCGGTTCCACTGGAACATTGACTTCATTGACCCGTTGACAAATTGACCCGTTGACAAATTGACCCATGCCATCCACCATCGAAATTGCTAACACTGCGGCTCCCCGCGGCCGGTTCCGGTTTGCCGTTTTCGACTTTGACGGAACGCTCTCCCTGATTCGCGAGGGGTGGCAGGATGTCATGGTTCCCTACTTCGTGGAGGAGCTTCGCCGCGCTCCGCGCTGCGAATCCGAAACCGAATTGAATCTTGTCGTTCGGGAGTTCGTTACGCGGCTCACTGGAAAACAGACGATATACCAGTGCTTCCAGCTTTCGGAGGAGATGGTAAAGCGCGGCGGCATTCCCCAGGACCCTCTCGCCTACAAGCATGAATATCTTGCGAGACTCTGGTCGCGAATCGAGGACCGCGTCGCGGCGTTGAAATCGGGGGCAATCGAGCCGGAGCGGTGGCTGCTGCGAGGCTCGATTCCGTTCCTTGTTGCATTGAAATCGAGAGGGGTCGAGCTCTATCTGGCGAGCGGCACCGACCTCGAGTACGTTCTCGATGAGGCCCGCGCTCTGGGAGTGGATCGGTACTTCGGGGACAATATTTTCGCGGCGCTCGACGATTATAAGGCGTTTTCCAAGCAGCAGATCATCGACCGGATTCTTACCGAGCACAATCTTAAGGGGCCGGAACTGCTCGTGGTTGGCGACGGCTATGTGGAGATCGAGAACGGCAAGGGGGTAGGGGGGTTTGCGCTGGGCGTGGCGTCGGACGAGGCGAATCCGGGTAGGTTGGATGAGTGGAAGCGGGAGCGGCTGCTCGCCGCGGGAGCGGACATCATCGTCCGCGACTATGCCGATATCGCGGGTCTCATACAGTATCTATTCGAGGCCGGATAGAGGTTATTAGGGTGTATCGGGCTGTTCCTGCGCGGGACCCATAGTATTATCGTTCAGCGCGGAGCGAATCTTCTCGAATAGTTGGTCCGCCTGGTACGGCTTCATGACAACGTCGCGTGCGCCGGCATTGAGCAGGTAGGCGATGTCGCCTGGATCGGTATATCCGGTTGAAATGAGAATCCTTACTGATGGATCACGCCGCAGAAGCTCCTCTGCCAGCTTCTTCCCGTCCATTTCAGGCATTATGAGGTCCGTGATGACGAGATCAATCTCATCGTGGCGCTTATCGAAGAGATCGAGCGCCTCCTTTGCCCCCTGAGCGGAAAGGGCGGTGTATCCGTGACGAGTAACCAGCCTGCGCAGAAGCTCCACCAGCATCTCTTCATCATCGACAATCAGCAGCGTCTCCAGTCCACCGGCATAGGCGTCTGAGTCCATGGCCGATCTCCTCTCTAACTCTATTGGTATGCTGCGTCAGCGGGGAAGTGTTTCATCCTCCTAACTGCTGGGTTCGATCTCCGTTCATTAAATCCCTGCCTGCTGAACGACAATATTCAGCTCTTGATTTCTGGGAACAAGGATTAACGGCATGGCCGCCGAATTCGACGATTGGCCGCTAGAATCCCCCGAACGACGGCCCTCCGCCGCCGGTGGCATGCCGGAAAGCCGATTGAATAATGGCGGAGGGCGCGCCGGTCGCGTTGAAGAGCAGCAGCCCCGCCACAACGCCCATCAGCACGAACACGCCGTATATTCCACGCCCGCCAAGCTTGCCGCCAAGTCCGGCGGCGAGAATAGGGGGCACGGGCGCGCATACCAGATACACGAGAGCGGTTTCGAATCCGAGAAAATGCAGCGGCATTGCGAACAGCCAGATGGGCAGCAAGAGCAAAAATGCTGCAGCGGCGGTGATAGTGAAAAGAAGCATGGCGAATACGAGCGCGAACAGAAGGGGGCGGCAGGTTAGGGCGGGGCGGGCGGCCAGCCAGCTTCGCAGGCCGTCCCGGCGAATCGCCATCTCGCGGGGCGGCTGAGGCCGGAGGCTGCGCGATTCCAACTCACGGCGCACCAGATTGTACCTGAGTGGGTGCCGGAGAACGTGAACTCGAAAGTAGATGTCCTCCAGCTCTTCGGTGGTATACGCTTGCAGCTTGTCGCGGTAGGCCCGCAGATCCTCACTCTCCTGCGACCGCATTACGACCCTCCCACGTCCGCACGCCGGGCTTGCGGCCGATGGCGATGAGCTGGCGCGAGGCCGGACCCAAAGGGTGGCCGCGATAATCGCCGTAGAGGCTCTCAATCTCAAAGCCCGTATGGAGATAGAGAAGCTGCATCTCGCGCGGAAAGTAGACGTGGCTCTCGAAGTCACTCACAAATCTTTCCGGATTGGATTCACCCGCAAACCGATCATATACGTAGAGTATTTTCGCGCGTTGCTCGTGCGCCAGGTAGCGCGTTGTCTTAACTCGAATCATGCGCTCCCTCGTCTCCGGGTCTGTCTTGTCACGGTCCATCTCGAGCAGGGCGCGAGGCGGGGTGGTGAACGAGTCGGCATAGGCCGCGAGATTGGGCATCGAAACATCCACGACAAACCGCCCACCCGGCTGAAGATTGTCGAACGCTTGCCGCCATGCGGCAATCTGGTCGTCGAGATTCAACAGGTGGCACATAGACGAGCAGGGCGTGAGAATCAAATCGAAAGGATCTTCGCTTCTCCATGTCCGCATGTCGCCTTCGACCAGGGTTAGCCGCTGTCTTGTTTCAGCGGGCGCTTCCCCATAACGCCTGCGCGCTTCCTCCAGCATCTCAGGGGCCAGTTCCAGCCCGACGACGTCATACCCTTTCCGCGCGCCCTCCTCAGCAAGTGGAAGGGTTACGCGCCCGCTGCCGCACGCCAGCTCCAGTACGCGCTTCGGACGGAGTCGCCCGGCCAGGCGTACGAAAAAATCGATGTCTTCCGTGTTGCCCTCGTGTTCCAGGTCGTAGTCTTCGGGGCGTTTGTAGATGGGCTCGGACATGCGATTCTCCTGAATGCCAGACGCCGCCCGCCCGGTCACGGTTCCCCCGCATGCCGGTCCGTTCCAACCCAAAAACCATTTGAACCACGAAGACGCGAAGACACAAAGAAAAGCTAACGGCTTTGTAACCACGGATGAACACGAATGTACACGGATAACGGCGATGGTCTCAAGCCTTCACGTGTCTATTATTTTGGGTCTATGAGCTTTTGTGTGGCTCGATGCGCGAAAAGCATGGTAATCCCGTCATATGGAGATAAAAGGTACCTGATTCTGGCGTATGGATATGCGCAATCTGCCATCAGGGAGGCGACCGTCCCGTCCGTCATCCGTTGGCGCCTGCCTATCCGTCATCCCGTAGGGATCTGCTTTTGACGTTATCGTCCGGGATTGCCATGCAACGGAAAACGTTCTTCGTCTACATCCTGAGCACCGATTATCTGTTCAGTCTTGATTAGAGCGATTTGCCCGACGGCTCCCATCCTCTTCCCCCAGGAACAGGGAAAGGGGTGACTGTGGCGAAGCTGCGAACTTGCGCGATAACTCCCCCTCCAATTTCGGGAGGGGGCCGGGGGGCATATGCGCTAACTTAAGGTTGACATGTTACTCCTGATGCTGGTACAATGCGATCATGAATATCAATACCATGTTCGCTAACGAATGGCGCGCAGTCGTAGCGATGATGCCAGCTGACTTCGAGGCTTCTGCGAGAGAGGA
>JBBROJ010000085.1:0-22803 GCA_038229495.1 Chthonomonadales bacterium
CCCCCAGCGAGTGAATGAATTCACTCGTTCGCCGCAGGCCCCCCAGCGAGTGAATTCATTCACTCGTTCGCTGGCGGAACGTGACATATGCAAGAGGTCCTCTTTACAAATCGGACCCGGACGCGTTTCGTCCGGGTTCGATGCATGAGCGTCCGTCAGTTTCAATCCTCAGCCGCTGAGGTATACTAAGTCAATATGATTAGTCAGGTTTCTTCACGTCAGAGCGGCAAGCGGTTCCAAAGGAGATGAGCAGCGGAACACTGCCCCGTATAGAGCGGTTCGCGCCCGCGGGCGCGCTCTCCATCGTGGACCTTGTCGGCAATACGCCGCTCATTCGCCTGCGCAATATTGCGCCGGCGAATCCGCGAGTCGAGGTCTATGCAAAGGCGGAGTGGTACAACCCCGGCGGATCGGTCAAGGACAGGCCCGCCCTCAACATGATTTTGGACGGAGAGCGGACCGGGCGCCTGACGCCGGACAAGATACTGCTCGACGCCACGTCCGGGAATACGGGAATCGCCTACAGCATGATTGGGGCCGCCTGCGGCTACCGCGTGGCGCTCTGCCTGCCGTCGAACGCCAACGAGGAGCGTAAGCGGCTTCTTCGGGCCTTCGGAGCGGATCTGATTCTGACGGACCCGCGCCTGAGCTCGGACGGAGCAATACTGAAAGCCAGGGAACTATACGCGGCGGATCCCCATAAATACTTCTATCCCGACCAGTATAGCAACCCGGCGAACTGGCAGGCGCACTACAACAGCACAGGCCCCGAAATCTGGCGGCAGACCAACGGGCGCGTTACGCATTTTGTGGCCGGCCTTGGGACCAGCGGCACATTCATGGGCACGGGCCGCTATCTCCGTGACACCGCCGCGCATGTGAAGCTGATATCGATGCAGCCCGACTCCCCTTTCCACGGGCTCGAGGGGCTGAAGCACATGGATTCGGCGCTGGTTCCGGCCATCTACGATCCGAGCCTGGCGGACGAGCAGCGAGAAGTGGGCACGGAGGCTGCCTACAGCATGGTCAAGAGGCTGGCGCGCGAAGAGGGCGTTCTGGTGGGGATATCATCAGCGGCCAACTTGATCGCTGCGCTGGACGTAGCCGGCGATATGGATGAGGGCGTCGTCGTGACAATCTTCTGCGACAATGGCGACCGTTACCTGTCAGACAGGTTTTGGAGTGAAGAGACCGGTGATCCAGTTATCTGAATCCCTTGAATCGGAGATTCGCGCGCACGCAGTACGAGACTTTCCGCATGAGTGCTGCGGCGTGATGCTGGGAACCATCGAGGGCGACCTGAAAGTCGTCCGCAAGCTGAATGAGATTCCAAACGTTCATGAGGACGGCCACGAGCGGCGCTACCTCATCTCGCCCGATGAAATGTTCCGGCTTGAGCGCGAGGCGCGATCTGGCGGTCTCAAGATTCTCGGTTTCTACCATTCGCACCCGGATCATCCCGCCCGGCCCAGCGGATATGATCGTGATTGGGCGTGGCCGTGGTACAGCTATATTATCGTTTCGTCGCGGCAGGGCGTTACCGGCGAGATGACGTGCTGGGAGCTGGACGAAGAGCGCAACGCCTTTGCAGCGGAAAAGCTGCTGCCCTGGACGGAGCGGCGCGCCGAACAGTTCGCGTCGGTATTCTCAGAGCTTTCCGAAGAGGACAGGATCCGCTGTCTGCCGCTGACGGATACTGATACGAAGTAGTCGATATTCAAATTGCGACCATACCCGCATACACGCATACACGCATGCACGCAAATCCGGCATAATTTGGAGGAAGATATATGGCAGTGAAGCTGCTGGTTCCAACCGCGCTACAGCGGTATACGGCTAACCAGGACGAGATTGAGGTGTCCGCCGGCACTGTGGATGACGCTCTGGCGGAGCTCTCCTCAAAGCATCCGGACATTCGGCGGCACCTGTTCAACGAGCAGGGGCAGTTGCGCCAATTCGTCAACGTCTATGTGGGAAGCGACGATATGCGCCAGCTTCAGGGAGGCGCGACGCCGCTCAAGGAGGGCGACGAGGTAACCATCGTTCCAAGCATCGCGGGCGGGACCGACGTGGCCGAGCGCGAAATGGTAAAAGAGAAGCCGAGCGAGACGCCATTACCCGAGCTTACAAAAGACGAAATGCTTCGGTACAGCCGCCACATCATTATGCCGGAGGTGGGCGTCGAAGGGCAGCGCAAGCTGAAAGCCGCGAAAGTCCTCTGTATCGGGGCGGGCGGCCTCGGCGCGCCGCTAGCCATGTATCTGGCCGCCGCGGGCGTGGGCACGATAGGAATCGTGGACTTCGACGTGGTGGACGTAACGAATCTTCAGCGCCAGATAATCCACGGCACTTCCGACATCGGCCGCCCGAAGATGGAGTCGGCCAAAGAAACCCTGAACAACATCAACCCGTTCTGTAACGTGATCGGCTTTGAAGAGGCGCTCACCAGCGAAAACGCGCTCGATATTATCAAGGATTTCGACATCGTCATCGACGGCACGGATAACTTCCCGACCCGCTATCTGGTGAACGACGCCTGCGTGCTCCTGGGCAAGCCGAATGTTTATGGCTCTATCTTCCGATTCGAAGGACAGGCTTCCGTCTTCTGGGCGGAGAAGGGTCCGTGCTATCGCTGCCTCTACCCGGAGCCACCCCCACCGGGCCTGGTCCCCTCCTGCGCGGAAGGCGGCGTTCTCGGCATTCTTCCCGGCAATATCGGCGTCATCCAGGCAACCGAAGCGGTGAAGCTTATTCTCGGAATCGGCGAGCCGCTCATTGGCCGGCTCATGCTCTACAACGCGCTGCGGATGCAGTATCGCGAGCTAAAGCTGCGCAAGGACCCGACTTGCCCCATCTGCGGTCCAAACCCGACCATTACGGAGTTGATCGACTATCAGGAGTTCTGCGGCATGCCGAATGTAGAATCTTCAGTCCAGCCGGACAGCGACCTGGACATCACCGTAACCGAGCTAAAGCGGCGATTCGATCGCGGCGAACGCCCGCTCGTTATCGACGTTCGCGAGCCTTACGAATATGAGATCGCTCAGATTCCGAATACAAAACTCATTCCGATGGACGATGTCGCCTCTCGCCTTGGCGAGCTGCCCCGCGACCAGGAGATCATTCTCCATTGCCGCTCCGGCAAGCGGTCGATGACCGTGCTGGAATACCTACAGTCCCAGGGCTACACGAAGCTGAAGAACCTGAAGGGTGGCATTCTGGCGTGGTCCGAAGAGGTCGACCCCAGCGTTCCACAGTATTAGGGCGCGAAATAGGCGCACAATAGCCGGGCTGCTCCGACATGGAGTGTGGAGTGGTGTAGGGGCGAATAAGTCGCCAATCAGGGTTTGTGCGGAGGTCGGCGCTCACCACAGCGACTTATTTGCCCTTCCGTTTGACGGCTCACAGCTAATTCACGCGTCAAATGCGAGCATGTACCGATTGGGGAATGCGCCATCCCTCTGAATCTGGCCTGCGCGCCTGAGATTCGGGAGGCGGAGAGCTGCCTGCGCGATAACGGGAATCAGCGCGCCTGCGATGTGCCGGCCAAAGCACGTGTGCATTCCGTGGCCGAAGAAGAGCGTGGTATCTTCCTTCCGGTCGATTCGAAACTCTTCCGGCCTCTCCACTCTTGTTTCATCGAACATCGCGGAGAGAGTCCCAACGAGCACCAGACTTCCCGCCGGTATCTTTTTCTCGCGGTCCGTGCCGCGCGCGACCACGTAGTCCTCGCGGCAGTGGCGCAAAAGGAACGGATTCTGGGGGTTGAACCGCAGCGCCTCGAACACGTATCGCGCCACGAGCGCGTCGTCACCGGCTACGGCGGCGGCATGCACGGCAGCCAATTCGGCAGGGCGATCCAGTAGGACGTCCACCGCCTGGGTTGCAGCTTTCGAAATGGTATCAACCGCTCCGACAATCGTGCCGCCAACCAGCCGGCGAATCGTATCGTCGTCCGGGCCGTCGGGACCTTCGATCTGGAGCTTCACGAGCCGCGTCACGAAATCGTCGGGTACGGGCGTCGCGGCGGCAATCGCCTGCTTGCGATCCGCTATGAGCTTCTCCAGATAGACGCGCAGCTCTTTCGAGGAGTTATCGGCCGCCTCCTTGACGTTGGCATCGTTTCCCAGATTCAGGAAGATGTGCCGGAAAATGGAGCGCATCCAGCGCATCAGGATTTTCTGATCCGGACCTGGAACTCCAAAATAGTTGGCAACCAAACGAGCGGGCGCTATTCGCGTCAAGCCGCCGACCAGATCCAGACTCCCGGAAGGAAGCGCCGCGCTTACCAACTTCTCCGAATCGCGAATGCCGCTATTGCGAATTGCGTCCAGGTCGTCCGGTTTAACGGCGGCCTGCATCTGCCCCATCTCGCGATCGTATTGCGGTCCTCCCTGCATGCCCAAAACGAAGGGACCGGTGGTCTCTATCATCTTGTCGAGATAGATTTCGGAAACGCTAAATACATCCTGGTGTTCGAATATCTCCACCACGTCGTCGTAGCGCGAGACGACGGCAAAGTGGGGAAGAATCAGGACCGGATGATGCTCTCTCAGATGGTGGAACAGCGGGAGAAGGAGGCGGGGCTGCCCCAACCCGGTCTCCAGCTTGAGCGCCACAATCTCGTGGAGATTCGCAAGATCCTCGTGCAGTTCGTGCTCGACCGAGAGCGCGGAACGCCACAAATCGTGCATTATTCCCATCTCGGCTAGGCCCCTTTCAGTTGTAGCAGGTATTCCAGCGCAACAATCCCCGGCACGAAGAAATACTCTCCCCCGCGCGTCGTGACGAATTTGGGAATTCCAACCACTCGCTCGCGGAACGGGCAGGCAGGAATCACCATCTCTCCGGTGCCATCGTTGTCGCCGGAGAGCGGGTCTTTATTAGCGTAGAGACCATCGAACTTGCCGCTATTTAGCCAGGTCTGCTGCACGAACTCAAACTGATTCTCGATGTCCGCATTGATGACGAGGAAATAGATCCCGGCGTCGCCGTCTTCGGCTCCGGGCCGGCCACGCCGCATGATTCGATGCCGACGCACGACAGTGAGCGATGTCTGAGCATTGGGAACCAGGGAATCGCGCGGGTTGGTCCGCCGGATGTGCGCGCCCTGCGGACAGCCTTCTCCGGTCGAATCGGTCTCGGTATAACAGAAGATGTTGATTCGAGAGTCGTCCGCCGCTAGCGCCAGGTCGTCCTTATCGGGAGCCAGCGTGAGTGGAGCGCCGCTAGGCCACCGACCGATCATCTTCGATGCCATCCAGATCTTGCGCTCGGGATTCGGGGTCCCATCGTCGTTTTTCGACTTATCTTCCAGAAAGCTCCAGAAAGCTCCGACGTTTTGTGAGAGCTGTCGGTAGACCAGGTACGATCCATTCTTTCCGAGATCGCGCCGGCCCTCAATGTGGGGATCTTCCGGCAGCGAGGCCGTTGCAGGCGATCCTTTTACGGTAGGAGTGTGCGGCAGGTTGTGGTATTCGTTCTCATAACCCAGCACGAATTCGCCGGCTTTGATCGGCTGTTCATCGCCCTTCTGCGTGTGATCGACGCCCTCAATTGCCGGCTGCGAGATTCCATCGCGGAATCCGAACGGCTCCCGCGCGCTGCTGCGGTCGGAATACTGGCTGAGGAGCGCTGTGCATCCGGGTGAATTGTCGCTGACCATTCCGCACCAATCCTGCGCGTCCGCCCGTGTCAAGGTGTAGTAGAGGAGCAGCAGATGAACCGGAGGATTACTCGGACCGCCAATACACCACTTCTCGGGCGCGCTGTCTCCGGTATCGCCGAGGGCATGCGGCCGCTGGCCGAACGCCATCCCTTCCTGAAACTCAATTGGGAAAGTGCAGAGCGCGTCATCGTCCAGCTGCAACGCGGCCAGGCCGCAGTACGATATTGCGAGGTTCAGCGCGTTCGGAGGCTTGTCTTCACCGCGGTGGCGCTCTCGCGCAGTCATAATTTTCGGAAGGAGCGAGGCGAGCCACGACCGGGCCGCGGCCGCATCGGTTACCTGGAGAAACGTGAAGACCGCGTGGTCGAGGTGCCCGTACCCCGACAGGACGACTCCCTGAATATCATGCCTTTCCAGCATTACAAAGTCCTGTCTTTCCGAGAATTGCGGTCTGCGAGTGAATGAATTCCCCCGCTGGGGGCCTACCGATGAGCGAGTGAATGAATTCCCTCGCTGGAGGGCCTGCAGCCAGTCGTCCTGCCGGACGAAGAACCCTCATGCAAGGGCTCCAATTGGCAACATCTACAGCAGGCGAAGCCATTCCCTTATCTGGTTCTCGTCCATCGGCCCTTCCAGCCCTTCGCGAAAAGTGATGTTCTGAATGATATTGCGAAGCGTCTGGTCCGGATATGCGCTGTACCAGACCTGATTGAACACATTGTGGACGCGTGTCCACCGCTTAAACTCTTCCACCCGGCGCGCGCCTTCCGTTACGAGCCAGCTCGTGCGCGGAAAGTCCGCAGTGTTGCCCCAAATGGCGGTGAGGCCTTGATTGGCCCGGTCGATGAAGTCGCCCATGTAACTTTCCCAGCTTCCGTCGTAGTTGCTGAAGAAGAGCAGCCGCCTATCGTTATCGACAAATACCCAGCGCGCGAAATGGATTGTCGGGATGCCGCCCAGGTTCCCGACGATAAAGATCGTCTTCGCGAGCAGATTGATGAGCCACAGGACGAACTTCAACGTGCCGAGACGGAAAAAGCCCGGCTTGATGTCCGTCAGCGTGGTCATGTGGTTCATATCGAAGACGTCTTCTTTTCCCGCAACGCGCTGGTCTATGACACCTTCGAGGGGCCTGCCGATTCCCGCGTCCCGGATTTCGTTGATTCGGAGGATGATCGCGAAGAGCAGGAGAAAGACCGTGAGCGGCAGCGGAATGAGAAGCGCCATTGTGAGCATAGCGAGCGACGTCGGAATCCACCAGTGGAGCAGCAATGAGAGAATCGGCGCGAGCGAAACGACGACGAGCAACACGAGCATCCCTTTGAGAAGCGTGTAGCGGTGGTCGGCCTGCGCGCGAATCTGGTTGAGAGGCGGAGCCGAGGAGATAGGCTTGAGCGCGGGATTTTCTTTTACGTATGCCTGGATTGCTGCGCGAATCTGAGCGGGCGGCTGGTTTCTAAGGCTGTGTCCCTCCGGCGAATCCAGGAACGTTTCGCAGGATTCCCGAATGGCGGCGGCATTCCGAATACTGGGCAGCGACTGTCCGCGACAACCCACGTAGAAGGCAGCGATGGGAAGCGTGTACTGTTTCAGGTAGGCCGCGAACGCGCCAGGATTCGCGGTACCTCCGGCAGGGCAGCCTTCACACAATGAATAGATGGCGTCCAGGCCGGCAGAGCCGTGCTGTACCAATTCGCTTAGAATGCCGTCGGTGTCGCCGTCGTAGTTCAACTCGAGAACGAGCTCGTCCGGAAACCCCGTGCTGCCCTTTTTCAGAATCACCCAGCACGCGAAGTGCAGGGAGGGCACATCCTGGAAGCGTACGAGCGGGTTTTCCTTGATATCCTCCCCAATTTTGAGGAGGACGGATTCGAGCGCGTCGACCTGACCGCTCTTAATTGGTGTAACTACTGTGAGGCCATTCTGCGACATAGCTTCTCTGTTGTCTGCCAAAATGGAATTGAGCGCTGAGACAATTCAGCGCGCACTCTGCGAGGAGCGAGCCTACCCGGTATTTCTACCGGTCAATCAATCTAGACGAAGTATAGCAGACCCCGGTTCGCGAGTCAATGACATTTGTAACACCGAGATTCTCTTAAGACCGCAGCGCAACGCGGCGGCTGTTCCGTACATAAACAGGCGGCCCGGCCATATGGACAGACCGCCTGTTTATTTCAAATGGATAAAGCTACCGGGTCGAATTGGTGAGCACGAACAGCAAGCCGGGAACGATGCCGAAGACTATCGTGGCGGCGGCGGAAATGACGATAGAGAGCCACGCGGGACGCACGCCGTTCGGAACGACTGGCGCGGCTTCGGTCGGTTCCTCGAACGTCATCATGTAGACCACACGCAGATAGTAGAAGACCGCAATCACGCTCGCGAGGCTCATGACAATTGCCAGGGTGTACTGCTCGGCATGGATAGCGGACATGAATATCTGCCACTTGCCCATAAAGCCCATCGTGGGCGGAATGCCTCCCAGCGAAAGCATGAAAAACATCATCGTGTAGGCCGCGACCGGGTGAGTCCGCGCAAGCCCGCGAAGATCGGTCACGTACTGAATGTCGCGCCCGCCGCCGCTAATGTAGATAAGGACCCCGAAGGCCCCCAGAGTCATGAACGTATAGGCGAACAGATAGAACAGCGCGCCGGAAAGAACCTGAGCCTTGCCCGCCGGGTCGGCGACGCCGTAATGAGACAGAGCCGCGACGGATACCAGCAGATAACCCGCGTGTGCAATACTGGAGTATGCCAGCATCCGCTTAAGATTGGTCTGCGTTACCGCGAACAGGTTGCCCATGACCATCGTAAGGATGGCCAGCATTTGGATGGCAGGAAGATAGTACGAGCTTGCGGCTTGCAGCGCTTCGAAAACGCGGAGGAGGCCGACGAACGCGCCAATCTTCGCCGCTCCGGCCATAAACGCCGTCACCGATGTTGGAGCGCCTTCGTAGACGTCCGGGGTCCACTGATGGAACGGAATGACCGCCGCCTTAAACCCGAGACCTACAAGCAGCATCGCGATACCGGCAAGAAGCATAGTATTAGGCGCACCGTGGCTGACACTTACCAGCCAGTGCACGCGTAGGTGAATCACATCCAGGTTCGTTGACTGCGTCGCCCCGTACACGAGCGCGATACCGTACAGGAAAAACGCGGACGCGAAGGCTCCCAGTAAAAAGTACTTTATACTCGCCTCTTCGCTCCGTTGATCTGTGCGGGCAAAACCCGCCATTACGTAGAGCGCGAACGAGAGTACCTCCAGGCCGAGGAAAAGAACAATCAGGTCGTTTGCCAGCGCCATCAGTACCGCGCCCGAAATGGAAAGCAGAAGAAGAACGTAGTATTCGCCGTGGTCGAGGTTGCGCGCTTTCAAATATGTCCACGCCATCAGGATGGATAGTAGAGCGGTCACGTAAAGTGCGATAGCGCCGACAGACGACAGCACGTCCATGACAGCAGAATTCGCAAAGATGCTTTGCACGTCTCCCGTGTGATTCGCTACCTGTATAACGAGCGCGCCCACCACTCCAATTGCGGCCAGCAGCGGATTGAAGTCCCGCCGCCCCTTCCACCACCAAACGTCGCCCAGCAGGATCAGACATGCCGTCGCCCAAATGACAATTACGGGCATCAGCAAAGTCAGATCATGCTGCAGGCTTTCCCAACTAAACATAAAATCCCCTCGGGTTGGACGTCATATGGTATGCGTGGACCTGCCGCCGCATGAAAGATACTTCCATTCACTATGGGCGGGCGCTGAGCCGTATGCCGGAATGGCCGGCTTTTTCGATTCCGGCAACCTTGCCAGCGTTCGACGTGTTATTGTTCGTGCCGTTTGTCAGCGCTAAAACGGGCAGAGTCAGAAACCGAGTCCACGCGGTCGCGTAGCAGCCGAACCAGAAAACCAGCACGACGAGAGGAACCAGAACCGCCTTCTCCCGCAGCGAGAGGTCGAGCATGCGCCGATTCTCGGGCTTGTCCACGGGTCCCGTGAATACCCGCTGGAACATCCAGAGCATGTAGATAGCGGAGAGGACCATGCCGGACGACGCCAGGGCGGTCGGCCCAAAGCCGGCGAACGGCGACATGAAGCTCCCCTGCAGAATCGTGAACTCGCCCACGAATCCATTCGTCAGGGGAAGCGCGACGGATGACAATAGCGCGATCAGGAAGAAGGTAGAGAGAATCGGGACGGCGCGCTTCAGCCCGCCGAACGCCGCGATCTCGCGAGTGTGCCTCCGCTCGTACAGCATGCCCACGAGGAAGAAGAGCATTCCTGTAGAGACGCCGTGGTTGATGCTTTGCAGCACAGCGCCGGTCAAGCCAAGCTGCGTGAAAGAAAAGATGCCCAGCATTACGAATCCGAGATGACTGACGCTGGAGTAGGCCACCAACTTCTTCATGTCCGGCTGGACCGCGGCGACGACAGCTCCGTAGATGATTCCGATAATGGCCAGCGTTATGAATATCCACGAGTACTGCATGGCTTGATTGGGAAACAGCGGGAGGCAGAATCGCAGGAATCCATAAGTGCCCATCTTCAACATGATTCCCGCCAGGATGACGGAGCCGGCTGTCGGCGCTTCCACGTGCGCGTCCGGCAGCCACGTATGGAACGGGAACATCGGAACCTTGATCATGAAGGCCAGAGAGAACGATCCGAACAGCAGGGAGAGCGTGCGAGCATCCTGCGCCGCAAGCCTGCCGCCCGCCCCCGCCGGATTCAGCAGGTCCACCAGGCTGAAAGATCCCGTCGCGTTGTAGATGAACACGATGCCGACGAGCATAAGCACGCTTCCGGCAAAGGTGTACAGGAAGAACTTGATCGCGGCGTAGATGCGGTTCTCATGTCCCCAGATTCCGATCAGGAAGTACATCGGAATTAGCACGGCCTCCCAAAAGACGTAGAACAGCACGAGGTCCAGCGCGCAGAATACACCCGTCATGGCGGTTTGCAGGACGAGAAGGAATATCATGTACTCCTTGACGCGCCGCTTGATGTTGAACGAAAAGAGCACGGATAGGACGGACAGGAACGTGGTGAGGAGAATGAGAAGCAGGCTGATGCCGTCGATGCCGAGGTGGAAGTTCACGTGGTAGCTGCTGATCCACGCGTACGGACCGACTTCGAACTGGAATCCGGGCTGCCCCGCTTTGAACCCTGTCAGGAGAAGAACCGAAAGAGCAAACGTCACGAGCGATACGCCGAGCGCGAAGTAGCGAATGGCATTCGCCGCCGCATTCACGGGAACCCTATGCTCTTCAACACCTTCATTTGCGCCTTCAATATGCACATTCCCATGGGCATGGGCATCCTCTTCGTCCACCGGACGCTTGAAGAGCAGCAGGAGAAGCGCCCCCGCAAGCGGCAGGAACGTGACCAGGGTCAGAATATGTGGAGAGCTAACCGGCATTGAGCGTATTTTCTCCGAAGCATGTATTCAGTCGCTTAATGGTGCGACAGTATGGGCCAGAGCAGGCTAGCGACCACGAGGCAGACGCCGAGCAGCATGACCCATGCGTAAGAACGCACGAATCCCGTTTGCACGCGCCGGAACATCTCACTGGAGATTCCCGCCGCACCTGCTACGCCGTTCACAAGTCCGTCTACGATGTTGCGATCTATCCATGCCATCGTCCGCGCGAAAGCTCCGCCAACATCGATCCCCAGGAACGTCGCGAACCGGTCCACGCCCCACAACCCCAGCGACCCGCGATAAAGACTGCCAAGCGGCGTACCGGCGGTCCGCTGCTCGTCCGTAAGAAGCGCGCCGGCCGCCTTGTGCTTATTGTAGACGCTCAATCCCCAAAGGATTCCCGCAACGGCAAGCGCGAGGCCGATGCCCAAGCCCACTAAGAGCGGAAGCCCTTCATGCGGTTCGTAGAGCGAGGCGGGAGCAACGGATGGCTCCAAGAACTGCTCAAACTTGTTGGCCCACGGCGTACCCATGAGGCCGCCCACAGCGGACAGTACTGCAAGGACAATCAGAGGAAATGTCATTTGCCAGGGTGATTCATGAACGCCGGTGTGCGAATCGTGCGAGTGGTCCTGCGCAGCCAATTCGCCCTCGCCCCCCTCGCCCGCATGACCGGCATCAAGAGAATCATGCGAATCGTGAGCGTCGTGCAAATCATGAGCGGATACATGCTGCATGTGGTCGTCGTGCCCGGCATGTCCGTGGCCGTGGCCCAGATCCGCTTCGTTGAACCGCTGATTCGTGTAGAAGGTCTTCATCATCAGGCGGGTCATGTAGAACGCCGTCAACAGCGCCGTGAACGCCCCCACCGCATACAAAATCATGCCGAAGCGCGGGTAGCCGGAGGCATAGCCGAGAATTTCATCTTTCGACCAGAACCCGGCCAGCGGAAATATGCCCGCAATAGCGAGCCAGCCAACGGCCATTGTAAGGTGGGTAATCGGAATCTTGTTCTTCAGCCCGCCCATCTTCCGCATGTCCTGCTCGTGGTGCATCGCGTGAATCACGGAGCCCGCGCCGAGAAAGAGCAGAGCTTTGAAGAAAGCGTGCGTGGTCACGTGGAACATGCCCGCGCTGAAAGCCCCCACCCCGCAGGCCAGGAACATATAGCCCAGCTGAGAAATGGTGGAATAGGCCAGCACCTTTTTGATGTCGTTCTGCGTTAGCGCGATGGTCGCTGCAAAGATGGCGGTGAACACCCCGATTATCGCGATGGTGTTCATCACGACGTAGGACTGCACGATGATGGGGCTGACGCGCGTAATCATCACGACGCCGGCTGTCACCATCGTCGCGGCGTGGATGAGCGCGGAGACGGGCGTCGGGCCGGCCATGGCGTCCGGCAGCCAGACATAGAGCGGGAACTGCGCCGACTTGCCCGCGGCCCCCACGAAAAGAAGAAGGCCGATAGTCGTCGCGATGGCGAGGGTCAAGTCGCCGTGCGCCGTAACCTTCAGCAGGGCCTGATCGAGGAATCCCTTGCCGTCGGCCTGGTAGAACGTCAGTGTCCCGAAGGTGGCAAAGATCGCCATGACCCCGAGCGCGAACCCCACGTCTCCGATTCGGTTGACAATGAACGCCTTGTTACCCGCCTTCGAATTCTCGATGTCCTCAAACCAGAAGGAGATGAGCAGGTACGAGCAGAGACCCACGCCCTCCCAGCCTATGAACATCAGCAGGATATTGCCGCCGAGAACCAGCATCAGCATAAAGAAGATGAAGAGGTTCAGGTAGGTAAAGAAGCGCGGGAAGTCCTTGTCCTCGGCCATGTAGCCGACCGCATAGAGATGAATTAGGCCACCAATCCCCGTGACGATGAGGCACATGAGCATGGATAGCGGATCGATAAGTGCCTGGTAGTTGACCGTAAAATTTCCGATGGATATCCAGGGAACCTCGCTACCGCCAGGCAGAAGTGGTACCAGTGCGCGACGGTGTTCCCCCTCCATTCCAAGCAGTCCCAATAGGACCAAGACACTCACGGCAAACGAGGCGAACACCCAAAACGTGGCCAGATATCCCGACGCCGGCCGGCCGAGCCTCTTTCCCGCGAACGCAGAGATTAGGAAACCGAGCAAAGGCAGCGCGGGAATCAACCAGGCCAGATTAGGAGCGAAGAACACCATAAGAGAAATCTCACATTAACTGTAACGCGGGCTCGAATATCAGTACTTCATCAAATTCACTTCGTCTATATCGATCGTCTCTTTTTGGCGGAACAGGTTGACGATGATGCCCAGCCCGATGGCAACCTCCGCGGCGGCGACCGCCATTACGAAGATTACGTACATCTGCCCGTTTATCTGTGCGAAGTGCCGGCCAAGCGCGATGAACGAAAGGTTGACCGCGTTGAGCATTAGCTCGATGCACATGAATATGACGATTGGATTCCGCTTCACGAGCACGCCCACGACGCCAATCGTGAACAGCAGTCCGGACAGAATCAAATAGTTAACGGTCGGCACGGGCAGCATGCGTCTGTCGTCTCCAATTGTTCACAAGGCAGGCTGAAACCAGCCAGTACCTGTCTCAGGCGCCCCGGGTCCACTAGTCGTACCACGCGTGTAAAACACGTGGCAGGTGGGCCTTCGGCCAAACGTCCTCCGGACGGTATACACGTTCCAGATGGATTCAGAATCAATATGTTCCCGCCCGAGAGGGCGTTTGGCGGCTTGTCCGGCCCTCCACACACCGGTTTTACACCGGTGGTCAGGCGAGATTACCCCGCCCGTGACGGCGTTTGGCCGAAGGCCCACCTGCCACGTGTTTTACACGCGTGGTCAGGCGCTAGATTTTGCGCTTCGCCAGAATGATTGCACCTACTACTCCGATAAGCAGCAGGAACGACGTTATCTCGAACGGAAAGAGCCAGGGCAGATTTGGATCGAATAGCGAGGCCCCTATTTTTTCGGGAGTGCCCCCCGTCTGCATAAAGGCTGCCGCTCTCGGACTAACGGGTCTCAATCCCGAATTTATCGCGCCGACCCCGCCAATAAGAGATAGGAAGACGAGGGCCATTACTATCGCGGGCGCGGGTCCAAGCTTTCCCCTCTCTTTGAGAGCCTCCGGAGCGCCCAGGTTTAGGAGCATGATGACGAACAGAAACAGCACCATGATCGCACCGGCATAGACAATAATCTGAACGGCCCCAATGAACTCCGCGCCCAGCGTAAAATAGAACACCGCCAGGACGAAGAAGTTGACGACTAAAAAGAGCGCGCTCCGGACGGGATTGGTGTTGGCAACCACGAGAAGAGCTGAGCCGACCGAGATCAACGCGAAGGTCCAGAAGAGGATAAGCGCCCAGTTCATTCTGCAATACCTATCGAACCGCTTCTTAAGCCGCCTCCGGGGGACGTCGAAGGAAGCTGGCGGTTGGCAATCGGCCTGTCCGCACCACTTTCGGGACGCACCTCTTCCGGCATTCGAAACGTCGCCCAAACTGCCGTGCAGAACAATACCACCAGGGAGAGCGGCAGCATTCGCTTCCAGCCGATGTTCATGAGCGCGTCATAGCGGAGGCGGGGCAGGGTGGCGCGGAGCCAGACATACCCGAAGAAGAAGACGTACATTTTGAACAGGAACCAGATTCCGCCAGGGATATAGTCCAATAAGAGGTTGTGCATCGGAAGAAGATTGTGAGGAATCGGCGACAACCACCCGCCGAACCAGAGGGTCGTCGCGATTCCCGAAACAGCCAGCATGCTCGCATACTCGCCCATAAAGAACATAGCGAACTTCATGGAGGAATATTCGGTATGGAATCCGGCGATCAGTTCCGATTCCGCTTCGGGTAGATCGAACGGCGCGCGATTCGTTTCAGCAATCATTGCCACGAGATATATACACGTGGCGATGAAGCCCAGCCCGTATGCCTGGGCAACGTTCCAGTTCCAGAATCCGCCGCTCTGTCGCTGCACGACCTCTACCAGGTTTACGGAACCGCTCATCAGGATGCCGGTCATTAGCGCGAGGCTCATTGCAAGCTCGTAGCTGATAATCTGCGCAGCTGACCGCAGCCCTCCCAGCAGCGAATACTTGTTGTTGGAAGACCAGCCTGCAAGCACGATTCCGTAAACCTGGAGCGACGCAAGCGCAAGAACATAGAGCAGCCCTATGCTGACGTTTCCCACGATCATCGGCAGCGTGCGAATCGCGCCGTCGTCCATCTTGATGGTGATGGAGGCAAACGGAATCGTCGCCCCTGCGGCGAGCGCGGGAATCATGGTAAGAACGGGCGCGAGGTAGTAGATTCGCTTATCGACAGCGGCGGGCTCAATATCTTCTTTGAAAAAGAGCTTGACGCCGTCGGCTATCGTCTGCAAAAGCCCGCGCGGACCGACCCGGTTGGGACCGATTCGATCTTGCATAAGGGATATGACAACCCGTTCGATCCAGATAAGACCCGGAACGATGGTCAGGATGAATCCCAGGATGATCGCAATCGACAGGTACGGAATCAGCGGAACGATGTCGATAGGACCTATATGTTGTGGAATCGGTGGCATGGCTGCTTTCGTTGTTCGGTCAATTAGTCAACTGGTCAACGAGTAAATGAACGGCCCTACGATTGACCAATTGACCCATTTACCAATTGACCCAATTACCCATTGACCCATTTATCAATTGACCCAATTACCCATTGACTACGCCGTCACGGCAGGCGATCTGGTCAATTAGCGCACGGGATAAATCCCTGCGCTGGGTGGCGCGTTGCGCCGAGTCTCCACCTGCGTGGAAACGGTATACGTAACTGCCATGCGTCGTACCTGCGCAGACAGGTACTCGGCCGAAGGTCACACAGCGCAGGGATTTATCCCGTGCGCGCTTTGCGTGGCGCCCTACGATTGACCAATTGACCCATTTACCAATTGACCCATTTACCAATTGACCCATTTATCAATTGACCCAATTACCCATTGACTACGCCGTCACGGCAGGCGATCTGTACTCTACTCGCTCCACGCCGGGCGTCTTCGGATCGGATGGCAGGTATTCCCAGCGCACGCCGAGATCGCCAAGCTGGCGCGGGCCGCAGTCCTTATAAATAGGCACGTTGGACGTGATATCGCGCAGAATGTCGCGCGCCGACATGTAGGGCATCGGGCGGCCGCGCAGGCCCGCTATCTGGCCGAATACAAACCAGTCGGGCAAAATTTCTGGATCGATCTCGAACGCCTTGAAGAACCGCTGGACGCGCCGCTCAACGTTGGTGAATGTGCCGTCCCGCTCTGCCACGCTCTGCACCGGCAGCACGACATCGGCCATTCGCGCCGTGTCGTTGAGCGTGAGAGCATGCACGATAGTAAACGGGCTGTTCTCCAGCCCGCGCACAGCAATATCGCGGTCGAAGAAGTCGTTCACCAGATCTCCGCCAACCACCCAGAGGACCTTGAGAGAGCCCGACGCCGCGGCCTTCAGCATCTGCTCCGTATTCATGCCGGGAGCATCGACGGAGGTATAGCCGGGCAGCGAATCTGGGAGGATACCCATGTCCATTGCGCCCTGTTGATTGTTCTCCGTAACGGGGACGTTCAGCCGGTCCGCGTTGCCTGTTATCACAGCGAGGTTGCCCAGCGCTTTCAGCACGTCTTCTGCATGAGAATGGCCGGTAACATACTTGCCTGCAATGATGCTCAACTTTCCGCCCGCGAGCAGGCGCGCCGCGCGCCGGATTGCGTCCTCGGTAAGCCCTGTCTCGGACGCCACCTTGTCGGGAGTCCAGCCGGAAACATCGATAGTCGCTTTGCACGATTCCGCCGCGGGCAGCGCCGCGCCGTCTTCGCCCGTCAGCAGCCCCTCGTTGTAAAGTACATGCAGCAGCCCGTTGATGAGGGCCAATTCCGTGCCGGGCCGGTATCGAAGGGATACGGAAGCGAACTCTCCAACGTGATTCGGGAAATCTTCGTTCGCCGCGGGCTGCGGCACGGCCTCCACGATGCTGGCTCCGTTAAGCCGCCATGCCTTCCGAACGCGCAGGAACAGGATGGGCTGCTCATCGACCAGATTCGAGCCAAACACCAGAATTGTCTTCATGTTCTCCAGGTCGGCGATGGACTGCGCCATGGTGTGGTGGCCGAACCGGGAGAAGAGACCGCCGTTGGTGGCGGGGAAATGCGGCCCCATGCGGTGGTCGAGGTTGTTGATACTGAGATGCTCGCGGAAGAACTTCTGCCAGACGTATAGGTCTTCGTTGGGCGTTCGAGTTCCGCCGATGCCGCCTACGTTCGTTCCCGCATCTTCCAGCTTGCGAATAATCAGCCGACTCGCATCCTCCCAGGAGGCGGGCCGGAACGAATTGCCCTCGCGAATCATGGGAGTCTTCAAGCGGTCGTCGGCCGACACGTAATCCATGCCGAATTTGCCCTTGTCGCAGGTCCACTCCTCGTTCACGAAGTCGTTTTCGCGCGCATTGACGCGCTGGAGCTTGGAGACGCGGTAGTCAAACTTAATGTTACAGCCGTTGGAACACTCCGTGCAGACGGATTTTTGGGTCAGCAGGTCCCAGGGGCGAGCCTTGAAGCGATAGCTTCTGGATAGCAAGGCCCCCACAGGACAGAGCTCGATTACGTTGCCGGAGAATTTGGATTCGAACTCGGTGTTCGCGAAGGTCGCAACCTCCATGTCCGAGCCTCGGAAGAGGAAGTCGAGCTGCGCGTCGCCGCTAATGTCCCGCGTGAACCGGGTGCAGCGCGCGCAGTGGATGCAGCGCTCGCGGTCGAACACGACATATTCGGACAGAGGATACGCTTTCGGGAAATGGCGCTTCTCTTCGATGAATCGCGTGGTCGGCGGTCCGTAGTACAGCGTGTTGTTCTGGAGAGGACATTCGCCGCCGCGGTCGCAGATCGGGCAGTCCAACGGGTGGTTGATAAGTAGGAATTCGAGTATGCCGCGCCGATCCTTGACTACTTGCTCCGATTCGGTCTGAATCTCCATGCCCTCGGCGATGGGCAGGCTGCATGCTGTCTGCGGCTTGGGCATCTTCGACATCACGACGCTGCCGTCGGGATTCTTGCGCGGCATCGCCACGTCAACCAGGCACATGCGGCAGTTCGCCCCGCCCTCCGCCATGGATAAGCGTGGGTGGTAGCAGAAGAACGGAATATCGACCTGAATGCGCTTGGCCGCCTCGATGACGCTCTCGCCATCCGGAGCTTGAAGCGCAACGCCGTTTATTTTAATGTTGACCAGTTTCGATTCAGGCATTATCGTTGTTGGTTACTGTCAGGTCCAATCTGTGTCAGCGACTTTTCGGAGCAGCTTTCGAAGATTCACGACGCCCTCTCGGTTAAGTTGCATACGGCTAATCGTTGCTCTTCCGGTCGCCGTGATCCCGATGATCAGCGACAGATCGTCATTCATCACGAAATGTTCGTCCCGTAAGTCGCTCCGCGGATTGAACAGCGGAACTTTCACGCCATCACGCGGGTCAATAGCCGAAACAGCAGTCGCCTTGCCGTTGTTGCACCGCTGACAAGATAGCGCTAGGTTATCCGGTTCGTCCGATCCACCGTGGGCTAGCGGCGCGATATGCTCGATTGAAAAGGGATCGACAGAGCAATCCTCCGGACTACCACAGTATTCGCATAGATTCCCTGCCCGAGTGCGTACCATGCGCCGGACGCTTGCTGGAATTCCCATGTCAAACGCGCCGCGGCTTTATTCCCAATTCGTTCATCATCTGTTTGAACGGCACGCGCGTCAACCAAGCAAGCTCAGCAACGTACTCCAGCATGGTGACATGAGTTTGCTCGATCAGATTCCCAACCGAGAGCAGCTCCTCACGTTCCGCTAGATTCAGCGTTTCGGCCCGCTGCTTCCTGATAAGATTGCGATACTGATTCCAGGTCGCTTCGGGCAATCCCTCATTGATCTTTCTCAGTAAGTCCGACTCGATCGCTCCGAGACGTGGCGGGAGTGCGGTTCTGAATTCGGACTCGCGCTTCCGCTTCTCCTCAATCGTTTCAGCGGCTAGCTGCGCGGCATCTTTGCCACGCCTCACAGCCTCTTCCCGAAGCCACTTCTCGGTCTCTGGTTTGAGATCAACGGATATGGTCATCGGCCGTACTCACTTTTGCCAATTAAGCCGCGTCTAGAATCATGCATCGTCGTTCCGGTCTCAATATCGAAGCCGCGGAGACCGAGATCTAATATCATTCAGCCTTGTCGTTGGTATCCCGCGATTCGAACTGTTCCTCCAACACATCAAGCCAGTGAACGTCCGTATCACGCTCTCGAATGGTCGAGTCGAGAGGCAAATTGAAACGCTCCCGTTTGATCTCGCAGTGCGGATCGAAGTCCAACGGCAATACGACCTTTGCTACCAGCTTGCTCGCCCGCAGTCGTCCGTTCCATTCAATTGTGCCTGACTCGCGATGGCGATACGACCGGCAGTCGGACGGATCTGGCCGAAGCGCATATACCACGCCGTTTTCGAATCGAAGCCACGGCAACAAACAACTCGCGTGGAGGCGTACCAACCCTCCGACTTACTCAGCGACCCAATGAACCCTCGCGGCGTCGGACAAGTCCAATACATCCCTGGAACGCAACTCGTCTTCTAGTTCTGGCCACGCCTTGAAATAATAATCGGACAAGGGCTTGGCCTTATCGCGTAGGATAGGATCCGCCACGTATTCAAGCAGGTCGTTGAAACAGCCCCGAATTGCTGTCGCCGGTTCACCACCTGCATGATTTCGCTGCGCCCACTTGCTAGCGTGATAGGCCGAAGACGCCAAGAAAATCGGCTTGCATGAATCGGAACCAAAATCAATCTTCGTGTAGTACAGCAGCGCTTGGAGATGACCATGCACTCCTTCCCACCGAAGAGCGCAGAATATTCTGAGAAGTGAGACCAGATCAGCGCGAGTATAAAGGTTCTCCGTCCAACATAGGCCGTCGTGTTCTATCGACTCGGAATACGTTCCACTTGTACCATGATACAGGACCCACGGGTCATCGGAGATATCACTGGGGAACATGGCTCCAGTGTCTCGATATTGTTGATAGATAAACGGGTTGTCCAGCAACATCGCGGTAATGTCCCTACTTAACCGGCAAAGCCCAGATCCATCGCCTGTGGCCGTGCTATGCATCCCACCGCTGCTTCGCGCCTTCGCGGTTCAAATCGCCTCTACGCCGGTGTTAGTGTCAGGAGCGGGTTGACGACGTGCGGTACGGGCGGCACGCAGTCGGGACCGACCGGCGACCTCTTGTTCGCAATCCAGAATTCGTATTCGTCGCGATAGTGCTTGATGCTCGCTCGAATCGGCCAGGCCGCCGCGTCACCCAGGCCGCAATAGGATCGTCCATCAATCTGGTCGCAGATGTTCAGCAGAAGATCGATGTCGCTCGGTAGCCCTCCGCCGCTCGTGATTCGATCAATAATCTTGAATATCCAGCGCGTTCCCTCCCGGCACGGCGTGCATTTGCCGCAGGATTCATGCGCGTAGAACTCAGCGGTGCGGCGCATCAACAGCACGATGTCGGTCTTCTCGTTGAAGAACATGCACCCGCCGGAGCCGACCATCGAGCCGCCCGCTGCCGCGGATTCGTAATCGAGCTTGAAATCCGTGCACTTATCGACAGGGAGAATGGGGACTGAGCAGCCACCGGGAATGCAGGCTTTCAGCTTGCCGCCGGTTATCCCGCCCGCAAGCTCAAGAAGCTCCATGAGCGGCGTGCCCATCTCGATTTCGTAATTGCCCGGCTTCGCCACGTGGCCGCTCACCGAGAACAGTTTCGTGCCTTTGCTCTTCTCAGTACCCATCGCGGCGTACCAGGCGCCCCCCTTCGCCATGATGGGCGGCACGCAGGCATAGCTCTCAACGTTGTTGATGAGCGTCGGGCTCTCCCATACTCCCGCGATAACCGGCAGCGGACCATGCGGAAACTTCATGCGGGGCTGCCCGCGCTCGCCCATGAGGCTGGACATGAGCGCCGATTCCTCGCCGCACTCGTAGCTGCCCGCGCCCATGTGTATGTGAAGGTCGAAATTGAATCCGGACACGCCCAGAATATTCTTCCCAAGATAGCCAGCCGCGTACGCCTCGTCGATGGCCGCGCGGACTCGCTGGGCGCTCTCCACGAACTCGCCTCGAATGTAGACGTAGCCCACGGCGCCCTGCGTAGCGTACCCCGCGATGATCATCCCCTCGACCATCAGGTGCGGCAAAGCAACCATTAATTCGCGGTCCTTGAACGTGCCGGGCTCGCCTTCGTCCGCGTTGCAGAGCACGTAGTGTGTCTTGGAGGTATCTTTTGGAATGCCGTTCCATTTAATCCACGTGGGGAATCCGGCTCCTCCCCGTCCGCGCAGTCCGGAGACCTTCACCTCATCGATGACGGCCTGCCGCTCTAGCGTAACGGCCTTTTTCAAGCCCGCGTAGCCGCCATTCTGTTCGTAGACCCTAAGGGTCTCAATGCCCGCTTTATCTATATGTTCAAAGAGAACCTTAAGCTCTGCCATCTATTCCTCATAGAAAAACGGACGATCACGCCGCCGTCACCTTGCGCGATATACTGCGGAATTGAGAATATGAATTAGCAAGCATCTGAACCGCATCACGGCTATTGGCGCATCTATTGCGAAACTGCCTCAGCGCATCCGCCTTCGAGCCATTCCGCTCAGTCAAAAGTGTGCCAAGGAAGGACATCCAGCGTACCACGGGTTCAGCTCGCGGGTTCGCCTTTGCCATGCCGCTAATATAGCCCTCCAGAAACGCGATTGCTTTCTCGTAAGATCCGCTAATTGTATACATTTGCGGCCGCTGGAGAACAGCTTCAATTTAATCCAAATGTGTCGACGGTTCGCCTTGCATATTTCGCCGCCTCTCAGGGTAATTGCTCCACGCCGCCATTCCCCTATTGTCAATTCGCGCTTTCAGAAATCACCCCTCAGGCGTGTCAATCAACATATGCAATCGTGACGCCAGTTCCGTCGGGTAGCGCGAACACCACGTCGAATCGATCAATTTTACATCTAACAGGTCGCGAAGGTGTGTTCGATCCTTATCTCGAAACGCGGTTAGTTTGATCTGGACGAGCGCCTCAAGCGAGAGCACTCGCAATCCTTCTGCCTGCACCGAATCGGTCACGTCTGGATTTGGCATCGCTTCATGATGGGGGACCATCTCGCCGGCCATGGTAATGTGAACTGCATCGCGAATCTTGGAATCAGGCCCGTCGAGAAAGACATCGATTCCCGCTGTGTAGCGGTAGACGAATCCCTCGGATTCCAGGACGACCTTCGCCGCGTCGAGATCGGTACGCCGTAATAGGATATCCACATCCCGCGTGTTACGTACCGCCGCCTCGTCGACCCGTGTCACCCACAGGGCGACCGCGTTGCCTCCGGCGACTGCATAGGGAATCCCGGCGCGCTCCAAAGCTGACGTTGAGCGCACTAATCGTTCGCGGACCTTCTCCACCGCGCGTTCCATCCTGTCCAGCGAGAAAGCGGCGTATTAGACGGCCATGCGCGATCCTCACTCAACGCTAACGGCTTATAAGACAAGTATCATCTGATCTCATACACTTTTGAGTTGAATCAGAGTTGTGTCATCTGATGTCGATCAGTCGATATTTGTCGGTTGTTTCCGGCTCTTATCGGGGAGCCGATACGGTATCTCCGTGAGGAGACGTTGCTCG
>JBBROJ010000086.1:0-22190 GCA_038229495.1 Chthonomonadales bacterium
GTACGATCCCTCGTTATCGAAAATGGGAGCGAAGGTGGTGCCGTTATTGCTCGTCTTCCACACTCCGCCGGAGGCCGCCGCAACGTAATACTGGGTGGTATCGTTCGGATTGACCGCCAGCGCGATCACGCGGCCCGACACAAGCGCCGGCCCAATCGACCGAAAGGTGACACTAGCGGCGGGCCCGGCATCCGATCCTCCGGGCGCAGCCGGTCCGCCGCCCGGACGGTTTCCGCGCCGCTGGGCATGCGCCGCGCCTGCCGAAATGACGGCCAGGGCAAGGAGAGTGAATTTGAGGTTTGGAATAGAACGATTCAAGGATGCAGCCTCCCGCGCAATTTAATAATGGTTTGACGATGCCTTTTATTTCGGCGTCGCCCTCCGCATGGCCTGCATAATTCTGTATCGGTGAACGTTGGAGGCGGGTTCCGAGGGGATTCATTTGAGGCGCGAAGTGCGCAAAGAACGTCGGCGGGCGTTTGAACCACGGGGGGCACGGGGAGCGCGGGGAAAGGCTATGCCCTCCAATCTCCTAACGGGGGAGCCAATATAGGTAGTGGAATCCGGGATGACCGGCCCATCCGTCAGATTGCGATTGCCACACTTCGATCAACAGTCCGTCGGGGTCAGCTATCATCATATACTGCCCGTCGCTCGGTTCGACCACCTACACCCCGCACCGAGCGAACCAATCTATAGCTGCGGGCAGGTCTTCCACTTCCAGCCACAGGATTGGCATGGCGTGGGTTGAGAACGCAGCCGGGCTTCGTTCGGCGGCATTTGGCATGAGGGTTATGTCGAGCGACCCCAGCCGATACCACCAGCCTATGCCATTATCGGTCTGGATTCTCGAAGCGCCAATTACAGTCTCGTAGAACTGCGCTGACCGCGTCACATCTGTGCAGACGACGGTCAACGCGCGTACCCGGAACGCGAGATTACGGCCTGTCATTCGTCTCTTCCTTTGCGCTCAACTGGCTTCGGTGTCGCATTTTCCACCGCTCGTGTGAACGATTCTGTTTTGCGCGGCGACGCTGTTTCTCTTCCAATTCCGTTCCAGAGAGGTGCTTATCCTCCGCTTCCGCCAGTCGGTCGGAATCGAAGAGAACATAGGCAGCGTGGTGTGCCCACTCATTCACTTCGGGGTCCTGATATTCGTGACGAGCAGAAGACCAGACCAGGATGTTCCGACCATGCCGCGCCATATACTCCTCCGGCGAGAAACCTTCCGACATCATCTTCCGCACTCGCTCATGATCTTTTTCCTTAGCGATGATGCGGCCATTCTCATCCGGTTTGCCAAAGTACTTTTCCGCGAGGTCCCTGCCCTGCCCAAAATAAGCCGCCTACTGCCAGCCATTCAGCGGCGGCCATATTCTGGTGGCCGCGTACTTCCGGGTCAGCGCCGGCATCCATCAGCATCTGTACGATGTCCCGACGGTTGCGCATGCCCGCATGGGCTACGGGAGGACCCCACGGTCCACGAGAGATATTTGGGTTCGCCCCGGCTGCGAGCAGCAATGCTATCACATCTATCCAGTCGCTGCCAACGGCCTCACAAAGCGGCGTCTCCCCCTTTTCATTGGTTCGATTCAGGTCCGCTCCAGCGCGCAGCAGCAGCTCAACCACCAAGGTATGGCCGGCTCTCGCCGCGAGAAAAAGCGGTGTCGCTCCATGGATACTTACGGCGTTTGGGTCGGCTCCTTCCGCGAGGCATTCGGCGACCTCCTCAAGCCGTCCCATTCTAGCCATGCTATGTATGTGAGCCAACGGTTGTCTCCCGGAACAAATGTCAATTGGAACATGTGATGGCGCAACGATTCTCCACAACCCCTCGCCGCTCCTGCCTGGGGCGTATGCGGGAAGAGCCAAAACGAAGGGGAGAGCCATTATGAACATGATGAACAGCATGTGATGCTATGATGTTCATCATGTTCATAATGGCTGATCCTCCTCGCAGCCACGCTTCATTGACGGCAATCAGGCGCGGCGGTATAATCCGGCTGCCGCCATCATACTTCGAGAGGTCCCTATGACAGATCAACCGGTCAAGCCGCCCCAGCCGCCCTTCGCAAAAAAGCAGTCCAGAGAAATTGTCCAGCACGGCGAGCCGCGCGTGGACAACTACTTCTGGATGCGCGAGAAGACCGACCCGGAGGTCGCCGCCTATCTCGAAGCCGAAAACGCCTATGCCGAATCGGCGCTCGGCCCCTTGAAACCGCTACTGGAACGGCTGTACCAGGAGATGCTGAGCCACATCAAGCAGACCGACGAGAACGTGCCTTATCGGCAGGGCGACTATTTCTACTATTCGCGAACCGAGGAGGGCAGGCAGTACCCAATCTTGTGCCGAAGGCGGGAGACGCTCGACGCGCCGGAGGAGATATATTTCGACCAGAACGTCGCGGCGGAGGGCCATCCCTTCTTCGCGCTCGGGCCCTCTGCGGTCAGCGACGATGGGAATCTGTTCCTCTACTCCACCGATACGACGGGATTCCGGCAGTACGAGCTGCACGTCAAGGACTTGCGGACGGGCCAGACGCTGCCGGATACCGCGCATAAGGTCGGCTCTGCGGCGTGGGCGAAGGACGACCGAACTTACTTCTACACCGTGGAGGATCCGGCCAAGCGGCAGTACCGGCTCTATCGGCATAGGCTGGGCGAATCGGGCGAGGACGCGCTGATCTGTGAGGAGACCGACGAGCGGTTCAGCATAAGCGTAAGCCGATCACGCAGCATGGAATACCTGTTTCTGACGACCGCCAGCCACACCGCCAGCGAAGTCCGATACCTGCGGTTGGATAAGGTCGACGGGCCGGACGGGGAGTGGCTGCTCATTGCGAAACGCGAGCCGGAGCACGAGTATTACGCGGGACATCGCGACGGTCAGTTTTTCATACGGACGAACAGTGGCGGACGCAACTTCCGGCTCGTAGCCGCACCGGTCGACGCGCCGGAACGCGAGAACTGGAAGGAGCTGGTTCCCCATCGCGAAAACGTGATGCTGGAGGGAGTGGAGCTATTCGCAAGCCACTACGTTCTCGTAGAGCGGACGGACGGATTACCGCGCCTGCGCGTGAATAGTTTCTCCGACGGCGATTCGCGTGACATCGCGTTCCCGGAGCCGGCCTATTCGGCGGGACCGGAATCGAACCGCGACTGGAACGCCGAAACGTTCCGATACGCCTATCAGTCCCTTGTGACGCCGCGCTCGGTCTTCGACTACGACGCGCGGACGGGCGAATCGCGGCTTCTCAAGCAGACGGAGGTGCCCGGCGGATTCGACCGCTCCAACTACCGATCCGAGCGGATTCAGGTGACCGCGGCGGACGGCGTGAAGATTCCGATCTCGCTTGTATACCGTGAGGGCATGAAGCGGGACGGGACGGCCCCGCTTTTCCTGGTGGCCTACGGCTCCTACGGATACCCCTACCCTGTGAGCTTCTCGCCCGCGCGGCTGACGCTGCTCGACCGCGGCGTGGTGATCGCCATCGCGCATATTCGCGGCGGCGGAGAGATGGGCAAGGTGTGGCACGACGAAGGCCGCATGCTCAAGAAGATGAACACCTTTACGGACTTCATCGCGGCGGCGGAGCATCTGGTCTCGGAATGCTATGGAGCGAAGGGCCGTCTGGTCATCGAGGGCGGGAGCGCGGGCGGTCTGCTGATGGGCGCGGTGATGAATCTGAGGCCCGACCTCTTCAAAGCGGTTATCTCAGACGTGCCGTTCGTGGACGTGATAAATTCGATGTCCGATGCGACGCTTCCGCTGACGGTGGGCGAGTACGAGGAGTGGGGCAACCCGGAGAACCAGCCTGAATACGACTACATGAAGCGCTACTCGCCCTATGAGAATCTTCGGGCCACGGACTACCCTTCCATCCTGGTGAAGACCTCATTCAACGACAGCCAGGTGATGTACTGGGAGCCGGCCAAGTATGTCGCAATGCTGCGAACGCTCAAGACCGACAATAACCCATTGCTTCTGAAGACGAACTTGGAAGCGGGGCATGGCGGCGCGTCGGGCCGCTATGATGCGCTGCGCGAATTGGCCGAGGAGTATGCGTTCCTACTTTGGCAGGTGGGCCTGAGTGAATGTTGAAAACAGCCCCCCAACCCCCAATCCTGGGGAAGTCTGTGCCGGCCCGGCCCCTCTGTCTCCCCAAGATAAGGATTGGGGGTTGGGGGGCCGTGGGCAGGCACGTCACCGGCTTTTTCAACACTATCTCAGTGACTGAATCGGGAACGGGCGATATGCATGGAGATAGTTACGGATGGATTTGCCTTGACATTCGGAACTCAAACCTGTACTATGGTTCTGTACAAGAGAGGAGCGCGAGAAATGTCCATAGAAACGACATATACCCAGGCCAGGGCACATTTGGCCTCACTATGCGACGAGGTGACCACGCACCGCGAGACAGTGATAATACATCGGCGGGGCGCTGAATCCGTCGCGCTGATTGCCGCCGACGAGTTGGAAAGCCTAGCCGAGACAGCTCACCTCCTCCGTTCCCCGGCAAACGCGCGGAGGCTCATGTCAGCATTGGAGAGCGCCCGGCGCCGAAAGGAACCCGTTTCAACCGTTGCCGAATTGCGAAGCAAGTCGGGCTTGGCCGATGCGGAGTAGCAGCGGGAACGAACCTGCCGGAACGAGAGAGGCGGTGTTTCACAAGGAGTTTCGCGAAGACCTCGCCTATTGGGTTGACACGCACCGCAAAACCGCATTGAGGATCCTTGCCCTGGTTGAGGCGGCTATACGCGACCCTTTCGACGGAATCGGCAAGCCGGAACCTCTAAAGTATCTGGCGGCAGGCGTGTGGTCTCGGAGAATTACCCAGGAGCACCGGCTGGTCTATCTGGTTGCCGATGACCGCATTGATTTTCTTCAAGCGCACTACCATTACGCGGATTGGTAAAACTTCTCCAGCAGCAGGCGAGCGTGGAATCCGGCACGTGACGCAAAACCCCAGAGGGCGTTATTGGCGGAACTCTCTGCTACTTCGCGGCGGGCACGAATACGATGCAGACGGGCCGCGAGACCTCGACGTGATCGCCGGTCGGAGTCAGCTTGCCGGTCGCCTGATCCAGTTTGAAAGAGTATATCGAATCCGAATCCTGATTGGCGGCGAGGAGCAGCATGCCCGTAGGATCGATGTTGAAGTTGCGCGGAAACTTGCCCATGGTGGATTGATGGCCCACCGAGGTTAGGCGGCCCGTATTCTGATCGATAGAGAAGATGGCGAGGCTGTCGTGGCCGCGATTGGAGCCGTAGAGGAACTTGCCGTTCGGGTGGACCTTCACCTCCGCGCAGTAGCTTTGACCGGTGAAGTCGAAAGGAAGCGTGGAGATTGTCTGAATCGGCTTCAGCGTGCCATTCGCCGCGTCGTAGTCCATTGCGACCACAGTCTCATTGAGCTCGTTGATGACATACGCAAACCGGCCGCTTGGATGGAAAGCGAAGTGGCGTGGGCCCGAGCCCGGCGCAATCTGCACGAAGGGCGGCGTGCTAGGCGTGATTGTGCCCTTCGCGCCGTCGAACTTGTAGACCTGCACCTTGTCGATGCCTAGATCGGCTACGAAAGCATACCGGTTGGCGGCGTCCAGGTTGATGGAGTGGGCGTGCGGCCCCTCCTGCCTGCCCTTGTCGATGCTCATGCCGGAGTGCTGGACGAAACTCGTAGGCGCGCCGAGACTTCCATCCGCATGAATGGGAAGGACCGCGGCGCTTCCGCTGCCATAGTTCGCAACAAGCGCATTTTTGCCCTTGCGGTCGATAGAGATGTGGCAGGGGCCCGTCCCGACCGTCGTCTCCTGGTTAATCTGCCTCAGCCTGCCCGTCTCCGCGTCGATTTCGTACGCCGTCACGAATCCGCTGGCCTTTCCGTTGAACTGCGCCACCTCATTCACCGCGTAGAGGTAGCGGTGGTTCGGATGGAGCGCCAGGAAGGTGGGATTCGGAGTCTCCGCAGCCACTCCGAGCGAAATGAGCTTGCCGGTCTTCGAATCCAGCCGGTAAGCATAAATTCCTTTGCTTCCCTTGTCCGTATAGGTTCCTACATAGACCAGGGGCGAGGCGGAGGAGGCTACGGGCGCTTCGCGTGAATCGAAATTTGTCATAGGTTCATCCTTCGCGTTCACGCCCACGATTCCCGCGGGAAAAGAGTGGAATGAGACGAGGGCTAAGAGCACAGCAACAGCATATGCGCTGAAGGACGGGTGACTGTTCATTTATCGATCTTTCATGTCAAATTGTGATAGTCGGGATTGTCAGATTATTTGCCGCCGCCCGCGCGAATTCCTGCTCTCGGCGGCGCTCTGGTCACTTTGGATTTTCCGTTACCAGAATAGCCGTCGGTACCGTGGTAAGGGCGGGGCGCGCGTCGGCGTAGCCCGTCGGCACGCGGTAGGCCATGTGCGTACTGGACCCTCCATCCAAACACATCGCCTCGGCGCAGGCGCTGCCGTGCGCGGCTTTGAAGTAGCGCGGCGAAAAGGCTGCGGCATCTGGGAAAGTCATCGCCGTTCCAATACCCAGCACGAGATGGCGCGGCTTGCCGTTTTCCATGTCGTAGGCCACTAACGTCCGGCGGAGAGCGGGCGGGCTACGCTGCGCGGATTCGAGCCAAGCTGTCCGCGTCCGCAGCCGAAGAGTAAACAGAGGGAGGAGAGCGCAAGGATAGATTTGGAAGCGCGCGGATTCAATCTCATGCTATTGAGTCGTGAAGAGACGAGGGGAGGCAGGGCGTCAGTGGTGTGGAGCGTCGGAATCCTTCAGAAACGCGGGAGCCGGGTACTGGAACACGGCCTCACGATTATACTGTTTCTTGTCCTTCGCGTTCCCGTCGAATTGGCCGGTCTCGCCCACGGAATAGACGACAAACCCGCTGCCTTTCTTGCGGTAACGAAGCGGCTTGAGGTCGAATGGGTCGATTAGCGCAGGATTCACTGCTTGTTCCAGCCGTTGCGGAAATGCGCCATGCTTCGTTTTCCATTCCAACAGAGCGGCTGACGCATCTACTATTCGAACCTTTGCCGACAAACTTGCGGGTTTGGTCACAACGTTAACATATACCGGGAACAGAATTTTGGCCAGCATGGCGTTTGGACCAGATATTTCCAACGCATCCCGCATTGATACTAATCTCGGATGCGCCTCTAAGTATGGCCTGTCTGCCAAACCAATAACCTCGCGAGTGTTTGTTAGCAGGGTGATTCCATTGTTGTCCAAAAACAACGGCCAGTTGACAGCAGCCTGCCCAATGCCGGTGATCGCGCTTGGCTCGCTATCGTCTTCTCCCGCCAACGCCTTGCCATAACGCGGGCCATATTTACGAAAATTGTCAAGAATCACCGTCTGCATTACCACCTCGCCATGCATGGCCTTCGCAAGGCTATGGAATTTCCAGTTGTTGGCAAGACTGTGCCGCGCGGCGGCAGCAATTCCGGGCTGGTCGCCAGCAAGATAGAGCACCGTTTGCATAACCTCAAGAGAGGTGATATCGATATTAGCGCTCACAAGATAGGCTATAAGTGTGCGGTCTTTGACGACTTGCCGTCCTATCGTGAACCCGAGAGCCGCGTGATCGATGGCTTCGAGAGGCTTCCCATCGTGGGTGAGGAGCGCCGCCTCGCCCGCTATCCATCTCGCTGCGGAGCGCATCTTAGCGTATTCAGGCGTCGGAAGAGCGGGCCCAAGCGAATAGTCGCGATCGAAATCACAGTCTTGCCGTAGAACCGCGCGATGAACCAGATCCGATATGTCGCTGCGACTTAGCAAAACTTTTCGCCCGGCTTCCAGGTCCTCGACAGACAGCGGACCCGATGAGCTCAATTTGATAACTTTATCTTCGTCTGGTTTCGCGAGGGGCTTCTTTTTCAAAAGCTCAACTAATTCCAGATAGAGGGGAGCGGCATTCTCTGATTCCGGAATGGGTGGACGCTTCATGTCGGAAGCCGTCACGGGCAGGCCTGCGGCTCGAGTTATCTCTATTTCGCGCAGATATGCCGGGCCGGGTTTTGCCTCGCCCATTCGTCCGAAGAACCTGCTGACTAACATCCACGCGGCAACGCCTATGCACAGGAGCACCATAGCTGCAACCGTCGCAATAATCCAAATGTGTCTTCCTCGTCCCGCTCTTGCCGGTTTCGTGGGAAGCAAAATGTATGGCGACTGGTCGCTCATCGTATTGCTACCCGAACAGTGGTTTTCTCGCCCCAGCCGGTCCGCCAATCCGACGTGATTTCTTGTTCGCCCTGGTAGAACTCAGGTGAATCGGTCGGCTTGCGGAAGTCCTGATTCAGCTTGCCCGACGTATCGCAATAGTATTTGAGGAGGTATTTTCCCGGTGCGAGTCGCGGATTCCGGCGAGCGGCCTTCTCCGCGTCTCCGCCAATGGGCGGGGTCAGCCACATCCACATGTTGGTCGTGCGGTTCTTTCCCCAAACCTGCCGATCTCCCGTGGCGACCGGATTCGCGGACCATCCGCCTTTTGCCGCGTCCCAGGCGTTGGCATCGACGCGCAGCAGCTTATCGCCCCAGGCTTCGGGTGTCTCATTGGTGGTCAGGATACAGTCGGTGTAGACCAGCGCGACCTTTGGCGGCGGGGGAAGATCCTTCACCGCGCGATACGCGCCCTTTACGCTTGCGGCATAGTCCTCAATCCACGCCCGGAACTGCTTATAGCCCGCGTCGCCATAGACGAACTTCACGCCGCCGCCGTGCTGAACCTTGTTGAGCGGCTTGAGCAGAAGAAGACTCTCTTCCGGTTTCTCGACATTGATGAGGTTCTGCGCGATGAGCCGCTGCATGGTAGCTTCGGAGCTGCCGGACACGAACCACTTCACCCGCTCGCCGTACTTTTTGACGTGCTCGTTGTTCTCGGGCGTGCCGGGCGTGTGGCAGCCCATGCAGCGCCCCTGCTGCGACCAGACGTTTCGCTCGAATGAGGCGAGGACATTGTCGATTCGCGAATGCCTCACAACCGCGTTCGGCACGAGCGGGCCCGCAGGCCGAGCCGCCTTTGGCAGGGCCGCAAGCTTCGGGTCGCTTGCCGCCGAGGCGATCCAGTCCCGAAAAGTTTCGTACTCGGCGGTACGCGCGTTTTGGGTGACAAGGGTCGTTTTGGGTCGGGACATCTGAATCAGCTTGAGCAGGTGCGATTCGGCGGGCTGCTTCAGGTCGATCATTCCGCCGTCGCGCAGTGCGGCGAACGTTTCGGCTTCGGTAGCGCGAACGTAGTCCTTCAAGTCCACGCCGGACAGATGGCACTCCGCGCAGCTCGACGGATTCGGCGATTTCAGAATCGGCGCGATTCGTCTCTCGAATATCGCCTTAGAGAGTGTTGAAAAAGCCGATGGCGAGCCTGCGCCCGGCCCCCCAACCCCCCCGACTCCCAATCTTTGGGGAGACAGAGGGGCCAGACCAGCATAGACTCCCCCAGGATTGGGGGTTGGGGGCTGTTTTTCAACACACTCTTAGAGGTTACGCGCAACGGGAAAGGCCGGGCTGCCGCCACGAGACAGCCAACCGACAACCCTCCAGCGATTCCCAGCAGCGAAAGCATTCTATTTTTCTTGTAATTCGTCATCGATCACTCCTCAGTCCTCGAAAACAACCATGCCATGCTCGTGCACGACGGGAACCGTGACGGTTGCGCGTCCTTCGGTAAAGTCGACGGCCAGCGGCCGGCGATCCGGCACGGTGTAGGCGGCGGAGGGGGCATGGTCAGTCCGTAATCCAACATTCACGTTATGAAGCGGCACAACCTCCTCGATGACCTCCACGTGCGCCCCTCTTCGATTCGGGTGGTAGTTTACCAAGTGGACGATGCGGCGGCCATCCTGCCGCGTTACTGTCACTTCGGTGGAGGGCGGCGCGTCCACCGTCAGCAGTCTCTGCGGGAGGAGCATATCCAGCGCGTTGCCGACGACGCGCCGGTAGATAGAATCGCCCTCTTTCTGGTAGTCCCGGAAAAACGGGCCATAGAGGTAGACGACATTACCGAACCACGCCACGGCGGGCGATCCGGTCGGATCCGTGCGCGGCGAATAGGAATGCGATATAAAATGGTCCGCTGTCCGGTTGAAGTAGGAGCCGTACGCATCCGCCATCGTGTCGGTGAGCGGTCCCGGCCGCACCTCGCTGCCGCCGCCCATCATTACCCATTCAAAGTCCCGGATTCCATGCAGAAAATTGGGGCGGAGCCGAAAGAAGCTGGGCTTGTGCTCCAAAGGGCCGATGTAGCTCACGCCCATCTGCTCGTTTAACGCGAACTCGTTGGTCGCCGGGTCCAGCAGCGCCTCATGGGAGAGGAGAAGCTTGCCGCCATTGCACAGATACTCCTTCAGCCGCGCAGTCAGCTCGGGAGTGGGCCCGCCGCGATCCGCAATGACAAGAACCTTATAGCCGCTCCAATCCGCCTCCGAATCGACAATGTCGAACTGGTGATGGAGTTCTAAGAGAATCTTGACCGCGCCTTCGTCGCTGTCGCTGCGCTCCGCCTTGTGTTTCGACTTCTCGATGAGTACCAGAGCAATCTCGGTCAAAGGGGCAGCGCCATTGCACCACGGCTCCTTCGCCTCCACGTCCGCGAACGTTTCGCCGATTACCTGGCAGACCGCCTTGTCGAGCGCTCCCCTGGGGTGCATCTGGTCGCCAATGCTGCAAACGGAACCGTTCGCGAGCATGGAGCCGCATTCGTACTTCAGCGCGGCGGGAGATTTCAAGCCTCCGAAGTCCGCCCACGAACGGTGGAACCGGCCTGTCATGCCCATGGTGGGCGGGCCCAGCGTTCGCGCAAATCGAACCCAGAAGGGGAAGTACCCGTAGCCCCACCCGCCGGTCGGCAGCGCCTCTATCTCCGCGTGGCTCACCCACTGAGATTCGCGGCCCATCCCCTGCCGGACGCGGCTGTTATAAAAGACGGTTGCGCCCGGCTTGCGGCTTCGAATCAGACCCGTCAGGCGCGACATGAACTTGTCGATTATGATCTGGGTGTGCGTGCGCTGATCGTCATAAGTCTCCGGATTCAGATTCAGCTTCTTCATGGACGTCCGGCAAAAGTCACAGCAGCAGCCGGAGTCCTCTTTGCTCGCCATCTCAATGGCCTGGAAAACGATGTCGTAGAAGAACCCATCGCAGTCGTAAAGGTCCAGAAGCTCCTTTGTCTGCGCCTCCTGGTAATCGAGGTAGGGACTGTTCAGGCATATCCACTTCCATCCCTGCTTGCCATCCTCCGGCCCAATAAGGGAGCCGTCCGCCTTGCGCTGCTGCCAATCGGGATGCTGCTCGGCCATGTGGTTGTCCCATATGCAGGTAAGGTAGATTGGCACGCGGATGCCGCGCTTGTGGCACGCCTCAATCTGCGCGCCCAGCATATCGAATCCGAGGCTGGGGTGAACTTTCCCGACACTTGTCGGATAGTAGCTCATTCCGTGGTGGCATTTGGCGAAACAGGTGATGCTGTCGATATGAGCGGAATGAACGGCCTCCGCGAACGCTTCCGCGTCGAAGTCACGGCCTACGTCGGGAATCAGGGGCGAGGTATGAAAGTCGAGGTGAACCTGGCGGAATCGCAAGCCGGGCGTCGGCGCGTCGGACATCGGGTTGTCTCCTGGGTTTGTGAACCGCGGAACGTGCGGCAGCAGGCGTGGAAGCTTGCGGTTAGCGATTGGAATATATGACTGGAATACAAGACTGGATATGACTCCTCGTTCGACGGTGACGCGCCTGAGCCCTCTGTGCCCCGCCCAGGCGCAACAGGTATAATTCGGGCCATCTAAGTGTAACGGAGAGAGCCATGGAGCCTGTCATCCCCACCGATGGAATGATTGTCCGCGAGGACACGACCTTTTTGCCGGGAGTCTATCACCTGCCGAACGGGATAACAGTCGACGCCGACAACGTTACGCTGGATGGAAATAGCGCTCTGCTCATAGGCTCCAATCGGGAGGGAACGGGCATCACGCTGCGCGGGCGGGCAAGCGTGATCGTGAGGGGCTTGAAGCTGCGCGAATATTTTCATGGGATCAGCGCCCTGTCTTGCAAGGGGTTGATGATAGCCTGCAACCAGATCACATCTACGGCGGAGGTGCCGGCGAACACGATCTTCCTCGACATTTGGAAAACGGCGGACGAATCCTACGGCGGCGCGATACTGCTTCAGGACTGCGTTCGCACCATCGTCGAGGACAATGATGTGCAGCATCAGCAGAACGGTATCCTTACGTATGGATGCGACAACCTGACTGTCCGCCACAACCAGTGCAGCTACAACAGCGGCTTCGGAATCCACTTGTACGGTACGTCCGGCAGTCTTTTCGAAGAGAACTCCGCGGACTACTGCTGCCGGTTCGAACCGCGTGAAAGCGGTATGGGCGGGCTGCACTACGGCCACATGGGCGCGGACGCCGCGGGATTCCTGGTCGTGAATGCAAGCTGCCGCAATATATTTCGCCGCAACACCGCGCGCCTCGGCGGCGACGGATTCTTTCTGGCCGGCCTCGCGCTTGATGGCCGCAAGGTGGGCTGCAACGATAACCTATTCGAGGAGAACGACGCGTCACTCTGTCCGAACATCGCGTTCGAGGCTACCTTTAGCTCCGGCAACGTCTTCCGCAGCAACTACGCCGACCGCTGCAACTATGGCTTCTGGCTCGGTTTCTCGTGGGATGCGACGGTCGAGAACAACCGTATCCTCATGAACCGGCAGGCGGGCATCGCGGTGGAGAACGGGCATGGATTCAAGGTGCGGGGCAACAGCTTCCAGGGCAACGGCCACGGAATCCTGATCTGGTCGAAGTATGTAGGGGAGTTCGCCGCCGCTTTTCCAGAGAGCCTGACGAGCTATGATTGGTCCATCGAGAAGAACACCTTCACGCGGAACGGCAAGGGGATTCGAATCGCCGCCGACCAGGATCACGGCATCCGAAACATGCCCGAGGAAGTTTGCGGAAAGCCGGAGCGCCGTCCCTACGCCCACGTGATTCGCAAGAACGATATTCAGGACAATCGCGTGGGGATCGAGCTACATAGCGTGGAGCGGACGACGGTGGAAGAGAACACGCTCAACCGTAATGTGGAGGCCAATCTCCGCCAGGACGACTGTACGGAGACTATTGCTCGCAACAACATTGGTTCCGCAGGCGGGTATTTATGATTCGATGCAATGAGCGACACTATATAGAGATCGTGCCCTACTTAGGAGTCGGTCATTCTTGTGCTTTGTGCTGGTGACTGATGTTCGGGCGATTGACGCGCAGCAGACAACCTGTCAGCAGTGGGTTCAGACTCAATGCTTGATCGATACGTTCTGCCTGGCCCTTAGAATCTGGATCGTAGGTACATACGATAACGCCTTCATGTCGGCTGCTCGCCAGATGTAATCGAACAAAATGCTTTCGATTCACTGTCAGTAACGCTCGATTTTCACTGACGGCGAATTCCAGCACCTGTTCATCCGGAATCGATTGATTGGAGTTGCCGGCCTCATAACTTGCCAAAACATCGTGGCCCATACGACGCAATTCCATCACTACGGGGAGCGGGAAGGTTTCATTCGAATATAGACGAGCCATGCTCAGGCTTCTTCATTCTCAACGATTTGCCGATCAATGTCCTCTCTATGGGAGCGCACGTAGGACCATGCATTGGCGAGGTCTTCCGCCCTCAGGGTGAGGAATGAATGGAGAATGTCCGCCTCACTCGTACCAAGCCGACGCGCCTGTTCCAGCAGCCATACGGAAATGCGAGTTCGCAAGATACGAGGCTCGCCTCCGCATACGCCAGGCGTGCTTTCGATGCCTGGATAGGAATCGCCAATTTCGCGAGCGACCCATTGAAGCAGTTGCGCCTTTTCGGCCCGGTTCATTTTTGCAAGAAGCGATTCTGCTTCATTAATAACCGACATTACTTTGCATTTCAAATCAAACCGGGCAAGAGCGGCGGCTCAATGGTTGAAGATGAACTCTTTACTGTTGAGCAGCGCCCAGTAGATGTCTTCGAGGGTCTGTTTGCGGTCACGATCGCGGGCATCCTGCGTGCGAGGCAGCTTGATGGGCTTGAGGAAGAGCCAGGGTTTTGGCGGTAACTGCCCGGGGCGGTCCGCGACTTTCTTGATGACGCTGACCGCTCTGTATGTCTCGTCGGAGTGCGGCGGCCGGCCCAGAGCAGTGTAGTAGAACGTCTGGATTATCTCCTCATTGCTCTTCTTCGCCGCGACCAGCTTCGCGGGAAGGGCATTTCCGTCCTGCACCTTGCGGTTCATCATGTCGCCCATCATCAGGTGCAGCGCCTGGCTCATGTTCGGTTCCGGTGTTCGCTCGCACTCGCAGGCGATGATTCGCGGCGCGCGCCCGAAGGTGTCCAGGAAGTAGGAGCTGACATTCGGGTCCGGGAGTTGGATAGCGCGCGTGCCAAGCGGCAGCTCATTGAACTTTTCCTGCGTACCGGTGGCGATATTAATTGCGTCGAACAGGGCTTCCGCGGGCAGGCGCTTCACGGTGTAGTGCGTGTAGAAGCTCGTGTCGGGCAGGTTTGCAGGAGTCGGCTCCGCGCTCAACTGGTAGGCTCGCGAGTTGCAGATCGTGCGAATTACGTGCTTGACGTCACAGCCGTGCTCCACAAAGTCTTTTGCCAAAGCGTCCAGCAGCTCGGGGTTCGTGGGCGGATTCGTAACGCGCTGGTCGTCGATAGGTTCCACCAGGCCGCGTCCCATGAGGTAGCCCCAGTAGCGGTTGACCAGATTACGCGCGAAGAGCGGGTTGTCGCGCGTTACCCATTCCGACAGAAACGCGCGGCGGTCGCCACCCGCGTCCGGGTCCGGGTCTATCAGCGCGGCGGTCTTCACGTCCTTTACGCGCATGCGGTCCGGGTAGCCGCCGAGCGGGGTAGGCATCATGCGCTGCCCGTTTTTCGGATGGTAGACCTCGCCACCCTTGTTGATTCGCACCACCTGCTCGCCGCCGAAGACGCCAAACTCCTGGCTGCTCTTCTGCCCGATTCGCGCGAAGTAGGCCGAGAACTGGTAATAGTCCTGCTGACTCCACTTTTCGAACGGATGGTGGTGGCACTTCACGCATTGCAGCCGCATGCCGAGGAAGACCTGCGCGGTGGTCTCCGCGAGGTCCTGCGGGTTGCCGGCGACGCGGTAGTAGTTAGAGGGACCGTTCGTAAACGTGCTGCCCTGCGCCGTAATTAGGTCGCGGGCGAACTGGTCCATCGGGCGGTTGTCGCGGAACTGCGCGCGAATCCAGTTGGTAAGACTCCACATGCCTTTGGGACTGAGCGTAGCGCGGTTGCTGCGGAGTAGATCGCCCCACTTCAGGGTCCAGTAGTCCGCGTACTCCGGCCTTTCCAGCACCTTATCAATGAGCTTCGCGCGCTTGTCGGGCGAGGAATCGGCAAGGAAAGATTTAACGTCGTCCGGCGCGGGCGGGGTGCCTATCACGTCGAAATAGAGGCGGCGCATGAAGGTCGCGTCGTCGCAAGGCTCGGAGGGCAGAAGACCGAGCGTCTTCCACTTTTTCGTCACGAACCCGTCGACATAGTTTGCCTCCGGCATCTTCGGATAGGAGGCGAGATGCGCAAAGGGCACCGCCATGCGCGCAACCGCCGCCTGCCCGCCAAAGCGCACCATGATGGAGGTTTCGCCGCGACCGATCGCTTTGACGAACCCGGCCGGAGTAACGGATGCGATGGCGTCGTTAAGCGTACCAAAGCGCGCCCATGAGGTCACGTCGCGAACTATTCCGTCGCTGTACGTGGCGACCACGACCAGAGACTGCGCCTTGCCCGGCGTGAAGACGCGCTCTTTCGGATAGACGTCGATTCGCGTGACGACGGGATCTTTGGGTTTCGGGCCGGGAGCGCCCTGTCGAAGCCACTCGAAGATGCGATTGTAGTCCTGTGAGCCGGCGGGAAGACGGAGGCCGCCCTGATGGGCAATCTGGAGCGCGGGCTTCTGTAGGACGAGGCTCTTCAACGGGTCGGTCAGGAGGGCGCGGCGTCCTCCTGACTGCTTGACAATGGCGAAGTAGTCCACGTCCGGCTCGAAGCCCGAAAGCGAGAGCTTGAATCCACCTTTGCCGTATTGCGAGCCGTGGCAGGAGCCCTGGTTACAGCCCACGCGAGTCAGTATCGGCACGATCTCGCGGCTGAACTCGAGGGGTGCGGCCGCATGAGAATCCTTGACGCGGACCATGGCCTGCGCGGACTGGCCTTCGAGGGAGACCGTGAGCTTCGCCTCGCCGTCATTGAGCGGCAGCAGCACGCGTGCAGCGGTAACTTGAGCGGTCTTCGGGTCCGAGAGTACAGCACGGCATTTTGCGGTCACATCTTCGAGCATGCCATCGGCGCGACGGGCGGTGACCACATAGCGCGCCTCCGCGCGAGGACCGGTCAGAGGAATCTCGGAAGGTTCAACGCGGAGCGATACGACGCGGAGCGATACGATCCGCGGCGGTGAAATGGGCGTGGGCCTGGCTGGAGGCTTTGACGCAGGCACGGCGAAACATGTCGGAATCCTGGTCCCGACGGCGAGAAATACAACTAAACACGACACGCGAAGAGGCGCCATGATCCGAACGTTCCTAAATCGATGAGTAACTGGTGTTTGCATCATATAATAATGACCGATTCGAATGCCGAATGGTTCGCGGGTCTACCAGTGTAGTATAGGCATTTTCTCGCCAGACGTCAAGAACAGCTTGAGTCGCCAGTGTGTATAATCAAAATGGGTGCATGGTATTGCCGTCCCGCGCGAGCATCCGTGGTGAAGCAGCCGCCGATCAGTTTGCATCGAGCGCCAGAACCCGATCGTTATTGCCGGCGCCATTAGCGCCGGGAATAGTGAATGTCTGAGAACCTGCGTTCACAAAGGGAGACCCCTGGATGGCTCTGTAGGCGCCGCTTGAAGGATCGAACCATCGTACCGTTGTTGTCCCAGTCATCCGTGCCATGTTGATGGTCATGGCGTATGACGTGCCGCTGTTACCTGGATAATAGACCACGCCCAGCTTATGGTCGGGCGTAAGCGCGGCGTTCGTATAGAACTCATCGTTCATCGGGGGCGCGCCCTTCTGAGAGGTCAGGAACACATGGCCCTGGTCGGGAACAATCTTAAATCAGGGGCGCGCACCAAAAAACTCCGTGCAGTATTGCGCGCTATAGGCCCCGGCAGAGTCCAGATGTTTCTCGGTGTCTTCATCCCATACGCTATATCCGTAAATACCAAACCCGGACCCGCCCCAAAGCGCCTCCGCCCAGATCTCGTTTCTGATCATTCTGGCGCTTCCGTCGGACTGGCGCCAGGATTTCGCGCCAAAACTCTCCGTCTCATATTGGGCCTCCGCAATGAAGGCCGGCATCGTCACATTAGGCCGGTTGTATTGCTGAGCGGCCATATAGGATGGCGCTATGTCTTGATACCAGCCGTTCAGGGTCAACCACGTCAGACTCGCGGCAAACTGACTATTGGGAGCGGGAACATAGCGATAATCATACGGTTGTATATAATGTTCGGGCCCCGATTCGAAATCATTGCGATTGGCGTCGGTTGTTGTCAGTGCGTCGGGCATGTACTCCTTGATTCCGTTCCAAATCCGGTTCTCCAGGGAGCTGACAAATCCGTCATTGCCGAACATGAATAGCAGATGACCGTAGTTCTTCCGGCGTTTGCCGAGATATTGTCCGAAGTGGTAATACTGGATGGCGGGAATCTTATCGTAGATATGGACGCCGCCAAGGTTGTACACGGGAAGATCGATCATGATGTACTGATTATGACGCGCTGCCGATGCGACGATATAATCCAACGAGGTCATGTAGGCCGGGTTGATATTCGATGGCTCGAAGCTCTCTCCGTTCAGAAAGAAATGGTTGCCATAGGCGTCTACGGGATCGGGGCGGGTTCGTGCAAGAGCGATTATATCGATCTGCGCCAGATTGAAATGCTTTGCCTGGCGGTTGGCGAAGAGCGCGTCCACCCGCGCGCGCCTGCAATTTCTGACGATATTCTGCGGACAGTATCCTGCCAAAAAGAAAGGCTTGCCCTTCGCATCTTCGATGAGGGGATAGGCTTTGACGCCTTTCGTTCGGATGCGCAGCTTGGGAGGATGCGTGCTGCCGCCGGCGCTGACCTTTAGCGGATCAGCGGGCGCCGCTGCCGCATCCGACAACGCGCTTGTCCATCCTGATGTCGCTGCGAGCATGCTCAAACTCAAAGCAAGTGTATTGCTGTATGCAATTCGCATGAACTTTATTCTCCCTTGGCACGTCGCGCTCATAATGCGCGAACGACTCGGATACGGCCGAGAACGGATTACTTCTTGCCTTCGCCTGCCCTGGAAGAAGCCATGCGTTCAGCAAAGGATTGCAGCCGGGCGACCGGCTGCTGCGCATTGGACCATGTCGAATTGCCGAGGAGCAGGAGCAGAGTGGAAGTCGCAGCGATTCTTTTCATGGCAATTCCCTTCAGAATGTTGGACCAGAATGTTGGAGTGGAACGGTTTCACTTCGAGCCCAGTCGTGACTACCGCATGGGATTGGTCCGGAACGAGATCCTGCCACGGCCCTGAACAGTTACGCGAGGGAAGCAAAGAAGCTCTTCCAAATCGTAAACCCGTCACGCCTCAGACGAGGCCGACCCGTTGCGCGCCCGCCCGCAAGAAGGCCAGACCTTGCGTCGCCAGCACAGCCGATGGCTGGTTCGGTGGCCGCCACAGGCAGGTCGCAGCCTGGAGGTCGGGGTTGATGGCCGCGAACGATTCGAGCACGAGGGGACCGCGGTAGCGCGCCGCCGCCAGCCCCGCGAACACGTCTTCCCAGTTCACCGTGCCACTGCCGACCAGTCCGCGATGGCTTTAGCTCATATGAATGTAGCCCAGCACGTCAGCCACTTCCACCAGCGCTTTGCGAAAACCTTCCTCCTCGATGTTCGTTTGATACGTATCCGCGTGCAGCTCGACGTTGTCCGCGCCGATGGCCTGAATCGCGGCCCGCCCGTCCGCCAGCGTGTTGTACAGCTAAGTCTCGTAGCGGTTGCACACCTCCAGGCCCAAACGCGCGCCGCGCCGCTTTGCCTCGTCCGCCACGTCGCTCAGGGTCTCCACGACCACCGCGCGCGCTCCTCATCCGTGGGCGGCTTGCCGGTCAGGCGGCCCAACTCGTAGGCGAGGCAGCCGCACAGATAGTCGCCCTTTATGGCCTCCAGTTGACAAAGCGCGTCGAGCAGGAACCGCTTCGCCTCCTGGGGATGCTCGGGCATTTGCGCTCCGCCCACAAAAAAGGCGGAAGCACCAACGAGACGGTCGCGCCGATGCCCGCCTCGCGCAGGGCCTTTTTTTATGGGCGGCGGCATCGAGCTCCTGCGGTTTCAGCAGCGGGATTTCGAGGAAATCGAACCCCGACTCGGCGGCCTGGCGAATGGCGTGGTTGCTTTTCGCGGTCGTCCATTCATCAATCCACAAAAAAGCGTGCGCGCCAAATCTGGGCATGGCAAGCTCTCCTTGTCTCCGTGAAGAAATCGTTAATGTCGCCAACGTACGTTCACCTGGGGGAAGGCGGGAAACGGGGCGTGCGGCTCGTTCTGATTCGCCTGGCTCAAGACCGGCGAGATGCCCTACAACGAGCTCCTGGTCCGCATAAACCGGATCGCGTATCGGGATTACGCCCGGATTCCCGATCTGTCGGATGAAGCGTTCCGCGCTACGGTCGGCAAAGAGCTGTTCGGAGAGAATGCGAGCGCGGAGGCTGTGGACGGCACCCTGGCTCTGCAAGAGGCGTTCGCCACGGACAGAACGTGGATGCAGGCCGCCCCCATCGCCAGTCCGGAGCGCGTCAGAGCGATTCGGGCGTCTGGGCAGCTAACTCCCAAAAAGCGGGCAGCCTATTTGAATCAGCTGGAAAAGATACGCCGAATCGAGGAACGTTATCGCGACAAGGGAGCGCCCTTCGCCAAAATGCACCGAATCGCGAAGTGGGTAACAGAACTCTGGTCTGGGCAGAACGCCGCTCTGCTTTCGCCGTAGAAGAGGCCCTGCCGTCCGAAGGACGTCTAGCCGAAGGCTCCCCTGCCACGCGTTTTACACGCGTGTACACCCGTTTCACACGGGTGTACACGCGAACCGCCTAAGAGCTGGCCGCGTTCAGCTTCTCAATTGAGGCCGGATCGAGGTTGAGCCGGGTCGCCTCCACGAGATCGTTCAACTGGCTTAGGTTCGTGGCGCTCGCAATGGGCGCGGTAATGCTGGGACGCGCGATCAGCCAGGCGATGGCGACTCGCGCGGGCGTGGCATAGTGCTTCTTCGCGACCTCGTCCAGCGCCGCCAGGATGCAGAAGCCACGGTCGTCGAGGTACTTTTTGATCCCCTGCCCGCGCGCGCTCTTGGAGAGATCGGCCTCCGACCGGTACTTACCCGTAAGGAAGCCGCTTGCGAGAGAGGAGTAGGGAAGGACGCCGACACCGTATTTGAGAACAACCGGCTCCAGGTCGTGCTCGTAGCCCGCGCGGTCGTAGAGATTGTAGTGCGGCTGGAGACTGTCGTAGCGCGGGAGCCCCTTCGACCTGCTTAGCTCCGGCGCCTCGGTAAGACGAGCGCCGCTGTAGTTGGACGCTCCGATGGCTCGAACCTTCCCCTGCGCAAGGAGTTGGCCGTAGGCCTCCAGCGTCTCTTCGAGCGGCGTTTCGGCGTCGTCCGCATGCGACTGGTAGAGGTCGATGTAGTCGGTCTGGAGGCGGCGCAGCGAATCCTCGGCGGCCTGCAAAATGTAGGACTTCGACAGTCCCTTCTTGTCCGGCCCCATCTCCATCCCAACTTTTGTTGCGACAATGACGCGGCTCCGGTTGCCCCGCGCCTTCATCCAGTTGCCGAGAATCGTCTCCGATTCACCGCCCTTGTTGCCCGGAACCCACTTGGAATAGACGTCCGCGGTATCAACGAAATCGAATCCCGCGCCGAGCAGGGCATCGAGCAGCTGAAAGGACATCGATTCGTCCACGGTCCACCCAAAGATATTTCCGCCGAAACAGAGCGTCGGCACGTCCAGCCCTGAATTCCCAAGCTTCCTTCTTTGCATTTTGCTTCTCCTTGCGCTAGCCCGAGGCGCGGTGACGCCAAATCGCAGCGTCCGCGCTCAGGCCGCCGCACCAACGTTAGCTCTCTGTTGTTTCGCCACTTCTTGCTGTACGCGGAGGTCCTCGGTATGCTTTCGCCAGTATTCGACCTCTTCCTCGACCGTCATGCCCTTGATAGTTTCATAGATTCGGGCAGAGGCTTGCCGCTTCATCTGAACACAATCAAACGTCTTGGTTTTCATCTGCCAGCACCTCCCGTAGAGTGTGAATCGCGATTTGTCCAAGACCTTGCAGCGTATTGACCGCGTTGTAGCGTGGTATCCGGTGGTAGTTTACGATATCACGAAAATTCCAGCTAACGATAACATCGCAGCCTGCCACGGTCGCAAGTGCGACGTGCAGCGCATCCGCCATTGACTCCTGACGCACTATTCCGGTATCGACATAGGCGGTTCGCAAGGCAAGTGCGGCGCTTGAGACGTCTACTACCTCTGCCTGTGCTTCAAACTCTTCAGATAGCTCGCGCACACGCATCGGCGATAAAGAAATTTCGTCGCGAAGGAGAGCTGAGATAGCGAGATTCCAGCGACCCGCGAGAACCTCCGTGAAGAAAACTTCGGAGGACTCCCTGAATTCTTCATCGTAGGGCCCGCCGTAAACGGACGTGTCGGCATAGACCCGGGCTGTCTTAGTAAGCTGCATTGAATCTACTTTCCGGGACCCCGGCGTTTATCCGCTGCCGCAGGCTCATGTCTTCTTCACCTATGTCGAAGTCGAGACCGAGCCCCCAAGCTACCCGCCGCATACTTACGTGGGCCAATCTTACTTCCGCTGACGCAGCGCCCAGTACATTCGCGACTGCATTCCGTGTGTCTTCACAATTCCGATGCTCTCCGACTGGTCGAACGTCTTACTGTCGAATGATGCGAGGTCCTCATTGTAGAGCGCCCACTCACTCTCGCGGCCCACGACTACGCAGCTTCCCTTGTGCAGCCGCAGATACACGGTCCCGATAACGCGCTCCTGAATCTTGTCCGTAAACGCCTCCAGGTCTTCCTTCAGCGGATCGAACCAGAGCCCCTTGTAGGCCAGTTCGCCCCACTCGCGATCCACGGA
>JBBROJ010000087.1:0-22174 GCA_038229495.1 Chthonomonadales bacterium
ATGTCCGGGTTAATTGCTCAGGGAAAATGTCCGCATACTCTCTGGTATGGGGACAATAAACTTGAGCGACAGCCAGCAACGAAAAGCAGAGATTCTGAGCCGCACAGCGACCGAAGGGATGTCCAGGCAGCAAGCGGCGCAGCTTCTGCACGTGTCGGAGAGGCAGGTCCGCCGACTTCTGATGGAGTTCGCTTCCCAGGGTCTGGCATGCGCGGTACATGGCAGTACAGGACGGACCCCTCCCTGTGAGGAAGCGGCTCTGAGCGCAATTCGTCATAATAGGCGCGCCTGTCCATTATCGCCCTTCTCGCGGTAGCGAAGCCCCAGGTGATTGCAGGCCGAACGCGTGGCGAAACGCCCGCGCGGCGTCCTGTTGAGGAATCCGAGCTGCAAGAGGTACGGTTCGCACATATCCTCAATCGTGTCACGCTCCACTCCCAATGCGGCCGCCATGGTCTCGACGCCCACCGGTCCGCCCTCGTATTTTTCCACTATCGTGCGGAGGAATCGGCGGTCGAACTCGTCCAGCCCAAGCTCATCGATGTCCAGCCGTTTCATGGTCTCGTTCGCCACGTCCAGCGTGATGACGCCTTGCGCCCGCGCCTGCGCGTAGTCGCGCGCGCGCCGTAGCAGGCGGTTGGCAATTCGCGGCGTGCCACGCGACCGCCGACCCAATTCGACCGCGCCCTCCGGCTCGATGGCGATCTTCAATATCTCCGCGGATCGCTTCACAATGGTGGTCAGGTTCTCTACACTGTAGAAATTAAGATACTGATGAATGCCAAAGCGGTCCCGCAGCGGCGACGAGATCAACCCGACGCGAGTCGTCGCGCCGATGAGCGTGAATTTCGGCAGGTCCAGCTTCAATGTCCGCGCGCTCGGGCCTTTTCCTATGATGAGGTCTAGTTGGAAGTCCTCCATCGCAGGATAGAGAATCTCCTCGACCACGCGGTTGAGTCGGTGAATCTCATCGATGAAGAGGACGCTGCCCTTTTCCAGATTCGTGAGAATGGCCGCGAGATCGCCGGGCCGCTCAATCGCCGGGCCTGAAGTCGTGCGGATGGGAGCGTCCATTTCATTGGCGCACACGAGGCTGAGCGTCGTCTTGCCCAGGCCCGGCGGACCGTAGAACAGGAGGTGGTCCATCGGTTCCTTGCGCCCAAGCGCCGCATCGATCGCAATCTGAAGGTTCTCCTTCAGCGCGGGCTGCCCGATAAACTCCCGCAGGCGGCGCGGCCGCAGCGACAGCTCACCGTCGTCGTCGCCTCCCTCCGCTTCGCTGCCTCCGCCCTGGAAATGCGGGTCCATAATTCTCTCTTCGTCCATGTCCTTGTCGAACTACCCCTCCTAAAACACTCTATCGCTTACGCAGCCTGGACGCCTAACTTGCACGCGCATTCTACCAGACAACAGTATAATTGTCAAACGCGCGACAGGATTCCAGCAGGGGAGCGGAGAACAGTATTTGGAGAGATTATCTTCCATTTCGACGTGTGAAAATGTGGATGTAAATCATCGTAGGGAGAGGCTGCAATGGCGCAACGAGCAGGCCGGGTCGTATGTCCAAGATGCGGCGCGAACAATTTCGACACGGTCAGCGCTTGCTGGAAATGCAGCGCTCCACTCGGCGCCTCTGCCGCCGGACCTGCCGGCTACACGCCCTCCCCGATTCTTCATCCGATCTCCACTCCAAATCCGCCCTCCTTCAGCTCCCAGCAGCCTCCACAGCAAGGCGCCGAGCACTATGCTTATCGCGCCGCTGCCGCCGTGCACCAGATGGGCGATACCGCGCGCAGCAACCGGGCGGCGTTCTGGCTGGGAATCACCATGCCTTATTTCGGCTTTCCCATCGGTCTCGCCTTCATGATGTGCGACGACCCGAGACGGCAGGAGGTGGGCCGCATCTGCATACTATGGAGCCTTATTTCCGGCGTGCTGCATACGCTTCTGATGATCGTGAGTCTTTTGGGGATGCGGGAGTGGGCGGCGATGTTCCTGGGGGCGGCGAAGAGCGGGCTGAACAGTCGGGGCGGCGGCCTGGGAGGAATGGGCGGCGGCACTGAGCCGTGATTTTCGAAAGTTACCATTAAGGCGCGGGCGTGATGCTGCCGAGGATGGCCGGGCGGGACGCGCCGGTCGCGGAAGGCACGTTCGACGGCCGCCCGTGGATAGTTTCATAGGCAAGCACGGCGAAGGCCATCGCCTCTTTCGCATCGCCGGGTATGCCGAAGTCCTCCAGAGTCGCTATTCGTGCCGGCGCGAGAAGATCGGTGAGCGTTCTCATAAGCGTCTTGTTGTGAACGCCCCCTCCACCCACAATTACTGTTTCGACTCCCCCGCGTGGATTCAACCATAATTCGAGGGCCATCCGTATACTTGCCGCTGTTGCCATAGTCGCGGTCGCGAGAATGTCAGGATACAAATCGGAAATCGGGACCGTTTCGCGATCGGCGGCCCGCTGCCAGAAGCCCATGAAGCGATCAATGAAGCCAATACTAAAAAGTTCACGCCCGGTGGACTTAGGAGGGGACCGCTCGAAATATGCATCACTCAAGAGAAACTCCGTCATCATCAAACTGTGTTGTCCGCTGCTTGCCATTTCTCCGCTGTGGTCATATTGACGTTTCCCGTCCGTGAATCTTCCTATTAACTCGTCAATCAGTATATTGCCTGGTCCGGTGTCGAAGGCGATTACGTCGTTCAGCGCTGCGCCTTTGGGAAGATAGGTGACGTTCGCGATCCCACCAATGTTCAGCGCCGCGCGGGATTCGGTGTCACTCGTGAGGAGCGCCCAGTCGAAATAGGGCACGAGAGGCGCGCCCTGGCCCCCTGCGGCCATATCCGCGGCACGGAAGTTAGAGACGACCCGGCAGCCGGTTCGGGCCGCGATAACAGACGGCTCGCCAAGCTGGAGCGTACCAGTCACCGCCAATCCGCCGATGGCGCGAGGCTCCGGCTGGTGCCATATTGTCTGACCGTGCGATGCGATTGCGTCCACGTCGGCAAGCGTGATCCCGGCGGCTTCCGCCACCGCAATGGCCGCTTCAGCGAACTTTTCGCCGAGCGCAGCATTCAAAGCGCAGAGGTTCGGAACGCGGGCAGTCTCCGCATTGCAAGCATCAAGAATCGCGCCGCGCATTTCGGCGGAGTGAGGCAGGCACAGGAATTGCCGGAGCTGAACGCGCGTGTCGCGTCCCGATCCCGCGATCTCCACTAGCGCGGCGTCGATTCCGTCTGCCGACGTGCCGGACATAAGGCCGGTGATTTGCATGATGTGTAGTTGGGTCGTTGGGTCGTTGGGTCGCCGGGTCGTTGGAAAAACCAGTCAACGGGTCAATTGGTCAACGGGAAGGTCGTTCGTTTACTCATTTATCCATTTACCCGTTGATTGAATTGTTGCAGGTAGTCCCAATCTTCCGGGTCGTCGATGTCAACTACGAAGACGGGGTTGGAATCGGGCACGAATCGGAACTCCACGCCTGCGATACGGGTGACCTGCCGCTCGATCTCCGCGACGCCCACTCGCTTGAACGCCAGCCCCGCCGCGAAGGGAAGGCCAAGAAGCCTCGCCATTTTGATGAGGCTCTTGCGCGAATCCAGCACCTGTGTAATTGCTTCGCGCAGCCTGGGAATTGCGCTGGCCTCTATCACTATGCAGTCGCCGCCGATCCAGCGTCCGCCCCGAAGACGGATGGGAACGTTCTTCGCCCCAGGAAACTGCTCGATGAACGATTCGTGACGGAGAATGGGATAGGCGACGGCGGCATCCGCTGGAACGCGGCTAAGGAAGTCGTCAAAGGCGGCGGTGGAGAGCAGGGGATTGTCGCAGGCCGTGATGAGAACGCGATTACGCGGCTGGAGCGCGTCCAGCGCCGCGAACAGGTTGGCAGTAATCGTGTCGCGCTCGGGCAGGATTAAGTCCGCGCCCGCAAGCCCCGCGCATTCCGCAAGATCGGGAGGACCGATTACCGCGATTCGCTCGATCCGGCTGCTGGCCCTCAGCGCCTCGAACGCCCACTGGACGAACGGCTTGCCCTGCCACTCGAACAGCGCGCGGACCTCCGTGCCGGTCCTGCGGGCCATCTCGGTCCGCGCTCTTCCACCGGCCAGAATCACCGCATCACAGGGAGAATTAACCACGGGGAATACGGGGGACACGGGGAACGGTTATTGAGGAAACGGGTGTTTTCAAAGTGCAGCGCGAAATGTACCCGTAGCGTTTGCTCACTCCCGTTCCCTCCCCGTGTCCCCCGTGCTCCCCGTGGTTAAAATCAGTCTCGTCGCCAGTAGGCGCAGCACCGGGCGCAGATGGGGAAATCGCCCTCGACGCTCAGGCGGTTGCGGTGATCGCGGAACGCATAGCCGTTCCAGATGTCCGTAAAGCGGTTCTCCAGCACGTTACCGCAAATTACGTCGAAACAAGGCGAGACGTCCCCGTTGGGCAGAATATCCGTGTTCAGCCATGCGCAGGCAGCCGGCTTGCGATGCACAAATCGGTCCGGCTCATTGTAATAGATGCGAATCTCGTCGTCAGGGATGTCCGGGTGAAACAGAACGGGAAACTTGACGCTCTTGGCCTGCCGCTTGACTTCATGGACGATCTCGATGACGCGCTCCACGTCCATCGGCTTCGGCTCCATGCCGCCATTGTCGTCGTAGGAGACCGGATGCCATTCGCCCCATTTAGCGTTATGGTTCTTGACCATGCTCTCCGTGAACTGCCAGAGGTGCTGAAAATTGAGCGCCTCCGCGCCGAGCATATCCGCGACGCCCATCATGTCCGTTGCATATTCATAATTATCCGGGGTCAGCGCGCAGTTGATGATGATGGCCGGTTTGTGGATGCCCTTCTTCTTTTTCAGCTCCTGGAGATGCAGTACGCCCTCGGTTGTGCGATCGTACGCCTTTTCGTGGCCGCGCACGTTGTTGTGGATGCCGCCCTTGCCGTCGATAGAGACGACCATCATGTCCATCGGGGCTTCGAGCATCTCTTCGGCCTTGCGCTTGAGCGTGGTGCCGTTGGTTGTGACGCCGGCAAGCATGCCGTTCTTCTTGATGTAGTGGACGAGGGGAACGAAGTGGGGATAGAGGGTCGGCTCGCCGCCGGTAAACCAGATGTAGGGCTTCCACTTCTTTACGTCGTCGATCACGCCCTTCCATACATCGAGCGGCAGGCTGTCCTTCGGATTGGTGAAAACCGCTCCGCTCGCCACAAAGCTGCACATCTTGCAGCGCAGATTGCAGCTCAGGGTGGGCTTGAAGGTGATGCCGAGAGGAAATTTACTCAATCCCTGCCCGGTGTGCTGCTCTATGTCGAGGCCGGACGTGCGGACCTTGTTCCTAAAAAACCACTTCACGAGATCGGGGTGGTTATACACCATCCGCGCCCCGGACCGCGCCGTATCAAGCGCATTCATGCGTTATCCCCCATATTTCATCTCCCTCAACATTTCATATCCGCGATTTTACCTGCGGCATAATCAGCGAACCGCTTAACGTATACTATAGTAGTTTACTGTAATCAGTCTGCAATAGTACCACAACACGCACCCATGACACAGTTTCTGGATGGTTCACTTCGGTAGTTTTACTATGCCGGGCCGGATTCCTGCATAATGCTATGTCAAGAACATGCTGATAGAGAGCCTGCCCAGACCCTGAATCCAGAAATTTAATGTGGTAAATTGTGGTGAAATGGGGGAGATAGTTGTTCGTTATGGTCCAACTATCCGGAAATACTTAAAAATGAGACCGCCCGTACCGATAATTTCGGCACGGGCGGCCTGCCTATACAAAAGCGCTGCGAACGCTTACTGATGGTCCGCGAACTGCGGATCGAACGGAATCAGGCCCAGGCGAGCCGCCCGACGAAAAGCCTGAACTCGGTTGGTAACCTGCAGCTTATCGTATATGTTGGCAAGGTGGAAGTCAACCGTCCGCTTACTTACGTAGAGCATGTCGGCGACCTCTTTACTGGACTTTCCCTCGATTACCAGAGTCAGAACCTCGATCTCGCGCTTTGTAAGCTTGATCGCTTCCTCCTCCGCCGTCCTCTCGTGCATAACCATATTGCTCACTTATCGCTCCTTTCCGAATAGAAGGCTGGTTGCAATCATATTGCGGCCTTCAGTCGGCACAGGTAGTTTTTCCATAAGGCCGAGGTTATTCCAAATACAAATGCGGCCCGCGCAATTACCGGTTTGTTGGGGAGGAGGGAATTCGGAAGCCGGAAGTCGGAAGTCGGAAGAACGGCACGGGCCGATATTTCGCAATAAAAAACAGGCGGGATCACCATGATCCCGCCTGCGCACTTCCCTTCCGACTTCCGACTTCCGAATTCCCTCCCCCGCTACTCCCCCGCGAGAATCTTGTCCACGCGCGCGCTTACGTCTCTAAGGTAGGCTTCGTCCCCGCCGCCCAACTCGGTCGTCATGAAGCCGGTATAGCCGATCTCGCCGAACGCTTTGCGGACCTCCGGCCAGTTGATGCTTCCCTCGCGCAGGTTTACGAAGCTGCCCTTGTTACCGCCAAAGAGGCCGGGCCCGCCCTTGTAGTCCTTCAGGTGGACCTTGCGAATCCGCTTGCCGAGCGTGCGAACCCAATCCTCCGGCCACGCGAACGTGACCACATTACCCACGTCGAAATAGGCGTTCACCCAGCGGCTCTTAAACGAATCAACAAACGCGGCGAACTCCATCGGGCTGAGGAGGAAGTTGTTCCAGACCTCCTCGACGTTTATGAGCATCTTGAGATCTTCGGCGACCGGAATCAGGCGGCGGATGCCCTCGTGAGCGTACTTGTAGGCGTCCGTGTAACGGGTCTGCGCGTTCACCAAGCCGGGAACGAGGAGGATGCCGTCCGCGCCCATCATTTTCGCGCCGCGCAGGGCCGCCTCGGCATTCTTCACGCTCTTCTCGCGCGCGACGGGATCTGGGTGGGTGAGCGGGGGGTCCCAGCCGCCGTAGATAACGGAGTGGACTCGAATTCCCGCCTTCTCCGCGCCGGCTCGCATCTTTTCACACTCGCCCGGATCGGTGATCGGCGAAGCCTCCACAGCCGCGAATCCCACGTCTCGCGCCAGCTTGAACCGATCCTCCAGGCTGAGAGAAGCGGGCAGCATGCCGTAAAGCACCGCCTTTTTGGGACCGTCGTTCTGCGGCGGCGCCACGGCGTGGGCTGAGGACGCCGTGGATGTGGAGGCCGTGGAGGCCAGCGCTGCCACTCCTGCCGTCCCTATCGAGCTAACAAGAAACTCTCGTCGATTCACCGGCTCTGCCATTCGCTCATCCTCCTCATTAGGTTGGCCTGCATCACATTCTGACAGTAGTGTTCGCGCTGACTCTCGCTCAATCCTTCCGCGAGAGAGCGCCTATGCGCTTGCGCGGCAGGAAATCCGGTCAAGATGCCGAACTCTGCCCTCAGTATCGCGTAACTCTTCGAATACATACGGTCCGATAAATACACTCCGGCGAAGGAGCCCCAATGCACTCGCACCACGACCTCCACAGTCTGTCACCTGAGGAGCATTCCCGCCTTGCCCGCCTTGTTATGCACCGGCAGGCGGCGCTCAGTCTCCGGGTCGCTCTCGTATTCATAATCCTCGTATTCGGCCTGCCGCTGGTCAACGCGTTCCTGCCGGATCTTGCCAACACGCGAATCCTCGGCTTTACCGCGACCTGGCTCTTTTTGGGAGTGCTCTTCTTCCCGATTACGTGGGCGCTGTCGGCCTATTTTATACGGGCGTCTAACCGATTGGAGGAGGAGTGCACCGACTGGCGGTCCGTGCTCGGCCTGAAGGAGGAGGGGACCGGCGAAATCCGGCACGCATTCGTAGAGGATGAGACCGGCGAATCCAGCGAATCAGGGGAGGCGAAAGGCGCATGAGCTACATTCCGCTTCTCTTCGTTATCGCCATTACACTCGCGACCATCGGCATGGGCATCGCGGCGACGCGCGCATCCAAGACGGCCTCGGACTTCTTCGTGGCGGGCCGCAGCGTCAACGCCTTCTGGAACGCTTCCGCAATCTCCGGTGAGTACCTGAGCGCCGCCTCGTTCATGGGCATCGCCGGCATGCTCATGAAGAACGGGTACGACGCGCTCTGGTACCCGGTGGGCTATGCGACCGGCTATCTCTTCCTGCTGCTCTTTATCGCGGGGCCTCTGCGCCGGTTCGGGGCCTACACGATTCCCGACTTCGCCGAGGGGCGGTTCGACAGCCCCCTCTTCCGCAAGATCGCCGTCACGTTCGTGCTCTTCATCGGCTTCTTCTACACCATGCCGCAGATGAAGGGCGCGGGCGTCACCATGGTATCGATTCTCAACTGGCCGTACTACGCCGGGATTCTGGTGGTCGGAACCGTCATCACCTTCAACGTCGCGCTGGGCGGCATGAAGGGAATTACCATCGTGCAGGCGATGCAGTATTGGGCTAAGCTGTTCGCGATAGCCGCGCCCATCTTCGTACTGATGTCGGTCTATGGGGCGTATAACACCAGGCTCGATGAGAACCTGGCGAAGCCCAAAGGCGCGCCGAAGCTCGCGAATGAGGTGACGCTCAAGTTCAAGGGACAGAAGGACGCGCCTGTGAACGCGGTCAGTTTCTCGGCGGCAGGCGAAACAACGATCATGTTTCCTGATGGCGCGAAGCTTACGAAGGCCTCGCCTGCCCGCAAGCCGGAGCCAGGCGAGGATCCGATGCCGCAGGACGCCGCAAAGTACCATGTACCTCAGATGGCCAACTCCGGACAGGCGGTATCCAACGGCGAGGCCGCATACGGGCCGCGTACGACCATGGTGATGATGCCCTACGTGGTCACAAAGAACGAGCAGGCTGTCATGAAGAACGGCGCGCTCGTTAAGACGGCGCCGAAGATTGAGTTTGCCGAGCCGGCGACGGGTGTGCTTCCCGCAGGCTCGTACGCGCCCAACGCGCAGAACAACAAGAAGTGGCTGGAGCCGTTTGGGACCCTGACGGGCAAATACAACCACCCCCTGCTCTACACGTATTCGCTCATCATCGCGCTGGTATGCGGTACGGCAGGGCTGCCCCACATACTGGTGCGGTTCTATACCAACCCGGATGGGCGCTCGGCTAAACGCACAACCATGCTCGTGATGATCATGCTCGGCTGCTTCTATGTATTCACGCCTATGTGGGGCACGCTGGGCCGCGCCGTGCTGCCGCAGCTCTATGCGAACAACACGACCGACAGCGTCGTTATAAAGCTGCCTATGGCGCTGGACAATCACCTCCTGGGGCTGATTCTCTCCGGCATCACGAGCGCGGGTGCGTTCGCCGCGTTCATGTCCACGTTTTCAGGCCTTCTCGTCAGCATGAGCGGGGCCATGGCGCACGACATCTATGGGAGGATGATTCGTCCGCAGTCGTCACCGCGGGAGCGCCTGGTCGCATTCAAAGTGGCGGCGGTGATTATCGGCTTGATCTCGGTCGGCCTCGGACTGTTGGTCGAATCATTCGACATCAACATGATGGTGGGGTGGGCCTTCGCCATCGCGGCGGCCTCCTACTTCCCGCTGTTGCTGCTCGGCTCGTGGTGGCGCGGCCTCACCAAATATGGTGCGGCCATCGGAATGTTGAGCGGGGGCTTCCTGTCGCTGTGCGCCATCGTTACATCGATGCTGCTCGATAAGAAGATACTGACGTTCGAGGTGAATCCAATCGTCCGAACAATAATGGAGCAGCCGGCCATCTGGGGAGTGCCGCTGTCCATCGGAATCATGGTGCTGGCGTCTTATGCCACGGCGCGGCACATCCCCGGCGACGCGCACATCAAGATGCTGAGGCTCCATGCCCCAGAGGAGATGGGCCTCTCGAAAGATTACATCGCGGAGCATTGATACTCATGAATAGAGGCAACATAGAGCTGCGGCCGGCCAACGTCTTCGATCTGGTCGGAGGGATGGAGACCTTCCGTAGAATTTCGAACGCCTTTTATGACAGGGTACAGCCGGACCCGCTGCTGGGCCCTATGTTTCCTGGCAGCCTGCACTGCGCGCGCGAGCACCTGGCGCTCTTTCTCGCGCAGTTCTTCGGCGGGCCGCAGACTTACAGTGAGATGCGCGGCCACCCGCGCCTCGGCCTGCGTCATAAGCCGTTTCAAATCGGCCAGGCGGAGCGCGACGCCTGGATGACGCATATGCGCGCGGCGCTCGACGACGCAGGGATTCAGGAACCCGTTCTCACGCCCATGATTCGCTACTTCGAGGATGCCGCTACCTTCCTTATCAACAGCAAGGACCAATATCAAGCACCGGACACGAATCGATGACCGTTGCCAAGGCGGACAACGAGAAGATTGCCCATGCCATAACCGCACGCCGGAATCGCTACCGCGCGTTCGAGGATATGATGGACGCGATCGGCGCGGGTGATCTGGCGACAGCCGGCAGTATGCTGGGCGACCCCGAAATGCGGGCCTATCTGGACGGAGACGCTGCTGCCGAAAGAGACGTGGTTGCGGAGCTTGGCGTACGCGGCAATCCGATGATGCTCGAGATGGCGCGGAACCGCCTATCGGCCAGGCCAGAGCTTATCCACCAGCGGGGGATGCTGGTAAAGACCCTGCTGCACGATGCGGCCGCGGAATGGTGCGTACAGTTCGCGGAGATTCTACTCGATATGGGCGCGGACCCAAATGCGCGGGATCGATTCGGTCACAGCCCGCTCTACTACGCCGCAAATCGGTTCGTCGCCAACGATGCCGATGCCGCTGGAGTCGCAACAGTCGAGGTTCTCGTGCGGGCTGGCGCGGACCTGGATGCGATCAGCGGCCCTTCGCGATGCGCGCCACTGCATATGGCCGCGCGGCGGGGCAGCCTGGCCATCGCCAAAGCGCTCCTCGACCATGGAGCGGACATAGAGGTAGAGGACTCGAAAGGCGAGACGCCATTGCGACGCGCGGTCAACTGCGGAAAACCGCCGATGGTTGCGCTTCTGCTTGCTCGTGGAGCGAACCCTGACAGCCCCGACCATAACGGCAGGACTCCTCGCGATGCGGCAAGAGGACCGGCGATTCTGAGAATGCTTCCTCCGTGTCCTTCGTAATCATGACTATTTGTGATTCGATAGATCGATAGGCGGAGTATGTCATGCGGAATATCAAAACCTTACTGTGAATGGGAGCCGGCGCTCTGCTAATGCCGAACCGGATAGAAGCCTGCTCAGCATGCTGAGGGACGACCTCGACCTGACCGGCTCCAAATACGGCTGCGACGCCACGGGCCAGCGCCTCCGGTCAATGCCAATGGCCCCTGACGGAATAAAAACGTGAGACTGAACATTCCCTGGAAGCCGATAGAAGACCTCCCCGACAATTGGCGCGACCTGGCGAATCGCGAGTTGGAGAGCCTGCCGGCTTTGTGGCAAACCCAACGCTCCAAGCCGCGCGATCAAGAAGCCATCGATCAGTTCAACGAGCGCTTGAATCGTGAGTGGGCAATAGAGACAGGAATTATCGAGGACATCTATCGAATCGACTGCGGCATTAGTGAAACGTTGATTAAGCACGGAATCAAGGCGGGCTTGATTCCCCACGGCGCGGCAAACCTGCCAGCGGAGCGAATCGTCGATATTATTTCGGCGCAGCGGGAGGCATTGGAGGGTGTTTTCGCATTTGTAAAACAGGATCGCGAACTGTCCACGTCGTTCGTCAAAGAGCTTCACTCCGTTCTTACACGGGAGCAGCATACCGTTCAGGCCAAGAATCTGTCGGGGCAGTGGATTGAAGTTCCATTGATTCGCGGCGACTGGAAGGTACATTCCAACAACCCAACGCGACCTGATGGCGAAATCCATCTGTTCTGTCCGCCTGAACATACCGCGTCGGAGATGGATCGCCTGATTAAGATGCACCACTCTCATGGGGACGTGCCGCCAGAAGTTGAATCCGCGTGGCTGCACCATCGTTTCACTCAAATTCATCCGTTTCAAGATGGCAATGGCCGTGTTGCGCGTGCGCTCGCCACAATCATATCCATCAAAGCGGGTTGGTTTCCTTTGGTGATTCGCAGCAGCGAGCGAGCGGAGTACATTGAGGCTCTGGAGCAAGCGGACGCAGGTCAGTTGCATCCGTTGGTGATACTATTTGCTCGAAGGCACATTGAGTCGTTCAACAATGCGAGTGATCTGCCCTATCCGCTCGATCTGGATGCCCCGACGTTTGGTGAGGGCTGGGCAAGCCGCCGATAAGTCTGCGCGTGGTATTCTGAATCACATCCAATATAAAGGCGGCAGACCAGTCTTGGACAGCTTCGACATACTCATAAAGGGCGGAACAGTGCTGGACGGCACCGGCGCGGAGGGGTTTACCGCCGACGTTGGGATTGTCGACGACCGGATTGCCGCCGTCGGCGACCTCTCCGAATCACATGCAGGCCGGACGATTGACGCCTCGCATCGCCGTGTCGCCCCCGGATTCGTGGACATCCATACGCACTCCGATATCTCGGTCCTGTTTCACCCCCAGCAGGAATCCATCATCTCGCAGGGCGTCACCACGCAAGTCGTTGGCAACTGCTCGCTCTGCATCGGCTTTGCAACCGACGATGATATCTTCGCCTTTGAGCAGCGCTGGCTCGGCGTTCACGGCCTTAAGATCGATTGGAAGGACATGGAGGGACATCTGCGGCGCGTTGAGAACAGCGGCGTTGCGACCAATTATGTCATGCTCGCGGGCCAGGGGACGCTCCGCAAGCGCGTTGTTGGCCTGGAGCACCGACCTCCCACCTCCGAAGAGATGGCGCGGATGAAGGCCGAGTTGCACAGCGCCTTCCAATCCGGCGCGTGGGGAATCTCCACGGGACTGGAGTACACGCCTTCGCAGTACGCGGACGTGACTGAGCTTGCGGAGTTGAGCCGCGTCGCGGCGGAGTACGGCGGAATCTACGCCTCCCACCTGCGCAACGAGGGGGATCTTCTCGAAGAGGCTGTCGCCGAGGCCATCGAGATTGGCGAGCGGGCGGGAATAGCCGTTCAGCTATCCCATCATAAAGCGGAAGGACGGCGCAACTGGGGCAAGGTCCGTTCCACGCTCCGAATGGTTGAGGAGGCGCGGGCGCGCGGCCTGGACGTGCAGCTCGACCAGTACCCCTATACGGCTTTCCAGACCAGCATGGCCGTCCAATTTCTGCCCTCCTGGGCTAATGTGGGCGACAACGACACCATACTCGCCCGCCTCACCGACCCGGAGCAGCGCGCCGCCATCCTGGCGGACATCCGTGCCAACCATGCGGACTGGGATGATCTCGATTCCTGGGACAGCGTGCAGATAGGCGTCTGCCGCTCCAACCGCTCGCTTCAGGGCAAAAGCATTGCGGACATTTCGCGTAACAAGGGGCAAAACCCGATTGAAACCGTGCTGGACATCATTCTCGAAGAGAAGAATTTCGTCAGCGCCATCAACTTTGCCATCAACGAGGACGACATCGCCTATGTGATGCGCCACCCGCTCACCATGATCGGCTCCGACGCGGTAGGCACCTGTCCGAGAGGCAAAATGGGCGAGGATCGAGTTCATCCGCGCAGCTACGGGACTTTCCCGCGGGTTCTGGGCCGCTACGTGCGCGGGATGGGCGTGCTTAAGGAGGCCGAAGCGATTCGGAAAATGACCTCCATGCCCGCCGACCGCCTCGGCCTCCCGGATCGCGGGAGAATCGCGCCCGGCCAGTTCGCCGACATGGTGGTATACGACCCGGCGACCGTGGAAGACAGGGCCACGTTCGCCGAATCGCACCATTTCTCCCGGGGTATCGAAACCGTCCTCATCAATGGCCGCGTCGCCTGGGAGCACGGCGCTCGTGCGAATGCTATCCCCGGTCGCGTTCTGCGAAAGAATCGGTAAGTTTTGAACATGGCCCATCCCGACGTATTCTGAAGGCTCCGAGTATACTATGAATAGATCGCTTACGAGGAGGCTGATATGACAATAACATTGAGACCCGAGACGGAAGCGCGGCTGCATGCGGTAGCGCAGCGTGAAGGTCAGGACATGGATACACTGGTAAATCAGCTGCTGGAAGAGGTTTTGGACCTCCCCGGATTATCTTCGATTGACGACACTGAAGCCCTGCGAGAAGGGCTGGAAGCTATGGAGACAGGCCGCGAACGCCCGTTCGATGAGTTCATGGCGGATCATCGCGCTCGAAATCCTGGAATATAGTCGGTGCCTGCCTATCAACTTCGAATCACAGAGCCTGCGGAAGCCGATATCGACGCGGTTTTTCACTATCTGTTGCTGCGCTCCCCTGAATCTGCTCTGCGCTTTCGTGACCAGATTGATGAGGCCATTGATTCTCTGATCGAAATGCCGCTCATGTATCCCGTCGCTCCGGAATTAATTTCCGGGCGCGTTGAGGTCCGGCAGATGCTCGTCCGGTTTGGCAGAGCAACATATCGGATTCTATTTGCCGTGCGCGAACCCGCCGCCGACATGTATGGACGAGTAATCATTCTTCGTGTTAGGCACGGGTCTCAGCGTGGACTTGGGGAGGCGGCAGATCCTTGATTCTCTCCCTCCAACGACCCAACGACCCGTTGTTGGCCGGCAGCTACTTGGAGGGAACGATTGCTCCTCTTAGGGCTGCCTGGTAGACATTCCGGCGAGACGTTGGAATGCCGAGGGCGCCGGGCTGTCCGCGAGACGCTTTCGTATCACCTCGGCACACTCACTCGGACTCAACGTCCAGGTGTCGATTTCAAGGTCATAGATGCCAGGGATGTGGACTTCACGCTGCCACAAGCGCACCGGAGGCGGCACACGCACGCTGGTTGAATTTAATGCATTCCTCCCCGCGTTTCGTCGCTGCATAATGACCTCGATTGGGCAGCGAATGCCCACGAACAAGACCGGCAATCCGTTCAAACGCCGGGCGCTATCGGAGAGGATTCCATGGGGGATTGCGTAGGCGTCATGGTGTCCGACATCGACCACGACATTCAGACCCAATCGGCTGTGGGCGGCGATGGACTCATACAAGGCGCGATAGAGGATGGGAACCAGGGGCTCGATATCCTCGCGTTCCCCGCCTGGTCGTAGACCGATGCCGGGCAGGTACCGTTCGGGGGTAGCTTGCATAAACCTATCGACACCCAGGTTCATCCACAATCCTTCAAAGGTTGCCTGGATCTCTGCGACAATGCTCGACTTACCTGAACGTGGCACGCCGTTCAGGATGATAATCTGCCCTGGCAAGCGTGCTTGCTCCATAGTGGTTCTACTCTCCCGTGATGCTCCGGTCTTGTTGTCATCCCATTCGAAATCCATATTCTCAGTATAGCAAGTGACGACGATTAAGGCGACTACTAAAGCGCTGATTGAGAAAGGTTTGCAGCGCGCAAACGGTTGTAATGGCCGATCAAGTCGAGTCATGCATCGTTCGTCACGACGGTGGTAGAATTCGTAGAATACCTGGATAGGAAATCCGAGCTTTCGGCCTGCCCAAAATGCGGCCAGCTGCTCTTCACGAAGGAGCGAGAGAAGCTAAAAATGGATCGCCGGCACAAACACATTGACCGCCGCCCCGGCTGCGCAGGTCCCGGAAACGCCCTCCCATGACCATGTATCAGGCTCCTGAGACCGGCAAAACGAAAACCAAGCTCCTTGCAGCTCTGGAAGATGCCCGAGATCGCGAGATTCGCGCTGCGGAGCTGTACCGACTGTTGGGAAATCGCGAGCAGGATGAGCGCCGAAAGAGTCTCTTCTATCGCCTCGCCGAGGAGGAGAGCAGGCATGCCCGCCAGTTCGGCGAGCGAATCACGGCGAACGGGGGAACGCTGCGCGATAAGGCCGCTCCGCTGAAACCCGTGGACCGGATTCTGGTCCGAACGCTGGGCACCGAAGCGATGCTCCGCCGTATGGAGGCCGAAGAGGAGCGAAACATCGCGGTCTTCGAAGCGCAGTCCGACGCCATCGATTCCGATCCGGTGTCTCGCTCGCTCTTTCAAGAGATCGAGCAAGAGGAGGAATCGCACACTAAGCTGCTGCAATCGATGTCCCACCCGAACACCGCGGCGAGCCGCCTGGAGCACATTCTTCAGGCAGAGCGTTGGCACGTCAACACCGGCACCTGGATCGGCGACGCCATATATGGGATGAATGACGGGCTCACCGCCGTCTTCGGAATCGTCAGCGGCATGGCCGGCCTTACGAAGAATCATCCCGACCGCGTTGGTCTCGTGGTCGGTGCGGGCATGATGGCTATGCTCGCGAGCGCCCTCTCCATGGGGGCCAGCGCCTACCTGGCTTCCAAGGCCGAACGAGAGGTCTACGACGCGGAGATCGACCGGGAGCGGCGCGAAATCGAGGAGAGTCCGGACCACGAAGTGGAGGAGCTGTCGCTCATTTACCAATTGAAGGGATTCTCAGAAGAAGAAGCGAAGCGTATGGCGCTGACAATCGCCGCGCAGCCGGAAACGTTCCTGAAAACAATGGCCCACGAGGAGCTGGGGCTTTCGGACCGCAACTTCTCAAGCCCCCTGACAGCCGCGCTGACGGGAACGGTTGCGACGGCAATTGGCGGAATCGTCCCGGTGCTGCCTTTCTTCTTTGCGTACGGGACGACGGCGCTTATTGTCTCTGCCGTCGTCAGCATTCTGGCGCACTTCGCCGTAGGGGCCGCCAAGACGCTGGTCACCGCGCGCCACTGGTTCATGTCCGGCTTCGAAATGACGATCGTGGGCGTGGGCGTGGGGCTTGTTACCTATCTCCTGGGCGAGGTGTTCAAGGTTGGTTGAGGCTAAGGTGTTGGGTATTCAGGTATTCAGGCACGGTCGGCCAAACACCTGAATACCCGAATACCTGAACACCCGAATACCCCGTCCGACCTGGAGCAACACAATGAGCCGGATTAACGTGAGAAGAGAAGAGAGATGTCTTATCCTTACACTTTCGCCGCCGCCCGGTCGCATGGCCTTCGGATTCCTGCTGCTCTTCTTCACGCTCGCCTGCCTGGCTCCCCTCGGTATCCTCGGCGTAATGCAGGCTGCCTCCCACGAACAGGGCGGCAGCCAGCCGCCCCTGCTCGGATTCACCGACCCGCACGCGAATCACTTTGGCTTCTTATGGCTGCTGGGCGTGGGAATCATCGCAATCTCCCTGCCCGTGTATGCCGTAAAGCTCTACAGCGCGAACATCACCTATCTCTTCGACCGCGCCGCCGGCAGGCTCACCCGCAACGGAAAGTCCATTGCGCGCCTGAATCGAATCGAGGCGGTCCAGCTATGGCAGTTCGAGGATTCGGACGACCGCTCGATACTCAAGCTCTCTATTGTCCACTCGGATGGCTTCGTGCACGAGATAGACGAGGGATACGATGAGGCCGAGATGCGGGCGGTTGCGCAAGAGATTGCGGAGTTCACGCGGAAGACGGTAAAGTGCAACGCTCCGTGCGAGGAAGAGAGCCGGGACGTGCTGCGGGACTTGTGGAAACGATCGTAAGCCCATTTCAACCCTCGAACCGCAGATCATGGAACGTCAGCGCCTCGACAACGCATACCCCTCTTGATATCCCCGCGCAAATTCGGTCAGGCACATCTTTTGCTCGCCCTCCGGTGCATCGAAGACCTCTTTGATCAGATTCACTGAGGCCGAATCGGGTTTGCCCGCCTTCATCAACGGCTCGCTGAGATAGGAAAGAGCGGTCTGCCGGTCCTCCGCATCGTCCGCTCGGCGCAGCCCTACCCTGGCGTCCTGTTGACCGTGGGCAATTCCGTATTCGTAGACGCGCTGCTGAAGAGGTTGGGCGCGCAGCAAGAAATACAGCCAAAATAGCGCCAGTACCACAATTGCCGCGACGGTGAAGCTTAGTAGATGTCTCATGGGCTTCGATCGCTCCTGGCGTCTTGCGGAACCTCTTCCCCTGCGCCGTCCGCTTTATCAGACTTGTCAGGATATTCCCTCCCCGCTGCCTCCGCGGCCCCGCGTGACTTTCCTGCATCGCCACTGCCAAACCGATTCTCGGTTCCTTTGCACAGGCGCTCTACATTGGCCCGATGCTTGTAGATGGCAAACACTCCGGCGACCAACCCAAAAGCGAACAGTGACCTCTGCCCCGGATAGTACAGGAGCATCAGAGGAGCCAGTGAGGCAGCCGCGAGTATCGAGCCGAGGGAGACGTATCTGCCGGCAAGAACGACGACTGTCCATAATCCGAAGGCAGTTATTCCAACCTTCCAGGCAACGCCGAAGAGAACGCCGAGACTGGTCGCAATCCCCTTTCCGCCCTTGAAGCCCAGGAACGGCGAAAAATTGTGGCCGAGAATTGCCGCCATGCCCGCCCCTACCTGCCATTCCGCTCCCAGGCCCATGCCATGCGCGGCCAACGGGGGCCAGAACCCCTTCAGCACGTCCAGAAGAAAGACGATACTCCCTGCGACGGGGCCGATAACGCGGAACACGTTCGTCGCGCCGATATTGCCGCTCCCGTGCTCCCGGACGTCGATGCCTTTCCAGAGCTTCGCGACGAGCAGTCCGATTGGCAGCGCGCCCACCACGTAGGCTCCCAACACAAGCATCCACGGCATTATTTGACGCTCGCCTTCATTATCATTTCTTGTACGCTCGCCTGGACTCATCACTGAGACGCGTAGAAGTTTCGCGTCTCAGTGAAGGCACCGTCAGCATGGCGCAAAGAATGGCTATGCGGTCATTATCATCGACTATTTTTGGCCTGGGGCTTCAAGTCTATTAGCCCTTGCAGGAATGTTCGTGCGGCACTGACATCCACATCTTCTGCGAAGTCAGGGCCAAAGAGCGACTTCAGATCGCCCGACAGTTGGGTGTGGCCGCGGGAATTACGGCCAGACCAGTGGTGTTGGAAGCGTGTCAGGTTCAATATCGTTTTGTCAAAAAAGGATACCAGACAAGTCACTATGGACTGTTCTACAATATTGACGCCGACGAAAAAGAACGAAACAACCGTGTTTCCATCCGACAACGCCTTGAGCGTTCCATCAATACTGTATCCTTTCGGATTAGAAGAGAGGCTGAGTATCTTTGTTTTGATGTCTATCTTAACTTCCGTACCAATTGTCAGCGTGCGGCTGGCATCCTCAATGCTATGAAAATTCCTTGCCTGCGTGATGATCTGCTCGATTGCGTTGCCGCTTAGATTGCCGTTATTAATGCGTCCGGCGGTAAGGATCGCGTCTCTGTTCGCCTGTACTAAACGGGATAGATCCGCATCGAGTTGAAGATAATCCGGGTGCTGGCTCAACAATCGGGCTATTTTGGGCGCGTTTAGTATGTGCTGCGTTTGTTCCTGGCTCGGTTCAAACCGAACGCCCGTCGCGACAATGGCGTTTGTCTGTTCGACAAGACGTTCCAGATTCTCCTCCCAGGTCAGTTGTGAATGTAGCGTAAACAAGGCGTCGAAGTTGGCGGGCAAATTATCCAGTTTAGCATAGGTGCGGGCGATGTCGTGGCCGAGAAAACTACCCCGCACATTGTCTACGGTCAATGTCTGAGAACTGTGGCTGATCTTCTTCAAAAGCGTGGTGTTTGCCATCAAGAGTTGGACGCCAGTCGGCCTGACGACGCAGACGAGGAAGGGCGTATGGTCATACCTTTGCAGGGCCGACAGCGACAAAACGACGTTCGAGAACGACTCGCCGCTGGCGAAGGAGAAACGAATGGCGAACTCAGGATGGAAATAGACAGACCGCTCTTTTTGCAGACCAAATTGCGCGGCGGTGACAAGGGCGAGTTTGTCCTTGGAGCAGCCGGGGTGATTCTGGACATAGGTTTCCAGAAACGCTGTCGGTTCGGCAAGCGGGTTCCGCATCGGACTACTCGGCGAAGATGTCAAAACTGCCTGATTCTTTCGGAGTCATCTTCTGTGTGGAGAGCGTGTTGCGTTCCCAAAAAACACCCTCCGCAAGACCCTGAATCTCGCGATTCGCCTCGGCTAGTTCCAGGCGTCGCTCGGCGAGACAACAGTACAATTCATCGCGCTCAATGCCGAGATAACGGCGTCCAAGTTTCTTCGCGACAACGGAGGTGGTTCCGCTGCCCAGGAAAGGATCGAAGACGAAATCTCCGTGGCGCGTACTCGCCAGAAGGAGTTTCGCCAGGAGCTTCTCGCTCTTCTGGGTTGGGTGGTCCGTGTTTTCCGGCATGGACCAGAACGGAATCGTGATGTCCGTCCAGAGATTTGAGGGATAGGTATCCCGATAGTTGCCGTTCGCCGTGCGCTGCCAGTCTTTAGGCTGCCCTTCCGTGTTGGTATAGGGAGCAATGACCTTCCTGCGCAGTTTGACGGCGTCCACATTGAAGGTATAGGTGTCAGACACAGTGCAGAACCATATATCTTCGCTTGCATTCTTGAAGTTGGTTTCAGCGCCCCGCCCTTTCTCGCGTTCCCAGGTAATCCGATTGCGAACGATCAGATGATCAGACGCCACTGAAAAGATGGATTGAGAGGTGAGCCAGTCGCCGCAGATGTAAACGGTGGCGGTCGGTTTCAGCAGTGGCAGGAGTTCGCGAAGGACGCTGTCGAGCCAGTTCGTGTACTCCTGCACACTCTGCCGTGCAAACTTTGTCCCATTGAACGATTTGTCGAGATTGTAAGGGGGGTCGAGAAACAGAAGGTCCACCTGCGCAAGCGGAAGCGCGCCTGCCCATTGGCGGCAGTCGCCATATATCGTTCCTGTGATAGGGTCTGTTAAGCGAGAGTCGGGGATGTCTCGAGTGAGCTTGATTAGCAGCGTTGCTTTTTCCGCTTCGCTCAGAGATAAAGTTCGATTTCGCTGAGCGCGTTTTTTTTCTTCAAGCTGTACGCCCACTGTACCTGCCTCCTATCACCTCAGCCCGAGAACAGCCCATCTAGAATCCAATATACGCGATTGTCTCAGAGGGTCCAATCTGAATCGGGGGAAACTCGAAGCAAACAACGAATCGGCGATTCGGAATCCTTATCAGGCGGCCAGTTTCTGTTGAGCGATACGACCGGCACGGAAGGATCAGAGGCTGGTGAGGAGCCTCCATTCCTACACCTGTGCATTGCCGTCGTATAAGTATCAGAACAGGTCCAGGTCCGTTACCGCGCCGAGGCTGCTGGTGGAGACCAGTTTCGCGTATTTGGCGAGCACGCCGCGTGTGTAGCGGGGAGCGGGCGGAGTCCACGATTCTCGGCGCGCGGCAAGCTCCTCCTCGGTGATATTGAGCTGGAGCAGGCGGGCGTGGGCGTCGATGGTGATGGAATCGCCCTCTTTTATCAGCGCGATGTTCCCGCCAACGTAGGCTTCCGGGGCGACGTGGCCAACGACCATGCCGTAGGTGCCGCCCGAGAACCGGCCATCTGTGATGAGCGCAACCGAATCGCCCAGCCCCGCGCCGATAATGGCGGAAGTCGGTGCAAGCATCTCGCGCATGCCGGGGCCAGATGCCTCACGCTCCTGCTTGTTCAAGTCTCTTTCTGCGATGCACCTCTTTGTCGTTCGTATGCATTCCTTATTGCTTCTAACAATCTGTTGGATGGCGATTCGTACATTGCAAACTCGTCTATGTTCCTATGCGTGACGTGTAGTTGGCCTTCGCCGGTATTTCCGCGATGTTGACCCTTCGAGTAGAACCTGTTCGCCTCGACCTCTTTTGACGCCAGTACCCAATAACGGATTACGTCCCGCCATACTGCTATCCACACAAACACATCACAACAAGCTGGCTTTATCTGTTGGAAATTCATCCAGATGGGCTTGGGCGAATCCGATGCAAGAGCCCTGATATACAATGGTGCATCCACGGACGCCTCAACCGCTCGTGAAGCCTTCACTTCGATGCGGATTGTTCCATCGAGTAAGAAATCATATTGCCCAGAATACTCGGGATCGAGTTTTCGAGATGACTTGATCAGTTCGGGTACTAACTCCTTAAGATGCCCTTGCGCCCATGCCTCGCCAAACGTCCTTGGCCCGCTTATTTCGAAAATGTAGAGAAACATGTTCCGCGCAATATAGCCGTCACGCAGCTCAAGATAGTCGTCAAGATTAAGCAAGTCGTTAGCGAGAAGATGAGAGATTGGAGTGCACCCCTAAAATGAGACACTGAGTTAACGAATGGTATCCTGTGCGAAAGGAGCCATTCATGGCACTCAAGCGTCGTCAGTTTACCAAGGAGTTCAAGCTCCAGGTCGTTCACGAGGTTCAGGCCGGAAAGACG
>JBBROJ010000088.1:0-21813 GCA_038229495.1 Chthonomonadales bacterium
CGCCGGTATAATCCGGCGCCCACGTCAGCGTCGCTGTAAGCGGTCCCACGGAGTCGGCCCATCCGGAGGGATTTGCGGAAGCTGAGCCGCCGCCGCCCCAGAAGCGGTCTGTTCCGAGGCTGAATCCGCTGCTGCTGCCGTCCGGCGCGGACGTGCCGGTGCCGCCAGAGTAAGAGACATCGTAGTGGCCGGCAAGAGAGCTGGCTGGGAAGAGAACGACGAGGAATGCGGCAAGAGATGCGACGACGGTTCTTTTGGCGGGATTAAGTAGACGAAAGCCTACATAATTGGAGGGGGGCAAAACGTATGTTGCGCATGCGAATCCTCCTGCTGATAGAATACGGATAGGGATCGATGACTAAAAGGTCTTGCATGGCCACTATACGCCGTTTGGCTGGGGCTGTCAAGTACATCGGAATCAATTTGCAACTGCTCAGCGACCGACCCAAGGGAACGTGTGTTCGGCTGATTGTTCCCCTCGAAGCAGCGTCGGGGCAGCACGGAAAAAGCGGGCCGGAGCTGTGTGCTCCGGCCCACTTTTTTGAAATGATCGCCCCAGCGAGGGGGTAATTCGGCTAACTATATTACCGGCAGTCAGAATCGAGAGCGGAGTCGGGCGATGTCAGTCGGGGCGGTGTAGAGCGCGGCGCAGTAGAGGATGATCGCGGCGGCGAAATATATCAGGGCGGTCGACGAGATGGCGGCGCTCATCGTAATGTGGTGGTCCACGGCAAAACCCACCGCGACGGAACCCAGCCCCGCGCCCATCCAACCGACGAAATTCATCAGGCCGGTTGCCGTGCTCCTGCGGGCCGGCGCGATCACGTCATAGTACGCGGCGGTGAGATTCGAGTCGTAGATTCCCTTGCAGAGGCCGAAAAGCGACATTACCACGATCAAGAGCCACGGGCTGCGCGTATAGCCGCAGATAAAGATGAAGGGCGAGCCGGCAAGCGCAGCAAGGGCCTGTACGCGTATGCGCCCCTCGATTCGCAGGCGGCTCCAATAGTCCGATACCACGCCTCCGATTATTGCTCCACCCATGCTAGCCAGCTGAATGAAGACGGTCGCTCCGAGGCCCGCGGCAGCCAGATTGAGCCCGAACTTCTCCTTCAGGAACGTCGGCATCCACGTCAGGAAGACCAGTCCCACGAGGTTCGCGCCAAAGTAGGCCGCGACCAGGAGCACCGCCGTCGGGGTCGCCCAGAACTCCCGCAGGAACAGTCTCATGGGAATCGCGGGCGGCCCTTCGTCGTGAACTGAATCACCTTCACTACTCTCCTCACGTTCCCGGCGCTCCCGGATCTCAGCTTCGTTGCGGCGCGGCTCGCGGATGAAGAGGTGCAGAATCACCCCGAGGACGATGCCCGCCGCGCCCAGAAGCAAAAACGGCGACTGCCACCCGTAATGCAGCGCCATCCAGCCCGCCAGCGAGCCGCCGAAGATGGTCCCCGCGTAGATGCTCGTCTGGTGCAGCCCTATCGCGCGCGACCGCGTTGCCGGCGTGTGATAGTCGCTGATGAGCGCCATGGAAGCCGGAATATAGAAGGTCTCTCCCATTCCCTCCGCGCCTCGCACCAGGACGAAATGCCACACTTTCGTGCACTGCGCGGTCAGCCCGGTGATGAGGCTCCATACGTAAAGGCCGCCGAGAATCACCCACTTGCGCGGATAGCGGTCCCCGACCTGCCCCGCCAGGGGAGCGCCCAGCGCATAGACCCACGTGAAGGCCGCCCCGATGAGACCTAGCTGGGACTTCGAGAAACCGTACTGTTTTTCCAGCACGGGGAACACGGAGAATATCGCAAGCCGGTCGGCATAGTTGAAGAAGCAGATGAACCAGAGCATGCCTACTACGGTCCATTTATAGTGGCGGGTCGTTGGGTCGTTGGGTCGTTGGGTCGTTGGGAGGGGAGGCGCGGCTTCGACGGCCGGGTTCATCGGAGGACCTCTTTCCAGTGCGGGGGCGTGGGCATGGGCCGATAGGCAATGTCCAGGTCCGGAGTATTGAGCTTGATGCCGCCCCGGAAGTGGCTCTCCATCCCGTAGGACAGAATTCCGGTCGTCAGGTAGGTGCGCTCGCCGGGAGAGGTGGGCTTGCCGCTGATATACATCTCCTCAAGGGCCCTTACGGTCGCGGAGAAGTGCTTGAGGCGCGGGATGTCGTCGAGGTAGTAGGCCGTGGCGACGATCTCTCGCGCGCCCTTGACACGATAGGCGAACGCGAATTCCTGGCAGTAGCCGTTCGCCATGATTACCGTCATGCGCTGCCCATCGCGGTATTCGATGTCGAACGCGTGAACGCCGGCGACATAACTTTGCGGCTTTCCATTCGGCCTGTTGCACGCGCCCAGCGCGGCGTCCGCAATCTCCTTCGGCCATCGGCCCGCGTTGTGCGCATCCCAGACGTCCTGGCCGGAGAGAACCTGGACGCTTATCACGCCGACTTCTCCACCCGCCCGGCATTCGGCGATGTGCTGTCCCGTCTCGAGCGCGTGAAAGCCGTACGATTCCAGCCCGCCATATCCTATGGCGATTATGTGGTCGAGCTTCTTGCCGCGAGGCAGCGAGACCATAGGCTCGTACTTCGCGAAAGGGAGGCTGCTCCCCGCCATCCAGGGGATTCGCATCTCGCGAATCGTGCGCCACATGTATTTGGCCCACGTCCAATTCCAGCTCATATGCTTGTCGTTAAAGACCGGCACAGCGCGCCCCGACTGCCGGAACACTGCCACGATCTGGTCGAAGAGCTCCCTGCGCGGGTATAGCTGCTGGCCCTTCGCGTTCAGCGGGTAGGTTCCATGCTCGCCGATGAGCACAACGCCGTCTACTGCCAGCTCGTCCCCGCCTAGGCAGAGCGCTGTCGCGACCGAAGGGTACATCGTAACCCCATGTTTCTTTGCGATTGCGACGCCCACGTCGTTCTTCGCGATCTCCATGAGATGGATGCCCGCCACATCGCAGAGCGGCTCCTCAAAGTGATCGTCGAACTGCTTGCCTTCCAAAAACTTGGTACAGTAGCAGACCCCATGACCGCCGGCCGCGTATTGCGTAAGGATAACGGCAAGCCTGGGCCGGAAGGCGGGTGGGGGCATCGGACGTCTGTTCCTTTCCGCAGAGGTAAGCGCGAGGGAGGCGGCGGAGGCCGTTTTCAAAAGCTCGCGCCGCGTCGGTTCGTGACTGCCGCTCAATCTATGCCTCCCGGGCCTGAAGGCGCCCAGCTTTATTAACCCAGTTAAGTGAGCAGCACACGGAGGAGAGTGAAGCGAGACAGCTCCCCTATCATTCGACAACGGTGGTTTCTCGCAGCGGGCGCTGCATCCCTTCCGAATTTAGGAATCGGTGTGCAGCGCGAAAGATTTCAATCCTGCCTGTCCATCGCCCTCCACCTTTACTATGTCAGCCTGCATTCGGAAACGTTGAAATGGTTGCTCGGATTTGCTCTGGCCGGCTGCTCGCGGCAGTTACCGGCGAGAATCCTGAAAAATTTGTAATATTCATTGATAAAACCTATTGACATTGCGCTCTAACTTGTTGCATATGTCCTACCGTTCGGCACAGTCGCCGATTTCTCATTCTGTCCGACCGAAAGGCTCGCCAACGCATCGACGCTCACTGAATCAGCAGTTTCTTGCGCCACAACGTTTGCGCAGCAACATTTATGCTTGGGCATTAACCAAGAGGTTTCACCTTGAATCTCAATCGCCCGGAGAGTAATTCTCCGGGCGATTCTTACTTCTGCTTGTCGGCATTGGCCGCACTGCGCTTTTCGCGTTCTTCGGTGATAATTTCATCTATTGCTTTTTTGGGCGCGGATAGTAAGCGGCGCACGTTTTCTTCGAAGTTTTCGACTAGCGCGTGATCAACGCGCTCTTGTCGCGGAATATCCATTTATCTCTCCCGTCACGTTTACACTTCGCGAAGTCTTGCCATCGCCTCATTCAGCTTTTCGGCTCTCAGGTTGCCGATTTTGTGTAATATGAGCCTGTCCGTTACCGCAAACATATAAGTCGGGCGCAGGTAACTTTGCGCGGTTAATGTTCCGTTTTCAATGTCGGCAGTCGCAAGCGGCAATATATGGGGTTCGGCCATGTTCCGACATGAGATCATGGACAGGAGATAGTCTGTCGTTCCCGCACAAGGCCATTCAGCCAGTACAACCGCAGGGCGTCTCTTTCCACCTTCTGATGCGGAAAAAGGAAAGGGGACTACAACAATATCACCTATTACAAACCTGCCCACGCCGCATCCTCCGAGGGATCATTCCAGATACGGTCAAGAGTCTCTTCGCTGGCAAGCGAAGAGAATTCAGGTGCAGGCGTTATGGATGTTATCGTCCAATTCTCAAACTTAATTTGCGCGGCAGGTTGCGTGGATGTCGCATTTAGGATTGTTTTGGCGTGAACTCTTTGTCCTTCGATTACTAGTTCTTCTTCCTTAACCTGCTTGAACTCGCTCTGCGCTTCTTGCAAATATGTCTGTACCATATTACTTGTCTCCTAGCGGTGGGTTGACGCGCAAGGGTATGGTGGCCATCTCATCGCCATTAACCAAAATGGCGAATTGATAGTGATCAGCCTTGGAAAAAGGAATCCCATTCAGCCCAACAATGCTAACCACGTTGGATTTGCTGCCCGGCCGGGTTGGTTGTGGTACTTCTGTGTCCGCATCAAGCTCAAGGATTCGTTTGCCGTCACTATCTAGGAGTGCCACTTTTATATGCTTCTTAGTTCCAGTTTCAATCGGAGACGCCGAAAACTGCATCACAAGAAACAAAGTTGGCAAAGAAAATGGGAGAGATGCAGGATTGATCTCCCCAAATACACCCATGATATTGACCTTGTTGTCTGCGGTTATGTTGGCACAATCTGCCAACACCGCAAAGGTTACTTCCATCGTTTCCTGTTCATGTCCAGCAACCGTTGTGATATATATCAACAGACAACAAACGGTTGACATCTGAGGTTGCGGTTTGTCTACTAGTAGTGTATAGATAAAGCCGTGGATTGTCAAGGAATTGTTCCAGCTATCTCCGATTTAAGGCGAGAAGGTGACTTTTTACCAATTCTCGGTACGTAATCCTCTTCTCTGCAACCTGAGTCATTAGAATCGATAGACGCGGTCCGTCATCCCGTCTGTCCGTCATCCCGCAGGGATCTGCTTTTGACGTTATCATCCGAAATTGAGCCATGCAGCGGAAATCGTTCTTCGTCTACATCATGATCGTCCTCGCGGGCTGGGCGGGGTTGTACGGCGCGCTGCGCAGCGCCAGATCTCCCATTTCTCGCGATCGGCAAGCTCACACGGCAGCTCAAATGCATTACGACACAGGCGTTAAGCTGGCTAAAGCAGGTAACCGGGCAGGAGCAATCCGTGAGTGGACCACTGCCACCGCTCTTGAACCGGGGAATGCCGCCCCGTATTACGCTATCGCCGCCGAAGATCAGGCGGCTGGAAGTTATTCGTCCGCCGTCAAACGGCTGGATGCGCTTCGTCTTGCGAACCCGTCGGCCGAGCACGTGGACTGCCGCGAAGCCGACCTCTATTTCCGTGCAGGGCGCGTGGATGCGGCCCTTCGCATCGGACGGCGTGCTGTAAAGATCGAGCCTGCCTGTGCGCTCGCTCATAGCGCGCTCGGCGCGTCGCTTTCAGCCCATGGCGAATACGTCGGGGCGGTGAGCGAGCTTCAGGCTGCGCACATACTCGACCCCGAAAGCGTGGGGATAACCCTCAACCTCGCGCAGGCGCTGGCCAAGACGGGGCAATCCGACCAGGCCATTCCTCTCGCTGGAACTCTCTTGAAGGGCCGCCCGATTCACGCCGGACAGATATATTTCGTCACGGGCCGACTGCAGGCGGAATATGGCAGCGCGGGCAGGCCCGCTTCCAAAGCTGCCAGGGTGTTCTTCGAAAAAGCGCTTCGCGAGAATCCGTCCAATACGTCGGCCCTGTCTGAGCTGGGCATCGTGCTTGACCGCCTGGGTATTTATGATGACGCTCGCATCGTGCTCGAGAAAGCTGCCGCTGCCGGAGTGAGCGACGCTAAAATGGTATCGGCTCTCGCCGATACTTATGCGCATTTGCGCGCCTACACGGAGCGCGCGAAGGCGCTAAAGCCGCAGGCGATTGCGCTGTCACGACTCGAATCCAGTTTGAGCGGCGCCCGTCGACAGAGATATCGAGAACCGGATAATCCCGATGCCGCCCTGAAACTTGCAAAACTGGACCAGCAGGCGGCAAACGTCCCTGATGCGATTGATCTGGTGTCATTCGCGCTGCAGAAAGACCCCAATCGACCGGAGGCGCTCGCACTGATGAGCGAGCTTACGCACCGCGACCGATCCCGAACCGCCGGTCCGGCATCGGAGCAGTGACCCATAACAATTGCATTTGAAGCGCCGGCCGCGCCTGGAGTTGTATGCGCCTGGATCTGAATGCGCCTGGATAGGTATGCAGGGAAATGCAGCGGGACCGACTATCCTTTCAACGATATGGCGCGATGCTCGATTCGCGTCATATCCGCTTCGCCGAGCCCGCGCGCCGCTGCCAGCAGGACGTGTTGCGGCTGACGCGCATCGAAGGACTCAAACCCAGGATTCTTGAGCTTCTTTCCGGTCTCCGCGAGAATGGGAAGGCCCATCTCGACACGCTTGCGATCGAGTATCTGCCACGCAATGCGATCGAGGGCGACGGGGTCCGTGGCGAAGAACAGGCTCTTATATTCCCACGTCGAAAAGTGCTTATTCCAGATTCCGGGTCCGCCGTCGTACGTGCCGATCAGGCCGTCCCCGATGTGCAGCGCAACCTTCTCCCGAATCCTCCGCTGGGCCGCAACCGTCGCGATAAACGTGTCGCACCAGTTCTGATCCGCCGTTGGGTGCGTCCGGCAAACGTTGTTGTTCATTCCGTGAGACATGTTCTTGAGCGCCATAGTCACCCCGGCGGAAGCGTGGTCCTTGAGCGCACAGACGTTTATCACCTTATCCACAACCTGGCTGACGATGATGCAGAGGTGCGACCGGCGGTTCAGGGGGTTCTCTGGGTCCTGCCCCGGCATGACGCGCGGAAATTCGACATAGACTTCCGGGTCGTAGTTGTCGATCCGCGTCTGCACCTCATCGTATTCCAGGGAGGCGAACGCTTCACGCACGCCTTCGGGCAGAAACTTTGTAATGCCGCATTCCCGATATTCGCTCTCGTAGCGATTAAATACGATGATGCTGCGATTCGGCAGGCCCGCAAGGTTCAGCCCTCGGATAATCTCGAGAATCGTCTCCGGCTGGCTTATGGAGCGCGGCCTTCCCACCGGGCTCACCTTGATTCCAACGATGTCCGTGGACTTGAAAAACCGCTTCCACGCAGCTTCTTCACCGGCGGAGCCGGTCAGCTCCATCATCCCCCGCTTCATCATTCCGCGCACGGCGTCGCGATTCACCTTGCCCTCGGCAACCGAATCGGGATGCAGGACCTCCACAACTTTGCCGCGGTAGGGTCCAGGCATCAGCAGCGGGGGAAGCTTCTCGTCCGATGCGCGGGACGGGATTGCAAGCGGAAGCGCAACGGCGGCTCCCGCGCCGGCCAGAATCTCACGCCGGGACAACAGCAGCGGGGCCGAACGAAATTCCCTGGACATATAGGCATCCTCTCCTAACGAATTACCGCGATATTTGTACGAGCGCATTGTCATCTTCGATGTCGGGCTTATTCGCGGTTGTTCGCGTTCACGGCGGATCTGTCCTGCCACTCCTGCTACTCTACCGAGCTGCCAAAAAGGAATACGATTGGCCGTCAAGGAATAGTAGCTACCGGTCGGACCGCGGGAATCGCTTCACTGCTGACTGTTTTTGCCGGTAGAGCGGTCGTAAACGTTTCCGAGACTCCCATGCTCCTACTCGTGATACTCATGTAGTGAAGGATTGAATCCGCCGCAATGACTTGCAACCTCCTCCCTCTTTTGCGCTGCACAGCCGGATGCGACGCGCCCCTCGAAATCTGCGAGGGGCGCTGGGTCGATTCCGAGATGATGGAGGGCACATTGCGATGCCGAGCATGCGGGCGAACGCATGAAGTGCGCGAGGGGATCGCGCGAATGCTGCCGGAGGACCTGACTCCCAGCCGCAACCATTCAAACGATGATGCCGCCCACCAGAAGCGGTCCGAGATGCAGGCTCGCGACTCCCAGGTTGAAGAGTACGACCGCATGTGGCACCTTAATCTGTTCGGGCTTGTCGAGATACCGGCAATGCTATTGAACCTGTCGCTGAGCCCTGCGCATACGCTGCTGGAAGCCGGCTCCGGGACAGGCCGCATGACGCCCGAGTTCGCCGCGCGGTGCGCGCATCTGGTTTCCATCGACTTTAGCTGGGAATCGCTGCGGGCGTGCCGCCGCAAGCTCGCGCGGGTGGGCGTCAGGAACGTCGATCTCATTCTAGCTGACCTCTGCAACCTGCCATTACGAGCCGAGGCATTCGACCGCGTCGTGAGCGGCCAGGTCCTTGAGCATATCCCAACACGCGATGCCCGCGAATCCGCTGTGTCGGAGCTGGCTCGCGTTTTGAAAGCCGGCGGGAACCTTGTGCTGTCCGCCTACCAGTATTCCCTATTGATGCGGCTCTTCGGCCAGAAAGAGGGCACGCATGAAGGCGGTATCTATTTCTTTCGATTCACGCGCAACGAGCTGCGCGATCTCCTGGCCCGCCACCTGCGCGTGGAAGGGATTACCGGGGCGCTCGTATACCATTACATCGCAAGATGCAGAAAGGAAGGTGTCAGGTGTCAGGTTTCAGGTTGCAGCAAGGGCGGCGTGGGAGCTGAGACCTGATCCCTGACACCTGTCACCTGTTCTCACTCATGAATCAGTCAAAGCCGAAAAAGGCAACGTGGAGGATGGGCGCGCGCGAGCGGATGCGCATCCAATCCGTCGTCATTGGACTTATATGTATTCTGCTCTTCTTCGCGTTCCGGCCATACTTTATTCAGCTTGTGGAGCGGCGCGATTTCCAGACCTGCCAGAGCAACCTGCTTTCCATTTCGCGCGCGCTGACCACCTACTCTTCCGACTACGACGGGACGCTGCCGAACGCATCCGGCTGGACAGATGCAGCAATGGGCTACATGACGGCGCGTTCCAACACCGGCTTCGGGAAAGAGGATATCTTCCACTGCCCACGTGACAAGTCTGGCGCGCCGAGCAGCTACGTATATAACGATCTGTTGGAGGGCCTTTCCATGGAGGTCCGCTCCAACAAGCCGGCCGACGAAGCGCGACGCAAGGAGATAGGCCGAATCGAGCGCGCGGCGCTGGTGGCGGAGAAGCATGGCAGCCCGATGAACGCGCATATGACGCTGAAGGATTGGGACGCCGTCGCCGCCGAAATAACCACCGTCCACGACATCGGCGGTCCCACAGGCTCTCTCGTTTATGGCAACGGCACGCCGGGTTCCAGAAATCGGGAACAGCTGGAGAATCTGAAGGGGAAGAAGTTTTAGGAGGGTATTCAGCTATTCAGGTGTTGGGTGTTCAGGGCGAACCTGTGCACGCCTGAACACCTTAACTCCTGAATATCTGAACACCTTAACACCTGAACACCGCTCCGATGGAGGTCATTTTGGGAAGCGCGTATACGCCGGGGCTGAAGGTGAGCGCCCGGACGACGATAGACAAGGTTAGACGGCTGCCGCTCAAGGGAAAGGTGCTCGTCAAGGAAGGTGACCGGGTGACGCCCGACACTGTTGTCGCGAGGGCGGAGCTGCCTGGCATCCTTCAGACGGTCAAGCTTGCCGAACTGATGGGAATCGAGCCGGGAGACGTGAGGGGCGCGCTACTGGTGAAGCAGGGCGACCAAATCGAGAAGGACGCTCTGCTGGCGCGGAGCAAGGGGCTATTCGGGCTTTTCAAGAGCGAGTTCAAATCTCCGGTGATGGGTACGCTGGAGCTTATTTCGGAGCAGACGGGCAACCTCGGCATCCGGCAGCCGCCCTCCCCCATTGAAAAGGACGCCTATATCACCGGGCGAGTGAGCCGCGTGATGCCTGACGAGGGCGTGGTAATTGCGTGCGAATGCGCGCTGATCCAGGGCATTTTCGGAGTCGGAGGCGAACGGCAGGGGACTATCGCGATTCTGGCATCGGGGAGCGGAGAGCCGCTGACGGATTCGCTGCTGCGGCCCGAGCACAGGGGGAAGATAGTGGTCGGCGGCTCGAACGTGTCGCTGGCCGCGCTGCGCAAGGCCGCGGAGATCGGCGTGGTTGGGATAGTGGTCGGCGGCGTGCTGGATCGGGAGCTTATCGACTATCTGCGCGATGCGCTGAACGACCCCGCGTTCGACATCGGAGTGGCGATTACCGGGCAGGAGCCTATCCCCTTTACGCTGGTGGTGACGGAGGGATTCGGGACGATTCGGATGGCGGAGCGAACGTTCGATCTGCTCCGGTCGCTGGAGGGCCGGACCGCATCCATTAATGGCGCGACGCAGATTCGGGCGGGCGTGATTCGTCCGGAAGTGATTGTGCCGCTCGAAGATGGAGGCACCCAGGCCAATGATTCGGAAGGCGGCCAACTACTTATAGGCACGCCTATTCGCGTAATTCGCGAGCCGTATTTCGGGCTGCTCGGGTCCGTGACGGAACTTCCGCCGGAGCTTCAGCAGGTCGATTCGGAAACGTGGGTGCGGGTTTTGAAGGCAAAGCTGGAGGATGGCCGCGACGTAACCGTGCCTCGCGCGAACGTCGAAATCATCGAAACCGTTTAACGCGCTCCTGCCGGCGCAGAGTCCGGCAAGACAGAGCGAGGCCGGATCATTCAGTGGCTCAATCCTGATATCTCGCGGGGAGTATCGCATTTGCGCATCTTGCAGATCATTGGCCCCACTCATCCGTGTGGCGCAACCAACCATGTGTTAATGTTAAGCAAGGCGCTGCGGCAGCGTGGGCACGAGGTGATGGTTCTCTGCCCTGCAATTAACCGACTGTCTGGAGAAGTCCAATCGGCGGGAATACCGCTGGTAGTAGGCGACCTGCGCGCGCGTGCGTTCCTTTCCTGTTTGCCAAAATACCTGCGCTTGATTCACAGGTATAAGTTCCATCTCATCCATTCCCATATGACTCGCGCTGCATACTGTGCGGCGCTATTGGGGAAGTTAACCCGGCGGCCGGTCGCCGCCTCGGTACATACTGTCTCGAGCGACCTGGTTTATCGCGTCCTTCTCCCACGTGGTAATAACCGTATTGTTCCAGTGTCCCACTATGTGCGGGAGATGCTTCGACAGCAAAAAATCGCGCCGAAATATCTGCACACCGTGTATAACGGAACCGACTTTCCTTGCGACCCCGGTGACGTAGAATCTGCGTCAGACAGTACGGCTGACAGAAACAAAACCGAACGAGACGATGTGTGTGCGGAACTAAATCTGCCGCCGGGAGCCGAGCTTGTAGGGTTGTTCGGCCACGCCGGGGGACCAAAGGGATATTCGCTTCTGGTGAGTGCGGCCCGAGCAATAGTCGCGGCGCGGCCCGGAGCCCGTTTTGTTTTTGTCGGCGACGTACCTCCCCATATAGGCATGCAATTGAAGGCGTTGGCCGACTCTGAAGGAGTATCGGACCTTTTGCGCTTTACCGGATACCGACGCGATGTGCAGCGTCTTATGAAAGCCATGGATGTCATAACGGTCCCGTCAGAAATCGAGGCGTTCGGGATGGTTATCATCGAGGCGATGGCGATGGGTAAGGCAGTAGTTGGGGCCAGAGTCGGCGGAATACCCGAAGTGATCGTCGAAGGAGAGACCGGCTTATTGATGGAACGGACTCCCGCGGCGCTGGCCGAGGCAGTCGTGGAACTTCTGAAAGACCCGGGCCGCCGTGCCGCGATGGGCGCCGCTGGCCAGGTCCTTGTAAGCACTCACTTTACCGTGAACGTGATGACGAACAATATGGAAGCGCTCTATCGCGAGATGCTCGAAAGTAAGCGCGAAAGTAAGCAATGAGGGTAATTACATTCAACGTCATTTCCGGGCTGAGCATAGTGCCGGCGATGGATGAGCTGCGCAGCCTGACTAAAATTCGATGTAAGAGGATGGCAGTGATGAATAGGATTACGCAGGCTTTCCCAATTCTGATGTATCACAAAGTAGGGCAGCCTGTGACTTGCCCTCAAGATCGATTTGTTAACATCTCCGCCAGGGCCTTCAGGCGGCATATTGAGCTTCTCGTTCGGCTTGGCTATCAGGCGCGGACGTTCGCAGAGGTAGGCGAAGCTCTTGCACGGGGACATACGTTGCCGCGTCGCACGGTAGCCATCACGTTCGATGATGGTTATCGCTGCATTGAGGAGATTGCTGCCCCTGTTCTCGCGGAGTACGGCCTTCCCGCCACAATCTTCGCCGTTTCCGGATGTGTAGGCACAACAAATGGGTGGGACGTCCAAAACGCCAAGCCCGTGGTGCCATTGATGGATTGGGCAGGACTTCGCCGATTATCAAACACAGGGTGGGAGATCAGTAACCATACGCATTCGCATCCGCATTTGGACCAGATGGACGATGCCGACGCAATTATCGAGATCGAGAAATGTAACCACGAAATCGAAGCGGCGTTGGGTGTTAAGGCGCGCTCGTTCTGTTACCCTTATGGGCACCTGAATGCGCGCACGCCGAAGCTAGTGTGCGCGTCGGGACTGCGGATCGCATGCACAATGCGCAGCGGTCTTGCCCAATCGCGCAACGATCCGCTTCTCCAGCCACGCGTAAAGGTGTATGGAGAAAGTGTGCTCGATCTGCTCAGTCGTATTTTGTTGCGACCTCACTTACCCGAGATTCGCCGCCGGCGTTGGGCCGACAGGCCCCTGCCCCGACGCTATGCCTGATTTGCAATTACCAACTACCTGGCCGTCAGAATTTACTAGGCCGGCCTCTTCGTTGATCGACGCGGCATTCCTACATTGACCTCTGTCATCTGCCCGACCTCTTAAACCATTGCCTTGACACCGGAACGGAGCGCGGATATAATCCCGTAGAAGAATGAAAGGCGCGATGGGCGGAATTCTCCCTCGCTCCGCGGCATTCATTCTCTCCCCATTGTTGCTCGGCTTACTTATTTGGAGGAATCTATCGTGTCCAGACCTATGCTCTATGCGACTCTCGCAGTGCTCTTCGTTATTCTCTTCGGCACCTCCTATGCGCTCCGCAAGGGGACGGAACCACCCGCCCCGCCTCAAGCGAGCATGCCTCCCGAGAAGCAGGCGGAGATGCGCCAGATGATGGAAAAGAAGCAGAAAGACATGACGAAACAGCAGATGGCGATGCGCACGATGCAGATGAAGAAACAGATGGAAATGGCAGCCCTGGAGAAAAAACGGCTGGCCATCCTTACAAAAGAAAATCCTGGCCTCAAGCTCAAGCCCCAGTCGACCGGAGCCGACATTACCGATAAATGGTTTAGGGAGTCCCCGGACGGTCAGGCGGGCATTGAGCAGGCAGCCAAGGAGAAGCAGATTCAGGACAAGCTGGCTGCAATGAACAGCGCCATCCCTACCCCTCTGCAAAAGCCAACTGCCCGGGCCCCGGGTAAATAGTAAATAGACAAGTATCATCTGATCTCATACACTTTTGAGTTGAATCAGAGCTGTGTCATCTGAAGTCGATCAGTCGGTATCTGTGGAATGTTTTCGGCTTTCACAGGGGAGCCGGCACGGTATCTGCGTGAGGAGCGGTTGCTCGTCTGGGGCTTGACGACGCAGACAATACATACGGATGATGTCCGCCGATAGGTCGACTTCGCAGCGAATCAATCGATGGGTCCCGTTGTAATTGACTGTGGGTTCACGGCCTAACAACTCGACGATTCCTAGCTCCGACGTGCGACGAAGGTAAGACGGTAGACGATACTAGACAGATTCTACGTTCGCGGCCCAATCGAGTAGGAGGACTCCACTGGGCAGGAAATTCATGTCGCGCTGGACCCAAAATTGAACAGCGGACATAGTAACACCAACGTTGTAGGCCATCGTATGTACCGATTGCCCGGAGCGTACCGCCAACACCATTTCATGACGCCGATTGGCTACCGTTTTTTGCTCTTGTTACATCAACCTCCCGTGGTTACTGAATGGTACACGCCGACCGAGGATAGACGCGAGATATGTGTACAAGATCAGATGACACACGGGTGTTATGAGATCAGGTAATACTGGTCTGATGAACTATGAAACGGCCCCGTTTCATCACCATCAGGCGCGCGGCCCGCAACCCCTCTCCTCGCACGTCTCAGCCCTTTCACGCGCAATCAATAAATCTGACAAATCATAGTTCAGACGAATCACGAAACTTCGCCCATCCGAGATTCCGTGCTTGATTCTGAATACCTTAGTGTATTATACGAAGGATACTTAAGAACAGATGTGAGGTGTGCCGCATGGATATGAACAGACTGACCGAGAAGTCACAGGAAGCGCTCGCGCAAGCGCAGGTCAAAGCCGTCCGCTACGGCCATATCGAAGTCGATGGCGAACACCTGCTGCTCGCCCTCCTCGAACAGCCCGACGGTCTGCTCCCGCGTCTGCTTCGGCGGATACTATCGGATTCAAATGGCGGTGGACAAGCTCCCCCAGGATTGGGGGCCGGCGGTGGACAAGCTCCCCCAGCATTGGGGGCGGGGGGAGCTGCCTTCCAACAGCGCGTCGAGCAGGAGCTCGAAAAGCGGCCCAAAGTCGGCGGCCCCGGCGCCGACCCAGGCAAGGTCTACGTCACCCAGCGGCTCAACCAGCTCTTCGTCAAGGCCGGCGACGAGGCCGCGCGCCTCAAGGACGAATATATCAGCGTCGAGCATCTCGTCCTTGCCCTTATCGACGAGGGAAAATCCACTCCCGCCGGGCGGCTCTTCGCCGAGTTCGGCGTCATGCGCGACCGCTTCCTACAGGCGCTTACCGATGTGCGCGGCAACCAGCGCGTCACCAGCTCCAACCCGGAAGGGACGTACGAAGCGCTCTCCAAGTATGGCCGCGACCTCGTGGATGAGGCCCGCCGCAACAAGCTCGATCCCGTCATTGGGCGCGACGAGGAGATTCGCCGCACCCTTCGGATTCTGCTGCGCAAAACCAAGAATAACCCCGTCCTCATCGGCGAACCCGGCGTCGGCAAGACCGCTATCGTCGAGGGCCTCGCCCAGCGAATCGTGCGCGGCGACGTGCCCGAGGGAATCAAGGACAAGACCATCTTCGCGCTCGACATGGGCTCCCTCATCGCCGGCGCAAAATATCGCGGCGAGTTCGAAGAGCGTCTTAAGGCCGTCCTCAACGAGGTCAAGCAATCAGGGGGCCAGGTAATTCTGTTCATCGACGAGCTGCACACCATCGTCGGCGCGGGCAAGGCCGAAGGCTCCATGGACGCGGGCAACATGCTCAAACCCATGCTGGCGCGCGGCGAGCTGCACTGCATCGGCGCTACCACGCTCGACGAGTATCGAAAGCACATCGAGAAGGACGCCGCACTCGAGCGCCGCTTCCAACCAGTCCTCGTCGAGCCGCCCACCGTCGAAGACACCGTCTCGATTCTGCGCGGCCTCCGCGAGCGCTTCGAGGTCCACCACGGCGTCCGCATCCTGGATAACTCACTCGTGGCCGCCGCCGTGCTCTCGGATCGCTACATCAGCGACCGCTTCCTGCCCGATAAGGCCATCGACCTCGTGGACGAAGCCTGCGCCATGATTCGCTCGGAAATCGATTCCATGCCGACCGAGCTGGACCAGATCACGCGGCGCATGCTCCAGTTGGAGATCGAAGAGCAGGCGCTCGAAAAGGAGTCCGACAAGGCATCCAGGGACCGCCTGGAACAGCTTCGCCGCGAGCTCGCCGACCTCAAGGAGCGCGGCGATTCCATGCGGGCGCAGTGGCAGGGCGAAAAGGACGCGCTCAAGAAGGTTCAGGCCCTCCGCGAAGAGGTCGAGCAACTGCGTCGCGACCTCGAAGTCGCCGAGCGCAACTACGACCTCAACAAGGCCGCCGAGCTGCGGCACGGACGGCTTCCCGTCCTCGAAAAACAGATCCAGGACGAGGAGTCGAAGCTAACGCAAAATCAGGGTGGTGCGCGCCTTCTCCGAGAGCAGGTCACCGAAGAGGAGATCGCGGAGATAGTCAGTAAGTGGACCGGGATTCCGGTCACGCGCCTGGTCGAGGGCGAGCGAGAGAAGCTGCTGCACCTGGACAACGAATTGCATCGGCGGGTCATTGGCCAGGATGAAGCTGTCCAGGCTGTCACGGACGCCATTATCCGCGCCCGCGCCGGAATCAAGGACCCAAAGCGGCCCATAGGCTCGTTTATCTTCCTCGGGCCGACCGGTGTCGGCAAAACCGAGCTGGCCCGCGCGCTCGCCGAATCGCTCTTCGACACAGAAGAGAGCATGATCCGGATAGATCTCAGCGAGTACCAGGAGAAGCACACCGTCTCTCGTCTGATTGGCGCGCCGCCCGGTTATGTTGGGTACGAAGAGGGCGGCCAGCTTACGGAGGCGGTACGCCGCAAGCCCTACTGCGTAATCCTGTTCGACGAGTTCGAGAAGGCGCATCGGGACGTCTCCAACGTTCTGCTGCAAATTCTGGACGACGGACGTCTCACAGATTCGCAGGGGAGGACGGTGGATTTTAAGAATACCATAATCATCATGACGTCAAATATCGGCTCGCAATACCTGCTGACTGGCATTGATGAGAACGGAGAACTGAGCGAAACAGCGAGATCGCGCGTTATGGAGGAGCTGGAGGCGGTGACCCGGCCGGAGTTCCTGAACCGTATCGATGAAATCGTTATGTTCTCGCCGCTCAAGCTGGCGGAGATCGAGCAGATTGTGGACCTTCAGATCGGCCTGCTGCGCGGACGGCTGCGCGAGCGCGACATCGAGCTGGAGTTGACGGAAGCGGCGCGAGTTTATCTTGCAAAAACCGGCTACGACCCGGTCTACGGCGCGCGGCCGCTCAAGCGTCTGATTCAGCGGCAACTCGAGACCAAGATTGGCCGGGCGCTGATCGCCGGGGATATTCCAGACGGAGCATTGCTTGTCGTCGACGTGGAAGGTGATCAGATCGTCGTCCGCCCGGCCCAAATCCAGGAGAGGACAGCACAATGATGAACATCGCCATGGTCGCTCTGCTGGCGCTTGCGACGAATGGAGGAGGAATGGGCGTGGAACGTGGCGCGCTGCTGGTGAATGGGGCCAAACTGGCCTACGATGTTGCGGGGCATGGCCCGGCCATCGTCCTGATACATGCCGGCGTGGCGGACATGAGCATGTGGGACGAGCCGTTCCGCGAGCTGTCGAAGCGGTTCCGCGTGCTCCGCTACGATACGCGCGGCTACGGCGAGAGCAAAACGGAGGCAGTGGAGTTCTCGAACCGGGCCGATTTGCTGGCGCTTATGGTCCACCTGAATATCGACAAAGCGATAATCGTGGGCAACTCGCGCGGCGGGCAGATCGCCCTCGACTTTACGCTGGAGAATCCCTCCAGGGTGAGCGGTGTGGTGTTCGTGGCCGGGGGGCTGTCCGGTTTCGACAAGACCCCGACCGACGTCAACAAGAACCCGACCGAGGGAGAGAAGGCGGTCTTCGAGAAGATCGACGCGCTGTACGAGAAGAAGGAGCTGGAGAAGGCGGCAGTCCTCGATTCGGCGGTGTGGGCCAGCGGGCCGGAGCAGAAGCCGGACCGCGCGCCGGCGCCGATTCGGGAGCGATTGCGCCGGATGATCCTGCACAACGCGCAGACGCACACGACCGAGCCGAAGCCGATCGTCCTGACGCCCCCGGCCGCGACTCGCCTCGGAGAGTTGAAAGTACCGGTGCTGGTAATGATCGGTGATTTAGACGAATCGATCACGCGGTCCATGGCTGATTACCTGGCAAAGAGCGCGCCAACCGCGCGCAAGATCGTCTATCGCAACACTGCGCACATGATTAGCCTGGAGCGCCCGAAGGAGTTTATTCGCGAGGTAAGCGCATTCGCGCAGTCTGCTAACACCAAGAAGTGAGGAGAAGAGAATGCGAATGGGAGACAGAATACGGGGCGGAGACCCCTGGCGGCAGATTGAGGCGCAGTAGCGGGAAATGGAGCGATCGTCCGGGTTGCCACAGGGCCAACAGATTCAGGCCAACGTAGGATAATAGAGGGCAGTTCCCACTCTCGGTCCGACACTGTCGATTCGTAGAAGCGCTGGTACATCTTAAAAAAGATGCACCGAAGTTGTTTAGATCGAGTGGCTGGCGCGTATGCATAGGTGAGTTGCATACGCGCTCGATTGAAGGCAGAACATGGGTGGCATCGCCATCGTCCAATCCTCGATTCACGTGACCGACGAATCCCTGGCCGCCGCGGCGCGCTCCGGCGACCGGAAGGCATTCGATACCCTCGTCGGCCGCTATCGCGATATGGCGTTTGCATACTCTCTGGCGCGCCTCAACAGCCGGGAGGAGGCGGAAGACGTTACGCAGGAGGCGTTTGTCCGGGCGCTCATGGCGCTAAATCGATTCCGTGTTCAAGCGTCGTGGGGAGCATGGCTGATGCGAATCGTGCGGAACCTCTGCCACGATGCCCTGCGCCGCCGCCGCGTCCGATCGTCGGTCACGCTGGATGACCGCTGGATGGATTCGAATCCCACGCCCGAGATGGCGGCGCTGTTCTCCGAGCGACGGACCGAGCTGGTCAGCGCTGTCGAGGAGATGCCGGAGAAGTTCCGTACGCCGATGCTGATGCATTATGGATCGCGAAGGACCTACAAGGAGATCGCGCAGGCCCTGGATATTCCGGAATCGACGGTGATCGGTCGAATGGCGGGAGCGCTGCGGTTCCTCCGGAAGAGGATGGTGGACCCACATTGAAATCAGCTTGTCTTATAACATGTCTGCGCTTCAGGCGCGCGCTGGCCGAGTACGCGACGAGCGATCGGGCGCTTCCGGTCGGCGGCTCGCTCGCAAGGCATCTGGCTGTCTGCACGGAGTGCTCGCGTGAACTCGATTGGTTACGAGCGGCCCATCGCGGCTTGGAGGAATCTCTGTCCGCGGATCAGACCTCGGCGGGATTCTTGGATTTGACGTGGGCGCGGTTTACTGCCTCGCATCAGGCTCCTCCCCGTAGATCGCTTGCCACCGTTTTCGGAATCTCTTCGGCTGCTTGCGCCACGGCGATTGCAGCTGCGACCATCATCATTTTACGCAGTCCACAGACACCAACGCAATTCGACGCCCCTGGTCGCACGGCGCCCGCATTCACGCAAATAGCCGAAAACGACGGCACTGGCCAGGTTGACATGAAGACGAAGCCTGGTAAACCGGCGACTAATACCGTCTCAACGGACACTGAAATCGAGGCAAAGCCCTCCAACAAGCCGGCTCCGATTAGGCATCGACGAGTCCGCTATAGACACGTCAACCTGATGGTGGCTCATTTAAAGCCGATCAAAGCAGGCGGGGAAACGCGGCTCGTTTCGGCTTCCAAGACTCATTCCGCCGGAATGCAGACCGTCTCATTGGACCAGATTGCCTCCTGGTACGAATACCAGGGCGATTACCGATCCGCCGCGGCAGCGTATGCACAGGCTGCCCGCGAACGGCCGACCGATTCGCTCGTGTTCAACGCAGGCCGGGCCTCAGAGTGCGCCGGCGACGTCGCGCAGGCGATCGTATACTACGCGCGCGTGCTCAAGCACGAGCGTGAACAGGAAGCTCAACCCAAGCAAGATTCACAACCAAAGAAAGGTACATGGCGGTGGAACGCAAATCGGGATTCTGCCTGACAGGCTGTACCGTTTTACTATTAGCCGGAGTCGTTTCGGCGGGGGCGCAAGCGCCACCGGGACAGCCGCCTGACCCCGGAGATCCGGGCCAGTTCGGCCAGCGCGGACAGGGCCAGCCGCCAGGACCAGGCGGTTTTGGCGGTGGCGGCCAGGGCCGTTTCGGCGGCGGTCAGGGCCCATTCGGTGGCAACAACGGCGCCGGGGGCATGCCGATGGGAATGATGAGTCCCATGCCCAATATGCCGGAGATGGCGAAAAAGATGCTGTCGATTATGGCGCTGCGCCAGATCAACGGCATCGGCCTGACGCTTCGCGACATCTCGACGGCGTTGCCAACTCTCAAGACCATGCGGGACGCCGAGAAGACACTGGAGACTCGCTCGACCCAGATACTGGACGAGGAGAAGCGGGCGCTCCTCTCCGCGCAGCCAAACTCGCCCCCTCCGCCTGACAGCGGCCAGCGGATGCAGGAAGTGACTCAAGCGTTTCACCAGCAGATAGAGCGCGGCTGGATGACGATATCTAATGCCATCGCGCCGGAAAAGGCCGGCGGACTCCGTGGTCTCGTCGACGGCGCTGGAATGATGGGCCCTGGCGGACCGGGTGGCCCAGGCGGGCCGGGCGGATTCGGATTCGGCGGCGGCGGTCCCGTGCCACCGGGAGCGGGACCGGGGCAGCCCGGACAGTTCGGCAACGGTCCCGGACCGGGCGGCCAGATTCAGGAAGATCTGCGCGGCGGACCGGGAGCAGGCGCGCCGCCACCGCCACAATTTCGCTGTGACGACGCAGGGTTCGCACCCGGCGCGCAAGGTCCTCCGCCAGGTGGGCAGGGTGGACGGGGCGGCTTTGGCGGTCAGGGAGGCGGACAGGGCCGATTCGGCGGCCGTCCCGGCCAGCCAGGTCAGGGCCGGGGGCAAGGATTCCCTGGACAAGGGCAGGGCGGACCCGGCCAGGGCGGACCTGGAATGGGCGGACCCGGAATGGGATTCGGCGGACCGCGAATCTCCCTCGCCGACCTGGTAGACCTTCTCGAGCAAAAGCAGGCCGCTATTAGGCGATAGCCGATTCGCGATGAGAAGGTCAACAAGTCAACGAGTAAATCAGTCAACGAGTCAATGGGTCAATGAATGTCCGTTCGTTGACCCATTTACTGATTTACTAATTGATCGGCAAGTGCCGGTGTCTGCGTGATAGAATATGTGAAGGAGGTAAGCGACCATGATCGCACACGGCATCGATTTCAACTCGGACGCTATTCGTGACTTCTGCCGCAAATGGCAGATCAGAGAGCTGAGCGTGTTTGGCTCGATTCTTCGCGACGATTTCCGGGAGGACAGCGATATTGATTTCCTCGTGGATTATGAGGAGGACGCGGATTGGGACTTGTTCGACCACATGGATATGGAAGAGGAACTGGCGACAATCGTCGGTCGTGAGGTGGACCTGTTGACCAGATATTCGGTCGAAACGAGCCGCAATCGCTTTTACAAGAAGGAAATTCTCTCTCGAGTGGAATCGGTTGTTGCGCGACAATAACACGCATCTTGCAGACATGTTACTGGCCGCGCAGCGTGTAGCGCAGCACCTCCAGGGAATTATGAGGCCCGAGTTCCTAGCTAATCGAACGCTGCAGGCCGCCGTCGAGCGCGAGATATCGATCCTCGGAGAGGCCGCCGGACGGGTTTCCGAGGAATTCAAGACGGAACATCCAGACCTATCGTGGCACAGGCTCGTCAAACTACGCAACTACTACATGCACGCGTACGAACGACTCGACGCCCGCGAAGTCTGGGCGACGGCTATCCGGTTCATTCCTCGCGTTGTCACGATGGTCACCGCGCTCCTACCTCTCGATGACGAAGAGACCGAATAAACCTCCGCCCTCGCCGACCTGGTAGACCTTCCCCTCTGTGTCAATATAGAGTGAGACACTCCGCTATAGGTGGAGCCAATTCAAATCAGGGCGGGAAAAGGCGAGAATCTCGATGTCAACATGTCAGACAAACGGCGATCGGCCCAGCGATTCGGCGCAAGAAATTGCTGA
>JBBROJ010000089.1:0-21705 GCA_038229495.1 Chthonomonadales bacterium
GACGAATCGGACGCCTCGCTCGACCATGCGCCGCGCCAGCAGGCAGGATTGACCAAATTTATTCATGCCGTACTTGTCGCGCACCGCCTGCGGCTCTTTGGAAATATCGAACGCCTCCCGCGCCTTCGTGGAAGACATCAGCGTGTAGGCCTGCCGGAAATTGTTGTCCATCTGCCTGGCTTCGGGGCTGGCTTCGAAAGACTTCACTCCGCTATCCACCGCGTCGCGCAGCTTTCGCCGCCGGTCTTCGCGGACAGCCGTAATGTAGTCCGGCGGAAGCAGATCGGGGACCTTGAAGTTCTTGTCCGAGGGGTCCGCATTCACGTTGAACGGATCGTACTGCCTGCCGAGATAGCCGGCGCTCTGTCCGTGGGGCATATTGCCGCCGGTCGGTCCCATCGGTCGCGGAAGAAGCACGTGAGCCGGCACGTCGCCCTTAGCGCCTTTCAGGTATTGAAGCACGCAGCCGATGTGCGGATGCTCGATTCCCCCGGTGAAGAACCTGCCCGTCTGCATCATCTGGTGGCCGGTATCGTGGACCGCGGCGGCGGTGTGGTAGACGGAACGGATTATGGAGAATTTGTCGGCGTGTTTCGCCATGCGTGGAAAAATTTCGGATATCTGCATTCCGGGCACGTTCGTTTTGATCGGCTTGAAGGGGCCGCGAATCTCCAGCGGGGCGTCGGGCTTCATGTCCCACGTATCGAGCTGGCTGGGCGCGCCGAGCAGAAAGAGCATGATGCAGTTGATGTCCTTGTCCGGCCGGACCGCGCCCTGTGCCTGCATCTCCATGAAAGCCGGCATGGTAAGGCCGAGCATGGGGAGGGCGCCTGCGTGAAAGAAGTCACGCCGGGTCATTCCGTCGCAGAGTTGGACCGGCTTTTGCGCATCAAGTCTATACATTCACGTTTCTCCCGTGTTCGGATTCGTGCTTCTATTGTAACGGAAATGGGCGGTATTGTCACGCGCGGGCTGCGTGGATCTACGCAGATGACATGAATCTCTTCATTGCTTGGGGCCGCCGTCACGCGGGCGGTCATTATATTGGGCGGGGCCGATTCATCACGACCGCCGCGAAGATTAGCATGCCCCGAATTGAGAACTGCCAGTAGGAGGGCGTGTCCAGCAGCGTCATTCCGTTGGCGATGATGCCGATGAATAGGATGCCGACCAGCGTTCCCCATACCGTTCCACGACCACCTGTCAGGCTCGTGCCCCCGATAATAACGGCTGCAATAACGTCCAGCTCCCAGCCCTGCGCAGCGTCGGGCGTGCCGGAGTTGATCCGCGAGGCGAGCATCATGCCGCTGAACGCGGAGAGGGCTCCGGTTATGGCGAGGACCTGCATCCGAACGCCCGCAATGCTGATCCCGCTCAGCCTGGCCGCCTCCGGGTTGCCGCCAACAGCATAGACGGCGCGGCCGAACGTGGTCCTGGTCATAACCAAATGAAAGCAGATGAACGCGATAAGCAGCACGACAGCCGGGAACGGAATTCCCAGCACGTAGCCGCTGCCAAGAAAGCCAAAGGAGTAGGGAAACGACGTGATTGGGAATCCTCCCGTCAGCAGCAGCGCCGCCCCCTTGAGACCCGTGAGAAGCGCGAGCGTCGTGATGAACGACGGGACAAGATAGCGATTGCGCATGAGGCCAACAAACGCCCCCAGCCCATACCCGAAAAGAATCGTCATAAGGCCGCCCAGGGGAATCGGCCAACCCTTGAGCGTGGTCCATGCGAGAAGACAACCCGCAAAGGAGACGGTCGCGCCGACGCTGAGATCGATTTCGCCGACAATGATGACGAGCGTCATCCCGAACGCGATGAGCCCCTGCATCGAGATGGAGCGGAGCACCGTCAGCAGATTGTCCGGTGCGAGGAAGCGCGGCTCGCGAATCGCAAGCGCCACACAAAGCGCAGCGAGGATGTATTCCATTCGAACGCGGAGCAGCAGGGATCGGCGGCTTTCGGAGGTCATTTGGCGAGGCCGCGCAGGTACTCTTGATACTTCTTCACTTCGTCCGGCTGCCTGCGCGAGAAGAGCTGTCCGGGGAGGTGCACGGCTTTTTCGACCTTTTCGCCCTTCAGCGCCTTGACGGCGGTCTCCAGCGCCTGCGAGCCGATGTCGAACGGCTTCTGACCTGTCACGGCCTGGAGCACGTTATCCTCGGCCAGCAGGAATCCGGCGATCTGGTCGCTGATGTCCGTACCGAAGACCGCGATCTTCCCGCCCTTCCCAGCATTACGGACGGCGGTGACGGCTCCCACCGTTCCGCCTTCGTTTGCCGCCCAAACGAGGTCTACGTCCGGGTGTGCGGAGAGAATGCCATCGACCACGGAGATCGCTTTGTCGGCTAACCATGCGTCCTGACGCGCAACAATCTGGACACCGGGCAGCTTCTTGATTCCGTCCTCAAAACCTCTATTTCGCTCGGAGGCAGGCCCGGGAAGGAGCGACAAATACGAAATGATGGCGACCCTCGCTTTGCCGCCTCTCTTCTCCTGAATGAACTTCGCAGCCTCTTCGCCGGTCGCCCGCCCCAGCGCGACCTGGTCGCTTTTGATGTTGCTGACCGGAAAGTCCGCGTCCACGGCGCTGTCGTACGTTATCACCTTGATACCGGCCTTATCGGCGCGCTCGAGGGCGGGTATGGAGGCTTTCGGATTCGTGGGCGCTACGACGATGGCATTCACTCTTGCCGCGACGTAGGTATCGATCAGGGATATCTCCTTGTCCAGAGATCCCCCGCTGTTTCCAAGCGAAAGCTCGACCCCTTCTTTTGCAGCGGCATCCTTCATTCCGAACTCGATGACCTTGAAGAACTGGTCGTTCTGAAATCCGAGGCCCGCAATCTTGTATTTGGTTGCGCTGCTCCCACTGGTTGAGCGTGGGGATGACGGGGACGCTGGCGCGCCCGGCTTGTCCATAGAGCATCCGGCAAGCGGCGTGAGGACGAGAATAAAAGCGATGAGATGCCGGCGGTGAGTCGAGGGCATGAGAGCCTCCAATGATTCGTTTCCTCTCAAGTGAGCAGGGAATTGTTGTCCTGCCGAAGAATTCGATTTCGCATTGGTCGTTCCTGCTTTTGCGAGGCCCAAACGGACGGGTCCGGCGAAGAATAGAAAGAGTCATACGCATTGAACGTTGATTGGTGGCGGCAGGAAATCGATTTTGCATGCATTCCGCGAATGGTTACGGAGAGCCCTGGCCCGGAATCGCGGGCGCTGCACGCGCGCGCGGCGGCCACGATTCGCGGCCTTTCCTCGCAGGTCAAGCTCCATCCCGTCTGCTTCAAGGAGGGTTTCGGGGTCGTTCTGAAGGATGTTGACGGCAACAGCTACCTCGACTTCTCCTCCGGAATCTACGTCACCACGCTCGGCCACTGCCATCCGAAGGTCTCCGAGGCTATCGCGAAGGCCGCACGCACCCTCATGAACTGCCACGACTTCACCACGCCCGTCAAGGCGGAGCTATTGGAGAAGATGGTAGAGATACTGCCGCCGGGAATCAACGGTGTTCAATTGTACGATTCGGGGACGACCGCGGTCGAAGCCGCTCTTCGCGCAGCGCGGGCCCACACGGGCCGTCACGAGTTTCTAAGCTGCTACATGGACTTCCACGGCAAGAGCGGCCACTCGGTCAGCCTTGCGAAGATGAATTCGACCAACGGGGCCTCCCGCGCGGAAGGGTTTCACCTGGTCCCGCGCCCAAACCCCTACCGCCCGCACTTCCGGACGACCGGCGGCTTCATAGACTCCGATGCCTATATCGATTTCTATGAGGAGTTCGTATCCAACGTAACCACCGGGCAGCTTGCAGCCTTCGTCATCGAGCCGATTCAGGGCTGGGCCGGCTCAGTAATGCCGCCCGAGGACTTCTTCCCAAAGCTGCGCGCCTTCTGTGACCGCCACAACATGCTCCTGATCGCCGACGAGGTGCTCACCTGCATGGGCCGAACGGGCGCGTGGCTGGCGATGGAGCACTGGAACACTGTCGCGGACATCAGCACGCTTGGTAAGGGGTTCGGCAACGGATTCCCCGTGACCGCGATGGTGGCGCGCGAGGATATCAAGCCGTCGTTCGACAAGATATCCGCGTCCACGAGCTACGGCGGAAACCCGATGGCCTGCGCGGCGGCGCTCGCGTCTATTCAGGTGATCGAGGAGGAAAACCTGCTGGAGAACGCGCGCAGGCTGGAACGGTTCTTCGAGAAGCGCATGCGGCGGATGATGGCCGACCACCCGATCATCGGCGACGTGCGGGTAAAGGGCTGCCTGCTCGGAATCGAGCTGGTAAGAGACCGCGTTACCAAAGAGCCGTTCGACAAGGCGGGCACGCGGGTCTATCAGAAGGCGTTCCGCAAAGGGCTTGCTTGGATTCCTGCCGGTCATATCCTGCGCCTCTCGCCTCCGATCATCATGGACGAAGTGGTCGCCGCCAAGGGCATGGACATCGTGGACGAAGCGATTCACGAGACCGAAAAGGAGCTGGGCTATTGATGGAACGCATGGAGCGTCCCGAATGGACCCTCGATTTCGAGCTGCGCGGCGAGGCACGCGAGGAGGCGCTCGCGCGTACTGCCTCTGTTCTCGAATCCTGGGGCCTTAAGCTGCCCGGCGATCCGATGCCCATACACTTTGGACTCAACGACTTTGATAACGCGGGCGAGACCGAGTACTGGATTGTGAACGACACGGTGAACAGCTACTGCGGCAAGTTCCTCTTTATGTTCGAAGGGCAGCGCTGCCCTTTGCACTACCACAACGTCAAGGATGAGACGTTCTTCATTGTTCGCGGCGAGGTGGAGATTGAGGCGGACGGCGAAACGTCACTGCTCCACCCGGGCGCGGTATTCAAAATGGCCCCCGGCGTGAATCACACGTTTCGGGCGGTGAACGGGCCATGCCTCGTACTGGAGGTGTCGCTGCCCTCCATTCAGGGCGACAATATCTTCGCGGACACGCGAATAGGCAATCGGGGTGTCCTGTGAAGGTCTATCGCGTCGGCATCATCGGGGCGGGATTCATGGGCAGGACCCATGCGTGGTGCTGGCGGTCGCTCCCCTTCTTCTACGACGGCCTCGACTTCCGCTGCGAGCTTGCCGGCGTCACGACCTCCCGTCTCGAGACCGCGGAAAAGGCGCGGGACCAGTTCGGATTCACGCGGACGTACGCCTCACCCGCCGAGATGGCCGCCGATCCAGAGATCGACGTGATCGACATCGCGTCGCCCAACCACCTGCACCTTGAGGCGCTGCTTCTGGCTAATCGGTACGGCAAGCCGGTCTACTGCGACAAGCCGCTTACGGGCAGCCTGGCCGATGCGCTGACCGTGGAGCGCGAGATTCCCAACCTCGACCGCGCGGGCCAGATGGTCTTCCACAACCGGTTCCTCCCTGCCACCCTACGCGCCCGGCAGATGGCTGAATCCGGCCAGATCGGCGACGTCATCTCGTTCCGATGCGAGTACCTGCATTCGGGCAACGTTGCTCCGGGCAAGAGAATGGCCTGGAAAGACCGGCGGGATATGGGCGCGGGCGTTCTCTACGATCTCGGCTCCCACGCCGTTGACCTGGTCACCTGGGTCTCCGGGCAGCCGATTGCAGAGGTGTTCGCGCGGCAGAAGACGCTGCACCGTATGCGCCCCTCGCTGGCGGACCCGTCCGTACTGGTCGAGCAGAATTCGGACGATCTCACGCTCATGTCCGTCGTGCTCGCGGGCGGCGCCGTCGGCAGCATCGAGGCGAGCAAGATCGCAACCGGAAAGCAAGACGAGCTTCGGTTCGAGATTCACGGCACGCGCGGCGCGCTCCGGTTCAATCTCATGGACCCCAACTGGCTGGACTGGTTCGACCAGTCCGATCCGGAGACGCCGCTCGGAGGCGAGGCTGGATTCAAGCGTATCCAATGCGTGCAGCGGTACGAGCCTCCCGCCTGCTTCCCCACGCCCAAGGCGAGCATCGGGTGGCTGCGGGCGCACCTGCACTGCCTCTACAGCTTCATCGACGCGGTGCATTCCGGTAAAGTTTTCGACCCGTCCCTGGCGCGCGGCGTGGAGATCGAAAGGATGCTGGACGCGGCGCACCGTTCCGCCGATGCCGGGACGGTCGTGCAGGTCACTTGAATTGATGAACCGGGCCGCGCGACCCTGCACAATCGCCCTCGACCTCGGCACCTCCGCGTTCAAAGCCGCGTGGGTGGACGACGCGGGGCGCGTGGGACCGGTCGCTGTAGCAAAGTATCAAATCGATTGCAATGGATTGCGGGTGACCTGTCCGCCGGAGCGCTACCTGCGGGCGGCCCTCCGCGCGCTTCGGCAAGCGGGAGCAATTGCGGCTGCACACGACCTATCACCGCAAGCGATTGGCATCACGTCGCAGGCACAGACGTTTGTCACACTGAACGAACACTCCAAGCCAATGGGCCCGGCAATTGTATGGCTCGATTCGAACTCCGAGGCGGAGTCGGAGGACGCGGCTGGAGCGCTCCCAGACTTCTGCGAGACGAGCGGGTTCACTCGGCCAAGCCCCCTCCAGTTCTTATCCAAGGTCATGCGCGTCCGCCGCTCCGGATGCGGAGGCAGCCGCTACCTATTACTAAACGAGTGGCTTATCCAGTGGCTGACGGGAGAAGCTTTCGGCGATACAAACAGCCAGGGCATGGGCGGCTTCTGGGATGTGGGCAGCGGCTCGTGGAACCAGCGAGCGCTCGATCTGGCGGGTATCACGCCGGAGAATCTGGGGCTAATCGGTCCTGCGGGCGCTCTCTCCGCGCCGCTCTCGAAGCGCGCGCAACGAAGCCTGGGCCTACCGACCATCCCGGTTTACTCGTGCGGAAACGATCAAGGCTGCGCGGCCATCGGAGCGGGACTGGAGAATCCCGGCGATCTCTTCTGCAACTTTGGGACTGCTCTGGTGGTCTATGGACTGACGGCCCACAATCTCGGCCCCGCCAACGACAACCAGATAGCGGGCGTAGCGCCGATCCCTAACCGTTGGTTCCTGCTCGGAGTCGAATCGGAATGCGGCAAGATCCTCGAAGGACTTGCCCGGCGCTTCGCGCCTCGCGGCGGAATTGGGCGTATGATAGAAGAGGCTCTGGCCGTAGGCCCCGACATCGAGAACCTGCCCTCCGTCAACGTCCGGCAAGGGCAAATGGACCTGACTGGCATCTCTGCACGAGGTGACAGAGCCGCGGTGGTCCGCGCGGTACTGGTGACGTATTCCGAGCGATTCGGCGCGCTGTTGAGCGACGTTTCACGCGCGCTTGGAAAGCCAGAGCGAATCTTCGCGGGCGGCGGTCTATCGCAGAGCAGGGCCCTACTGGACTTGCTGGAAAGGCGGCACGGCATAACGCTGAGGACCTGCGACACAGAACATACGGGGCTGCGTGGCGTGGCGCGAGTTATTGAAAAAGGGAGCGGAAGCGAGCGTGGAACACCGGTTTGAGTACCTTACCAGCGAAGAGCTGAAGCCCTACATAGAACGGAAAGCGCTGCTCATTCTGGGCATTGGCACGATCGAGGAACACGGTATGCACCTGCCGACCGGGACCGATCTTTTCATCACGCAGCGGTTCACCGACGACCTGTGCGCATACCTCAAGGCCAACAGCGACGTTCCCTTTCTAGCCCTGCCCGCCATCTGGACCGGCTACTCCGCCGTCGAGATGCAGCGATGGCCCGGCACCATCCGCATGCGCACGCGCACCGTTATGGACATGATGCGCGAGATCATCGGGTCGCTCTGCGAGATGGGCTTCGACAAGATTCTCGTCCTGAGCGGCCACGGCCACCACACGGAGCTGCTGCGGGTCGTAGCGCGCGAAATCGGGGACGATCATAAGGTCTATCCGGCAGTGATGAATTTTCTTTACCTGGGCGCGAAGGAGTACAACGCTGTCCGCACAGGCGCGGCTGGGAGCAGCATCCACGGCGGCGAAGACGAAACCAGCGTTATGCTCCACTACGGCTATCCGGTGGATACGAGCAAATATACGGACGTGGACCACGTCGATTACCACACGGAGTTCATGGCCGGCGACAACTTTATCGGCTCGACCCGTGTCTTCTGGTCCACGTGGAGCTACAATCCCAGCCAGACCGGCCTCCTGGGCGACCCTACGCCTTCGACCGCCGAGGCAGGCAAAGTCCTTATCGAAACCTGTATCAAGCAAGCCGCCGCCTTCGTCGACGAATACTGGCGGCACGGGAAGACTCATAATCCGTAACCCTATAAAGGACCCACGCAATTGAATTCAATCAAACCAGTTAGCGCCGCACTAGCCGCCATTTCCACTGCCTTAGTCCTCAGTGCCGGCGCGCAGGTTACAAAGCAATCAGCGGCGCCAACCGTGAACTTCCAGCGAGACATACGGCCCGTGCTCTCCAATATCTGCTCCGCCTGCCACGGCCCGGACGAGAAGGCGCGCAAGACCAATCTGCGCCTGGACCTGCGGGAAGGGGTGATGCGGACGGTAACACCCGGCAGCCCGGAGAAGAGCGCCCTCTACCTGCGAATGAAGCTGACGGGTCCCGGCCAAATGCCCCCCGCGGACTTTCTGAGAAGGCCGAACGCGAAACAGATCGAGCAGATCGGGCAGTGGATTAAACAGGGCGCGAAATGGGAGCAGCACTGGGCCTACGCGCCGCTTACCCGCCCGCCAGTCCCTGTAATCCGAAATCCAAAATCTAAAATCCAAAATCCAATTGACGCCTTCGTTCTCGCCCGGCTTAAACAGGAGGGGCTGAACCCATCGCCCACGGCAGACCGCCGGACGCTGATTCGCAGGCTCTCCTTCGACCTGACCGGCCTCCCGCCCACCTATGGCGAGGTGCAAAAGTTTATCGGTGACCGATCGCCCGACGCATATGAAAGGGTGGTCGACCGGCTGCTGGCCACTCCGCATTTCGGAGAGCGGATTGCCGTCTACTGGCTGGACCTCGTCCGATATGCTGATACGCGCGGATACCACGGGGACCAGAATCAGGAGGTATCGCCGTACCGCGACTACGTGATTAAATCCTTCAATGACAACAAGCCGTTCGACCTCTTCACGCGGGAGCAGCTTGCGGGAGACCTCCTGCCGAACGCCGGCCCCGAAGCCAGAATTGCCAGCGGCTACAACAAGCTGCTTATGACCACCGAAGAGGGCGGCGCGCAGGCGAAGGAGTACATGTCGAAGTATGCCGCCGACCGCGTGCGCAACGTGTCCGCCGTCTGGCTCGGCTCCACCATGGGCTGCTGCCAGTGCCACGACCACAAGTATGACCCCTTCACAATGCGCGATTTCTACAGCATGGCGGCTTTCTTCGCGGACGTGAAGCAGACTCCCGTCGGCGGGTTGGACATAACCCCGCTCCCAACTCCTGACGAAGCGACCCGGATCGCGGACCTGTCCGGCAAGCTGGCCGTCGTGCGCAAGCGATTGGATACGCAGACGCCGGACTTAGCTTCCGTCCAGGCGGAGTGGGAGCGCGCGAACGCCGCCGTGCTGAAGGAGCCGAAGCCGATTGCGGCAATTCTCGCCGCCGATCCGGCGCATCGCACGGACAAGCAGAAGCAGGACTTGAGCTCCTACTATCGGTCCATCGCGCCGCTCCTGGCCGGTGCAAGAGGCGAGAGAGCAAAGCTTCAGGGCGAGATCGACGCGGTCAACAGCCGGGTGCGCAAGACGATGGTCACGACGACCGTGGCCCCTGCCGTTATGCGCGTTCAGGCGCGCGGCAACTGGCAGGATGAATCCGGCGATGTGGTGACAGCCGCGATTCCCGCCTTTATCGACGAGTTGAATACCCCGGCGCGGCCGGCGAATCGCCTGGACCTGGCCGAATGGCTGACCTCGCGCAGAAACCCTCTCACCGCACGAGTGATGGTGAATCGGCTGTGGGCGCTCCTCTTTGGCCACGGTCTCTCCCGCAGCGTGGAGGATTTTGGGGCGCAGGGATCGCCCCCGATGCACCCACGGCTTCTGGACTGGCTGGCTTCGGAGTATGCCGAACCTTCCCAACGACCTAACGACCTAACGACCCAACGACCCATCCCCTGGGATACCAAGCGCCTGATCAAGCAGATCGTCATGTCCGCGGCCTACCGCCAGACGTCGATTGCCGCACCGGACCTCGCGAAGCGCGATCCCGCGAACGATCTATTTGGCCGACAAGGACGGCATAGGCTGGACGCTGAATTCGTGCGCGACAACGCGCTGGCGGTAAGCGGCCTTTTGGTGGACCGCGTCGGAGGGACCAGCGTCAAGCCGTACCAGCCGCCCCGCTATTGGGAGTACCTCAATTTCCCCATGCGGACCTGGCAAGCCGACCAGGGCGCGGAGCAGTACCGGCGGGGAGTCTATACCTACTGGTGCCGGACCTATCTACAGCCGAGCCTCCTCGCCTTCGACGCCCCGACCCGCGAAGAGTGCTGCTCGGCGCGCGTCGTCTCCAACACGCCTCAGCAGGCGCTCGTGCTCCTGAACGACCCGACCTACGTCGAGGCCGCGCGAGTCCTGGCCGAGCGAGCCATGCGCGAAGGCGGAGCGAAACCCGGCGAACGGATTCAGGCGATCTACCGCCTTGCTCTCCAGCGCGACCCGACGCCGCGCGAGGCCCAGACGCTCCTGCGAATCTACGACCGGCACCGGGTCGAGTACGAAACGGACCGCGCCGCAGCGGACGAGATTCTCCATGTCGGCGAGCACGGCAAGGACGCCGCGATACCCGCTCCGGAGCTGGCAGCATGGACCTCCGTGGCCCGCATTGTCCTGAATTTGCACGAATCGATCACGAGGAACTGAGCACATGGAACACAATCAATACGATAATAGCAATCTTAGCGACATGAATCGGCGCGCATTCCTCTGCCGTGCCGGGGCGACCATCGGCACCGCCGCGCTGTGGGGCCTCCTCGACCCGCTTCAGGCAGACGCGGCCACGGGTGCGCATGGAATCATCCAAAAGCTACACTATCCGTCGCGAATCAAGCGGGTCATACAGCTCTATATGGCCGGCGGCCCTTCGCACCTCGAAACCTTCGACTATAAGCCTAAGCTGGCCGAGATGAGCGGCAAGCCGATGCCCGAATCGTTCACCAAAGGGCAGCCGATCGCGCAGCTTCAGAATCAGGCGCTCCGCTGTTTCGCGCCGCAGCACGCGTTCAAACGGTGCGGCAAGTCCGGCCAGGAAATATCCGAGATATTCCCCCTGCTGGGCAAGATGGCGGACGAGATTTGCATCGTGCGATCCATGCACACCGATGCCATCAATCACGACCCCGCGCACACGTTCATGAACACCGGAACGCTCATTTCCGGGCGGCCTTCGATGGGTTCGTGGCTCCTCTACGGCCTTGGCACCGAAAGCCAGGACCTTCCGGGATTCGTGGTTCTGGTCTCGACCGGCAAGTTCGGACAGGCCCAGCCTATCTCGGCGCGCCAGTGGCACAGCGGCTTCCTCCCGAGCCGGTTCCAGGGGATTGAGTTCCGCGGGCAGGGCGACCCGGTCATGTACGCGCGGCGCCCCGCCGGTGTCTCGCCGCAGCGTCAGCGGGATGTTGTCGAGGCCGTACAGGAGTTGAATCGGGCCGAAAACAGCGCGGTGAACGACCCGGAGATTGCGACGCGAATCGCGCAGTATGAAATGGCGTTCCGCATGCAGACCTCCGTGCCCGACCTCGTTGACGTGAGCAAAGAATCGAAGGCCGTGCTGGACCTCTACGGCACGACCGGGGCCGACGGCACCTTCTCCGCGAACTGCCTTCTCGCACGCAGACTTGCGGAACGCGGGGTGCGCTTTATCCAGCTCTATCACCGCGACTGGGACCATCATGGCGCTATCAAGAAGCACGTGGAGGGCACGGCGCGCGAGGTGGACCGGGGCATGTACGCCCTGCTGACCGACCTGAAGTCGCGCGGTATGCTCGACGACACGCTGATTTTATGGAACGGGGAATTCGGCCGCACGCCGATGGCCCAGGGCGACGGCCGCGACCATCACATGAAGGCTTTTTCGGTCTGGATGGCGGGCGGCGGAATCAAGGGTGGAATGACCTACGGCGCGACGGACGAATTCGGCTACAACGCTGTGGAGGACGTCGTGCACGTGAACGATCTGCACGCGACAATTTTACGCCTATTGGGCATCGACCACCAGCGTCTCACCTACCGATTCCAGGGCCGCGACTTCCGCCTGACGGACGTAGCAGGCAAAGTAATCGATAGAATTCTTGTGTAAAGCGCGGGCCATCAGGATGCTGGGAAAAGACCGTTTGCGCCAGGTTGCACGTGGTCTTCGGAGACGTTTGCAGCCGGATGCAGCGATTTTCTCTTGCTGGTGTCGCGTGAAATTGCTATAATGGGCAGGCGCGACAGAAGTCGGTTCGCGGTGGGCATTCTGACTAGAGCGGAGCGAGGGAGGAGCAAGTGAATGATAGTTATCGAGGGTAAGGGCACAATCAGCGTCACTGAGCCGGGCCGGGATCTGGGGACATACTACGAAAATGCCGAAATCACTGTCTACGGCACGACAGTGCACTTCCAGGCGTACAGTAAATATAAGACCGCAAGCTTGAACAGCTGCCTGATTGGCTGGGAGTCTACGCCCACCACGCGCGAAACCTCCGGTTAGTGAACAGATGGCCAAGACAGAACAATGCGGCAATAGTACGGGCCGGGCAACTTTGCTGCCCGGCCCGCACTATTAGGCCTCAAGTATTAGTGCCTTTTCGTCCGGCAGGATGACTGGCCGCGAGCGCCCCAGCGAGTGAATTAATTCCCTCGCTCGCTGGCGCAATGTACAATTGCAGGAACCCCATTGTTAAAGTGATGCAGCAACCCGCATCAGGGAGCCATAACCGCCGGGCGAACGCTTAAACTGTATGAACGTATCTGATCTCGAGTTGCCGCAGCCCGCTGCAGTAGGAATTTCCGGCGCTGCTCCTGTCGCGCGTCCGCCGCCCAGCCTATAGGGTTGGGACAGACCGCGGGCGCAAGTCCGGGAGAAAATACCATGAGCGGGAGGGCAGGCGATTCCATGCGCTCGCGCTGTTCTACTTCAATCTGGAACTTAGGATCGAAAACGATCCCGATCCGCTTTCCATTGGCCGGCTCGCGCAGCTCCGCAAGCTTTCGTGGCGCGAGGGAAATATAGGTCTCGTAAAGATCGATCTCAAAGCTGCGCCCGAAAACCTCACTCGCTTCTCGGTGCAGCTCCATCGCGACAGAAGCCATGTCCCAGCGTGGAATTGTGGCCGCAAACTTTGCCTTGATACGGTGTTCCGACGCGAAACTAACTCCGACCGCCTTCTGGTTGTCGCGGAACCGCTGCTGAAACATCCGGGCGAACTGCGTATGACGGGAATCGTTACAGACTCCGCCGGGACCCGCGCCCACCGCAGCGCGAATCGTGTCGACCGAAGGCGACCAGTTCTCAAAGGGGCCAATGGAGTCCGGGGTCGGGCCACCGACCATCAGGCGTGGAAAGAGGAAAACCAGGACAGGCAGTCCTAGACAAAGAGTGCCAAAAGGCACGATATATCGCCTTTGCATTCCGAAGCCCTCCTTGAAACCGATTATTGGCTAAATACGACCGTGAATACGTTTCGACTGCATCCCGACTGACAAATCGGCAAAAACGGGATAAATGCCATAAAATGGCAAAGTGATAAAGAGTGGCTAACGGTAACATGAGCAGCCTCTCGGTGTCAAGCAAAATCGTGCTTTTCTGCAATTTTGTCTTGCGAGACAATGTTCGCACACACCAAAATACAGATACATGCCTGCTGTCCCGCTATCCCTGGTACTCCTCGCCCGCCCCGAATCCGCGCACGATCGCGGCAATTTCGCGCTTAGCTCCCGCCGCCAGCACCTGATTCGCTGCTACCACCTCCCAGCGTGCCAGGCCGTTTTCACTCTGAGAAATGCGGTGGCAGACCTGTAGCCAGTCATCTGCTGGCTGGGTTTCCGCATTTACGTCAAAAGGCAGCCCTTTGCGCATCATGGTCGCCTCAAGCTCATATCCGTTGGGCATCCGGGACATCGCCCGCGCCCCCAGAGAGAGGAAGTGAACCTCCACCGCGCTCATGGCTTCCTGGCGCTGCGCGTCCGTCGGAAACTTGTAGCCCCACTCGCGCTCGCGGCTGGTCTTCGCCTGAAGCGCGAACAACGCGTCGAATCGTTGCGGATCCTCGCGCCATGCCCTTGCCACGAGAAGAGCCAGGTAGAGGGTGTTCTCCGTGCAGTAACGACCTCCATCGAGCGCGAACGCCTCATAGAAGTGCGCCGACTCCTCGACGGTGCCGAACATGGCGGCATTCTCGAACATCGCGTTCTTGATCTGGGAGTGCCCATTGCGGATGACATTGATCGTTACGCCGGTGCGGGCCATCTCCATAATCGCCAATGGATTCGACTTCAAATCGGCAAAGACGCCGAACTCATTGCCGGGGAACCGCCTCTTGATGAGCGGGAGAATCGCCGCATAGACGAAGCTGGACGCAAGATAGCTGCCGTCGCCGCGATAGAAATCGATTCGGTCGCCGTCTCCGTCGAAAAAGGTCCCAAAAACGAAGCTGCCGGTCGCCAGCCGCTCGAGTCCATCTTGGACCACCGCCTGCTTTACCGGATTCGGATCTCCCAGCGGGAAACGGCCGTCCGCGGCAAAGTGGAGGGGAGTAAGGTCCGCGCCCGCGCTCTCGAATGCCAGCATCATCTCGCGACCCGCCGCGCCGTTCAGATAGTCATGGAACAGGCGCAATCCCGCCAGACCGCCCCGCTCGACCCCGGCAAGCTCCATGCTGTAGCGGATATATTCGTCCGTCGGATCGTAGGCAGTGATGCGGCCAACACCCCCCCCTTCCCCCACCTTGCTAAGGGGGGGGTAAGGAGGGGGCGTTCCAGCGCCCTGGTCGTAAAGCTCCTTGATTCTGTCCAGGCCGCCTTCGGGACCGATGTGCTCGGCTATCGGGCGCACGCCGGGCCCGAGAATCTTTTGCCCCGTATCTCCCGCCGGGTTGTGGGATGCGCCGAACATAACGGCGGCAAGCCCGGGATGCCTCATCGCCGCGAAATAGAATTGAGAGGTGGAGCAGACGCCGGGAATAACGACCACGTCCAGACCGGCCCGCGAATACTCCTCCGCGCCTATCTGCAAATACCGCGGCCCGGACGCCCTCGCGTCGTGCGCGATAAGGACGCCGGCAACTCCGAGCGTCTCCCTAAAATAGACCCCCTCCGCGCGCGCAAGACGGATGGCGAGATCATCGGTCAGCTGCGCGGACGGTGTGCGAATGTCGTATGCCCGAAACATGGAGAGATTCAAATCATCCATCAGTAATTAACCCCTCGCAGTAATTAACCCCCCGCTTCGCTGGAGACACTGAGACACAGAGAAAGGAGCGGATTCTCATCTATGGTTGAACGCTGATAACTTCAAATAGAATACCTGACGAGAGAATTCCCCCGTGCTCCCCGTGTTCCCCGTGGTTATGAATCCTATGCCGAGGCCCCTGTGTAGTGCTTCAGCCCAAACCTCCAGAAAGCGGACGATAGGATGAGCGCGGCGGCCGCCACCACGGGTGCGATGGCGAAGAATGCAGGCGCAAGTCTTCCGGCCAGCGCCTGCGCGGGCACGGTAATGATGAAAGCAACCGGAATCACGTAGGTGAGCGCGCCCCGCAGCCAGCCGGGGTAGATCTCAATCGGGTAGCGGCCCGCCTCGAACGCCTGCCAGACGATCTGCTCGATGTTCTCGATCTTGACAAACCAGAACGTGAGCGTTACCAGGCAGAGCCAGACCGAGTAGACGACCACCATGCCCGCCAGCAGGGTAAGGGCGAATCCGAGAGCCTGGGCCGGTCCAATCGAGAGCGAGAGCTTTCCTATGGTGTAGACGGAGAGTCCGATTCCCACCATCACATTCACAATTCGCCAGATGTTGATGGTCCGAAAAGAGGCCATGAACTGCGCGCTCACCGGCTTGAGCAGTACGAAGTCGAGCGTACCCTGCCGGACCTGCTCCATAACGGCCCGCATGTTAGGCGCGATGAACATCTCTACCATGCCATCCATAAGGTAGTAGACGGCCAGGAGCACGAGCGTCTGCGGAAAGCTCCAGCCCTTGAGCGTGCCCGTATAATTGTAGGCGATGCTGAGCGCCCCCACTGTCGTGAGCAGGCCGAGCAGACTGGCGAGAATCCGCGTGAAGAAATCGACGCGATACTCGATGTCCGTCTGGATGCTGGAACGATAAAAGGCTTTTAGCACTTGAAGTTTATGCATGGGTCGTTGGGTCGTGGGATCGTTGGGTCGATGGGTCGTTGGTCGCCTGTCTACCATCGACGCCTATGGGCCGGACTTATGGTCGTGATGGCCGGGCGCTGCGCCCGATTCGGACGCGGATAGAGCTTTTGTCACCTTCACGAGACGCGGTTCCCACGATTGCTCGATGGGCGCATAGGCCATGACCCACCCGCCCGCGCCCGCTTCATTGGAGCGTTCGATCTGGGCGTTGCGCTGCGCGTCGGTTACGTTCCAGCCCTGAAGAATAGCGACGACGCGATTCGCGCTAACCGGCTCACCATTCCGAGCGGGAGGCATCTTCGCAAGCGATTCGATGCCTGACTTAATCCAGCCCGCCTCGAACCCATAGCGAGCGTCCGCTCGCTGGAACGCGCGGTAGGGGAGCAGCGCCCCAATTCTCTTCGCCTGCCTGATGACCGGCATCAACTGGCGCACTGAGGCGTGCCAGCAGGTTCCGGGAAAGCAGCCCACGCCGTCGCAGGCCGCGCCCTTCGCCTGATCGTGCTCCTCGCACTCCGTCGTCCAAACAGGAATCACCTCTGAACCCGGTGCAATCTTCCGCATCTTCTCGACGAATCGGGCCGCCGCGTCGTCTCCCAGGCGAGCGGCAGTGAGGACGGGGCCGTAGTCGCTGGTCCACCGGCAGAGCGTGTTGCCGCACCCGCAGGCGGACGGAGCCGCCTGGAGATCGTTGAGAAATACTCCGTGCGCGGGCGGCAGGTATTTCAGGAGCGCGCCGATCCGGTTCAGGTGCGCATCGAACGACTCCTTGTACAGGATGGGGACCCAGGGATAGTTCTTAATCACCTCGCCCGGTCCCGCATGGGGAGCAGACGGGAACAGACGTCGCCACTCGGGGTGGCCCTGAAGACTTGCCATCCATTCCGGGTGGGCGTCCGCCATGCGTGGATTCCGCGCTACCTCTATCCAAAAGTAGAGTGAAAGACCATTCCGCGCCGCGCGTGCCGCCGCGTCTTTCACCGCATTCGGAGGCGGATTCCCGTCCAGACTCAGCACGAGCGCGTTTGTTCCTTCGCGCTTCAACTCGGCCAGGCGGCTTGCCGTTGCGGCAGCAGGCGTCAGCAATGCGCCTTTCAGCGGGGGCGCATAGACCGAGGTGTCGGAGTGTTCGGCAGCCCATGCGTACCACCGGGCTTGAACGCTGTCCACCCAGTTCAGCTCGCGCCCCTTGAGCGGTCCGTCCACCGCCCGCCCGGCAATCGTCCAACGGGTACCCGTCTCGCGGTCCTTGAACGGCGCGGTCTCCGGCGACACATCGTCCGCATAAAGCGTGAGCGTGCGGTCGTCCAGCTTCGAGCTGTAAGCCACTGCCGTCTGAGTGGGGCCGTACCAGAACACCGCGACGCGCTCGCCGCCCACCGTATCCATGAAGCAGTCTCGCTCCTTCAGGCCACCGAGGGGATAGGCCCTGTGCTGGCCGCCTGCCTCGATTCCGACCACCGATTCGAGCGGCGTCAGGCGCGAATCCACCTTTCCCATCGTCTGCCCGGCCTCGGGGGAGAGCTTTGCAGGCAGTTTCGCTATTGGATAGCGCTTGCCGTCGTACAGATCGTACGCGGTCGATTCCGGATGGAGCATTAGCCAATAGCCCCAATCCGTCATCATGCTCGCGATTCGTTCCAGCTTCCTGCCTTTCGACGGACCTGAGATTGCCGCACCGCTGAGGGCCGACCAGAGAGAGCCGTCACGCCCTTTGACGATCATCACGCCGCGCCGCCAACCGTAGAACTCATAGCCGTAGTCTTTCTTGAAAGCGCTCACATAGCCGCCGTCCGGGTCGTAGAAAAAGAGGCCGTACGTATCGTTGATGACGCGTGGAGCGGCGAGGAAGTGGCGAATCGGAATCGCCCCTCCGTTATGTACCGCGCGCACCCATGCGATAACGCGGTCGCTCGGCTGGACTATTCCTTTACGGTTCTGCGTGGAGCAGTATGAGCACGGCGGTTCCGTGAGCTGCTTGAACAGGCCGGGTCTTGCGAGAATCCCGTCCGCGCCCAGCGGAGCTGCCCGATTCGGCGAGTTTTGCCCGATGACCGCCACGGGCATCAGGCATGCCAAGCATACATAGATTGCCAGCGTCATACCCCATTTACCGAAATTCGATAGTTTCATACACACCCTTTCAATCCGCCTACGCCCCGACGGCCGAGTACTGCTTTATACCCGCGGACCAGAGCAGCCGGAACACCACCAGCCCGACCGCCAGCCACGCGATTTGCAGGGCAAATCCCGGAAGAATCTGGTCGGCGGGCACGCGTCCCAGGGCGAGCTCGACGGGAAACGCCCCCATCCCTCGAAACGGAGAATAGTAAGCTACGATTCCCATCCAGCCGGGCAGCAGCGCGATGGGAGCTATGCGCCCGGAAAAGAAAGCGTCTACCGTGAAGAAAAGCTGGTTGATGGCCTCTACGCGTGTAGTCCAGAAGGCGATTATGGCAAGGCTGTACTGCCAGAGGTAGCGCAGGATTCCGGCGATAATCAGCGCGGGAAGCGTCAACAGCAGGGACCAGCCCGAGACCGTGATCGCCGGTTTTAGCAGCACGAAAAGCAGAATCCATACCGGTAGGAGCATCGCGCTCGTGGTCAGCTTGAACGCGATATTGGAGGTCACATCCGTATGAATGGGGTGGAGCGGCTTCAGCAGTCGCGGGGACAGATTGCCGTCACGAACGCGGAATGCGAATTCGAAGGCGTCCCACGACATCGTTAGGTGGCCGAAGATCATGAACACGAGAAAATAGGCCGTAAAATCCGACCGCCCGAATGTCCGACCCGCCGCGTTCGTTATACCAACGCCTCGCGCGGCAATGGCGGCATTCCATACGGCCAGCGAGATAAGCGGACCGACGAATCCCCACACCGCCCAGATCAGAATCGCGAATCGATACTGAAGCATCTGGGCAATCGCCATTTTCAGATTGGCGCGATATACGTTAAGCCAGTAGAGCATGGACGTTTGGATTGGAGCGGCCGGGCTACCGCTCGACTCCCTCCTTGAACACCTGCTCGATCACCGCCTCGATGGGCGGGTCTTCCACGGTGAGATCGACGACCGGAAGCTCCGAAAGCAGACGGGCGACGACCGCGGAAGTCTCGTTTCGCGGCAGGCGCAGCGAGACCTTCGTTCCTTCTATCTCCGTCACCTCGCCATAGTCCTTAACGCGCGCGGCAATCTCCTCGGTCACTACGTCCAGGCGAACGAGCTTGAACGGCGCGATGAGGTCGGAGAGGGCCTCCAGCGCGCCGTCGTAGAGAAGCTTGCCCTGGTGAATGACAATCACGCGCTTACACAGCGCGGTCACGTCGGCCATGTAGTGGCTCGTCAGCAGGACCGTCGCGCCATGGCGGGCGTTATGGCTGGCAATAAACTGGCGGATACGGCCCTGCATCGTAACGTCCACGCCCAGCGTAGGCTCGTCCAGGAACAGCACCGAAGGAAGGTGAAGGAGCGCGGCGGCAAGCTCGCACTTCATGCGCTCGCCAAGCGACAGCCCTCGCACCGGCTTCTTCAGCAGCAGCGAGAGGTCCAGCAGCTCTATCAGCTCGTCCAGCGTCTCGCGGAACTGCTTCTCGGGCACCTGGTAGATCGCCTGGTTGACCAGGAACGAATCCATTGCGGGGATGTCCCACATGAGCTGATTTCGGTTGCCCATGACGAGGCTGATGCGGCGCAGGTAGTCCGGCTCCCGCTTCCACGGGATGTGGCCCAGCACGCGCGCCTCGCCGCCGGTCGGGTGGAGAAGGCCGGAGAGCATCTTGAGGGTCGTGGTTTTCCCCGCGCCGTTTGGTCCCAGAAACCCGACAACCTCGCCGGGAAGCACGGAGAACGTAACGCCTTCGACCGCTTTGACGTCCTTGTACGTGCGCTTGAAGAGGCTGCGCATGGACGCGCCGGCGCCCGCCTCCCGCTCGTGCACGCGGAAGGTCTTTTGGAGATTATCGAGGGTTATAATCGCTTGCTCGGCCATGATAGATCATGATAGATATAGCAGATACGATAGATACGCAGCGCCGTCACGTTTCCAAGATTATTGCATATGGGGACTGTGTAGAAATCCTCCTTCCAATCTCCACCTGAGCTCGCTTGGGTAAAAGATCGCCTGAAACTATTAGTTGACAGCAACGGCCATTCGATTTATAATCGCATACTTGGTCGCCTGTCCGTGCTGGCAAATCCCCGAATCCAGATATATCCATTCCGATTTTGATCCTTTAGACCTGTGTGTTGGTGATTGAACTCGCTTTGTTATACGGAGGGCATCGAATGATTGGGAAACGCTGCCGTACAGCATCTCACGTGCCGGCGGGCGAACACGCAGATCATTTTGCTGTTCGTGACGAACGGCCAGGCTCCGCAAGACGCAGGCGACGGCCCTCTCGCGGGCTTGCTGGCAGCATGGGCAGTTTATTCCTCCTGGTTGGCTTCCTCTGCGCGCTTGCGTGTGAATCGTCGGCCCAGATGACCATGGTTACGGTCACCGTCACAGGGACATCCACTCTCTGCCAGGGACAGACCGGAACGTGGAACGCCACTTATAGCGGCTGCAGCATGGGAACTCCGTCATATACGTGGACACTGGACGGGACTGCTATAGACGACCCGTCCACCGACACGCACGGCCCCTCGCTCACGTGGGCTCCTCCGCCTGGCATGCACCAGATCGGGTGCATGGTCTCGGTCTCCGGCTGCGGCTACGGATCCGGGTCCAAGACGATTACCGTTAGTTACAACACCATCACCGCGGTTTCGGCGAGCAGCAACCCGAACCCGTCCTGTGCCGGACAGTCCGTCACTTTCAGTGCATCGGCGACTACGAGCTGTGGCGGGACGGCAGGAGTATCGTATTACTGGACGTTCGGGGACGGTGCTTCAGCCAGCGGCGCCTCCGTCAGCCACGTCTACAACACGGTCGGCACGTACCCAGTGACCGTCTCCGCCTCGACTGGCATAAGCCAGATGAGCCAGACCATCAGCCAGACGGTCAACTCGGGGTCATCGGTCACGATATCATCGGCGTCCGGGTCTCCAAATCCGGGCTGTGTGAACTCGCCTGTCTCTTTTAGCGCCTCGGCAAGCGCCGGCTGCGGGAGCTTGTCCTACACGTGGAACTTCGGGGACGGTGCCTCAGGCAGCGGACAATCGGTCTCGCACACGTACACAAGCTCAGGCACTTACGTCGTCACCGTCACAGCCACCAACGGCATCGGCAACGCGAGCCAGACCTTCACGGAAACGATCAACGGCCAGAACATCTCCTTCAGCTCGATCTCGAGCTCGTCCAATCCCTCCTGTGCAGGAGATGCCGTGACCTTTACCGCAGGCGCTTCGCTCAACTGCGCGTCGGGCAACCTGACCTACAGCTGGACCTTCGGCGACGGGACCACCGGCAGCGGCAA
>JBBROJ010000090.1:0-20914 GCA_038229495.1 Chthonomonadales bacterium
ACTAGACCTTCGCAGACGTGCCAACAATTTGGCAAATACCGCACGTCGATGAGAACAGAGCTGAATGCCTGTTATTTGGCCTGACGAGTATTGTGCAGAAGAGTCTGGATGTGGGACCGACCGGTCGCGGATTAGAGCGCCGTGGTTTCGTGTCGCGCAGCGTCGGGGCGGCAGGGAAAAGCTGTATTGCCGCTGTCTATGAGCGTTCACCACAATGAAGGCAGGTGAACAGTGAACCGGCAAGGATATTCACCGCTCTACGATAGACAGTCATAGTTCGGCAATAGAATCGAGATTCTGCCAGTCGGGAAACTCTTCATTGAGCACGACTTCTATATCGTGCGTAATGCGCTCGAACTTTTCTTGAATCGCGGCGGCCCGGTCGGCATCGGCGCGGTATTGAAAATAGAGGGTCACCATGTTCGAGCGGATATCGGCGGGTTCGGCGAGGTCCCAGCCGGGAAACTCTTCGTCCAGCAGCGACTTCAGCTTGCCCGAGAGGTTGCCGTACTTCTCGAGGGTGGAAGCAGCCTCCAGGGCGCCGCCACGATACCGTTCTCGCACCTCTATCAACTCGCTTTGCAACCGCTTCCTTTCTTCGCTCATCGCGCCCGATGCGTCCGGTTGGGCAGACGTGGAAATCGGGGGCGGCTTTGTGCCGTCCATCGCCTGCGGAAGACTCCGCCCCAATGCACTCGGAGACTCCTCCCGGCCCAGGTCGATCGCGCCTGGCGATTCCTTGCGGCGGCCGCTCTTCGTCTTGAATGGAATCATTGGCTGACCGCCGATCCGCGCCACCGCCTGCTTTCTCATGCCCGCCCGCCCGGGACGCTCTCGAAGATCGTCCGGGCTGCTGGCGGCTGTACCAGGTGGTTTGAGTCGTCCGGGTCCGGTTGCAATCGGGCCGCTACATGCCGGTTCCATCTGCGCTTGTTCCATATTTCGAATTTCACACCCAATCCGACGATTGCCACAGGGTCGCCCGATGAGAGTGAGGCCCATTCAAGAAGATGTTTTGGCAGCTTCAACCTGCCTTGCCGATCGAGAGACACGTGGGTTCGGTTGAGAATCGCTAAATGCTGATACCGGCTGTTCGCGGCGGAGAGATCGCCGCGAAGGCTCTCTTCAAGGTTCACTTCGATAGTTGGCCAGAGCGCGGCAGGAACCGCCAACAAGGAACTTTCGCTGCCGCGAGCGATTATATAGTCCGTGCCCAGCGAGCAGCGGATTTTTGGCGGGATCGTGATTCTGCCCTTTTCATCCAGCATTCGCTCGTACTCGCCCCAGGTCTCAGGCACATCCGAGCCGATCTCAACAGGCAATTTTTCGGGGCCGGCCTCATCCACTCTCTCGTTCAACCTTTTTCAGTCGCCGAGAAACCTCCCCCGACCCCCTCCTTGGTAAGGAGGGGGCTAGACTGGCCGGGATGAGGGTTCTCTTCCATTCTCTTGATCAACCTTTTCCAGTCGCCAATAAGCGACAGAACTCCTGGGTTCGTTTACCACACATTGATTATAGTGGATTACTCCGAAAGATCAATACCACCGGCGCATAGCGCCAAAGCCTGACATGTGGTAAACAGTGGCTTATTTTGCCCTCACTTTCAAGACGTGAGTCGCTATTTCCTGCCCGGTAAGGATACCGAGGATAATTCCGGAAACTTGCCCCCCTCGCCGCCTGTCTGTCTGCATAGCATTCGGGCCCGTAATATGTTGTTCGAACTGCTGTGAAAATCGGCAAACGAGTGGCAATAGGCGGATATTGGACCTCTAATTTGCCGGACGGATCGAAGCAAGACGTTGAGACAATTGCCAGCCAGACTAACCCGATTCCATGGCTCGCTCCCCGCAAAAATGATGGCACAGACAACATTCCAATATTTACAAAAAACACAACCCGTAGTATAGTATGTACCTCCGAAGTCCATATATGCCGTGAGTAGACGCCGCTCGGAAGATGGCTGGGTTGCACTATCGTGAACGCTCGTTGCCTGTAGGTGCCGATGCCCGGCGGCCTTAAACCGAAGAACTGCGACCAATACATCGGTTGAAAAATTGTAAACGGGGTTGGCCCCGGACACGAAGGGCCGAGTCTTCGCCGGTATTGCCGCCATGTACTGGCCGCAACCCTGGCTGGCCGCAGAAACTTTCCCATAATTCATAATTCCAGAGCTCCATCCGACCAATCGCGCCGATAGCCGCATCACGGCGAGACGCGTTGTGCCTGTGAGAAACAAATGCCGGCGTACTCTCGCGGCGGCAGTAGCATCTAACACGGCAAGACATCTATTTCAACTCAGCTTTCTATCTAATTCCGTGGGTGGGTCAACGAATGCTCATGATTCAGGAAGCAACAAGGAAGAACGAAACGGAAATTTTGCGTGAGGACTGCCCGCAGTGCGGCTTCGGCGAAGCGATATGCTCACCCTGGAGTTCGGGCGGTTCGGCCCCGCGATTCAAGACATGTCCCCGGTGCGGGTTCAGCGAAGAGGCCGAAGGCGACCACCGCCGAAGCTGGAAGGGCTACGGAGTTTACGTACTCGAATCAGGCCCCGGCATTGTAAAGGCGGGAGCTTTCCCCTGTGCGATCCCCGATCAAAAGGTTTCGCGGCTGGTGGCGCGCTTTTTGGAGTTAGGACCGCTTGTTCGCTATGTCACCCGCTGGAACGAGCAGGAGAACCGGCTGGAGGTGCTATGCGGCAGCGTCGCGTAGGATCGTCCGCGCGGCGAACACCGGGACAGAAGTCTGCGGGCCCCGCCCGCTCTCGATAGGACGCCGCCACGGGTTCGCTGCAAATTGTTTGCATCTCGTTGGATTCGCAGGGGAGTGTTGAAACATGGAGTTCATCTGCATTCCGTCGTCTGTCACCGTCGGAATGCTGCCGCCACAGTACAGGTTCAGCTTCCATTGCGGGCGCAAAGATGGGGAGATTCGCTGTCCTGCCTGCAACGGCGCCACACATCCTCACCCGCTCCCGCTCGCCGTCTATTTGGACGCGGAGCGAACCGTCAGCGTGGACACCATGTGCCGCTACTGCCGGGATTGTGACCTGATTACCGCCTATCGCGAGGACGTCGACGCCGGGTTGGCCGAGCATTTCCACATGAACGATCCCTCCAGCGATTCCTCTGTAGCGGGCCCGCCCTACCTCGTACTGGGAACTTTCGATCAGGCAGCGCTCAGCCTGCGTTGCGGAACGCCCATCTCGCTGCATGAGACAACGAGCTATCTTCACGATTTCAAGGAGGTACTGGTGCCGTGCGGGGAACGTGCGTGCGACGCAATGGCAGCCTGAATAATTCACGGCACGACTACGATTCAGAATCGATAACATATATCCCGTAACAGTGCGAGGGCGTCCCCGAATGAGGACGCCCTCTCGCTATTCAGGTATCTACTTCGATCGCGATTCTCAAAGGCGTGGACGGAAACCTCCCCCCTTCCTTCGACAAGCTCACGACAAGCTCTTGGTAAGGAGGGGGCTTTATTGGGCCGAATCACGCGGAACTTCGCGCAGAGTAGTCGCCGTATATCTTCTCCAACTGAGGAAGAAGCGTGTCGCTCGTTATGGGTTTAGTGATGTAGCCGCAGACGCCAATCTCCTTCGCGCGCTTGCGGAAGTCCATATCGCCATGTGCGGAGATGATGACCACGCAGGGTTTGTATTCGGCAATGATTCTCCGGGATGCTTCCATGCCGTCGATGACGGGTATGTTCAGGTCCATCAGCACCAGGTCCGGCCGCTCCGCCGAGGCGGTTTCGACGCCCTGTTTTCCCGTCAGGGCGCTTCCAACAACCTTCATGCCGGCCTGAGTGAGAACCTTGTTCAACTGTATCTGAATGACGGCCTCGTCCTCGCAGATGAGAACTCGGCAGCCGGCGAGACAACCGGCAGCCTCCGCGCCTTCGCGAATTCGTGATTCGTTACGCTCAGATATGGTCGCATCTTGCAGCATCCGGGCTACTCCCTTCCGTTCGTAGGCCGCGTTATTCACGTGGTGAGCGGCGCAACGCCTTCATAGAAACGGCGCTGCAGTATGTGGCGGAGGTTGCTCTCTACACGGTATTCATGAATAATGCGAGTTAGGCGACTGCGCGCGGAAGTCTAAAGCTTCCTGCCGTTTCGGTAGTGATACTGTATATACGCATCCGCCTCCGGGCAGTTCGCTGCGCGGAGCTTTTTGGCATCCCACTCCAGCTTCTTGCCGGTCCGGAAGGCCACATTGCCCAGCAGCACCGATTCAGTCAACGGGCAGGCATAGTCGAAGTTGCTGTCCGTTCTGCCGCCCGTGCGGCAGGCGTCGATCCATTGTATATAGTGTCCCGGAGAGCGGGGAAGCGTCCGTTCTGGAAACTTAAAGTCCTTGAACTGGCTCTCCGGCAGAAGCCTGGGAGTCTGGGTATGCTCGACCGCGAGCTTACCCTTGTCGCCAACAAAAACGGAGCCGTTCTCTATCTTGACGCCTTCGGTAATATCCGCCGGAATCTTCTTGCCACCGTCGTACCAGATGAGCTTCACGGGAGGCATGTGGCCGCGCTGCGGGAACTCGTAGCGGATTATCATCCACTTTGGCGCGGAGTCCGGCAGGAGCGTGTCGCCTTCGGCCTCCACGGTCGTTGGATACTTGAGATTCAGCGCCCAAAACGCGCCGTCCATGAGATGGCAGGCCATATCGCCGAGAGCTCCCGTGCCGAAATCCCACCAGCCGCGCCAGACGAACGGCAGGTAAGCGGAATTGTAGGGACGCTCCTGGGCGACGCCGAGCCAGAGGTCCCAGTCCAGAGTCGCGGGCGGCGTCTGAGACTCCGCCGGTTTCGTCAAGCCCTGCGGCCACCATCCGGAGGGGCGGTCCGTCTGGATGTGAACCTCGCGGACGGGACCGATTGCGCCGGAGCTGATCAGCTCGACGGTGGACGCATAGGTTCCGTGAGCCTGCGTGCCCATCTGCGTGACCACCTTGTGCCTGCGGGCGGTCTCCTGCATTACTCGCGTCTCGGCCACCGAATGCGCCAGCGGTTTCTGACAGTATACGTGCTTGCCCATCTTCATCGCCATGACCGCGGCGGGGGCGTGCATATGGTCCGGAATGCTCACGACCACCGCGTCGATTTCTTTGGACTGTTCCAGCATCTTGCGAAAGTCCTTATACTTTTTGACATCCGGGAACTTGTTGAAGGAGGCGGCCGCCCGCGCGTCGTCCACGTCGCAAAGGGCGACAATGTTCACCATTGGGTGGACGCTCGTCTGTCCCAGGTCGCTGCCTCCCTGCCCGCCGCACCCAATGTGCGCCACGTTCAGCTTCTCGTTTGGCGACCGCGACAATCTCGACGCGCTTGCATCGCCCGCACTCCACACTCCACCCAGCGCGGAAAGTCCCGCGGCAAGGCTTGCGCTCTTTAGAATCTCACGCCGCGTAAAATCACTTGACATATTTCTTCACCCCAATACAGGAAGACAATGTTCTTGACAGTGCCTATAGTTCAGGAAGCGATTGGGTTTTCCCTCCATCCAGCCTTCCGCGAATTAGTTTCGGCATCTCCCAGTTCACTCCGGCCCTCAGCTCGCCCGCCCATCGCCACAGGCAAGCAGCGAACGCCGCATCCGCAATCGCATTGAACGCGCCGGGCCAATAGTAGTAGTGCCGGCCGCCGCCATACTGAAGGATTGGAAGGTAGACCAGCCATAGCGCGAGCGCCGTAAAAAGCCCGGGTTCAGCGCGAGCATAGCGCAGAAAGAGAGCGCCGGCAAGCAGGTAGGTCAGAACGCTCCAGAGGCGCGCCTCATCCGGATAGAACGCGAGAATTGCCACGGACGTATCTTCTCCAATGAACTGCGCGCAAAGGCCCGCGGCCAGCGCTGAGAGACCCGCGATCCACAGTACCGGCCAGCGGCGATTCAGCCCAATCGACACGATTGCCCCGATGGAGACGGCGGCGGCGGCGGGCCAGTAGATGCCGGCGCGAATCATATCCGCGGGTGGTCCCAGCCAGGTTTGCAGCAATTTCTTCAGAATCAGCATGCGGAACATTACCGGTCCCCAATGATGCGGAATCACCATCCTCCGAAAGAACCACATAAAGCCTGTGAGCAGCGTAACGCCAATCACCGGGGCTCTCCACGGCCCAATTCCCTGCAGTCTGCGCTGTGCAACGAGCGCCAGCGCAACCGGCCCCACGATGAAGCCCATCTCCTTGGCCGCGATGCTGAGTAAGAGCGCCACGAGCGAGCCCGCAAGCAGAACACGATTTGGATGGTGGAGATACTGGTCGAGAAGCAGCAGGCAGAGCAGCCCGAATGTAAGACTGAGAATGTCATTCTGCGCGGGCCACCACGAGAGTATTCGCATGACGGAGAAATACATCGAATTATCGGTGGAGGTGAAATAGTTGACGGCGGCCAGACCCAACAGCGCGCGGGACCGTCGGTGCGCTCGAAACAGGGAGACGGTCAGGAGGTATAGGAGTCCGACATTCAGATGGTGTAGCAGCCGGGAAACGCGGTTATAGGCGGTAAAATTACTGCCGAACGCCTGGTACTCGAAGAGAAAAAGCATGCTCGTGAGCGGACGGTAGTAGCCGACGTCGGGATATATCCATGAGCTGATCCACCAGCCGGGCATATCACGCCAGCTCGCGCCAGCGGCGGCGTAATAGAGGTTGTGAATGTCCTCCTTGTTGTGAAGCTCGTAGCGAACAGCTTCCGAGCTCACCGTTGCATCCTGAGGAGTTAGGATAATCGGAGCGATCACGGCTATCAGAAGCCCAAGCCAGACGAGAAGGCGTGAACGCTTGCCCGTCCATTCCTGTATCCGATTCACGACCGTTCGTCCGCGCTCAGGCAGCAAACTGATGGACCTCCTATAAACTTGCAGCATAGTTGCTGCTTACATCGGCGCATGGGATAAATCCCTGCGCTGGGTAGCTCTGCGCGCTGAGTACCTGCGTGCGCAGGTACGGATCGCATCTGCTCGAACTACGAGGATTCATCCATGAACCACTTTGCGCGAGTAACGTTACGTCCTGATGCCTGTGTCCAATTCCGCACCTGCCTGCTCGTTTCCTGTGGCGCGAGTAGGGTAAGATCGAGGAATGACCGATCTCGAAGTCGATAACCTGACGGTGACAATCGGCGATACAACCATTATCGAGGAGATTTCGCTGGAGGTTGCAGGCGGCGAGATTGTAGCGCTCATCGGACCGAACGGAGCCGGCAAGACCACGCTCCTGAAGGCGATCCTGGGGCTGATTCCAATCCGGCAGGGCGCGGTCCGATTCTTCGGTAAGCCTCTATCGGAGCTCGGCGGGGAGAGGGCGCGCCTTGGATACGTTCCTCAGCGCCTGGAGCTGGACCGCGCCATTCCCGTTACCGTGCAGGAGCTGGTCGCCATCAACACGCCGAAACCGTACTACTCTGCCGATGCGCTAAGGCGCGTGCTGGCGGAAGTGGATGCGGAAAAGCTTGCGGAGCGACAGGTCGGGCAGCTCTCCGGCGGGGAGCTTCAGCGCGTTCTCCTCGCGATGAATCTCTTGCGCGACCCGAAGCTCCTCTTCCTGGACGAGCCTGCCACCGGAATTGACCTGGAAGGCGAGCGGCTCTTTTACGATATCATGGAGCACCTGCGGTCGAATCGAGGCATGGCCGTTATTATGGTCTCCCATGACATCTCCGTCGTCTATCGATACGCTTCGCGCGTAATCTGCATCAACCGCCGCCTGATGTGCCAGGGCACGCCCGGCGACATCCTGAACGACGAGACGCTGGAACGGATCTATGGGCACGCCACCGCGGTGTATGAGCACCATGACTGAGAATTTTGGATTTTGGATTTTGGATTTTGGATTTGAGGCTGTCAATCGCAGCCGTGAGTGCAATATCCATGCCCTTGACAGGGCAGACATGGCAGGCGCGGCAGTCATGGCGGGCGCGGCAGACATGGCAGGCACGGAATGGGCCTAGAGTACCCCTTCATGCAGAGGGCGCTCGTAGCCGCTCTGCTCATGGGCATTCTCTGCCCGCTGCTGGGCGTGTTCGTGGTGATTCGCCGCATGTCGTTCTTCGGCGACGCCATTTCACACTCCGCATTCACGGGAATCGCGCTCGGCCTGCTGGCGGGCGTCGACCCCTCGCTCAGCGCCATCGGGTTCGCCATTGTCGTGGCGCTAGGAATGGGGTGGCTTCAGGCCCGCTCGCGGATTCCCTCGGATACGATTATCGGGGTCTTTTTCAGCGGGGCCGCCGCACTCGGAATCCTGCTGATAGGACTGCTCCAGGGCTATCGCACCGACCTGTTCTCCTACCTGTTTGGGGATGTTTTGACTATCGGCTGGCCGGATCTGGGCCTTGCTTCGGGATTGCTGCTGGGGGTTGGCGGGATGCTTGCGCTGCTGCGCCGCCCACTGCTTCAGGTCGCCCTAAACCGTGACCTTGCCGCCGTACAGGGCGTGCACGTGGACGGGATGGAGTACGCCCTTATGACGCTGCTGGCCATCACGGTAGCGGTCAGCATCAAGCTGGTGGGGATCATCCTTGTCACGGCCCTGCTCATCATTCCCGCCGCGGCGGCGCGGAACGTGAGCGGCTCCATGCGACAGATGTTCTCCTTTTCGGTGGCGTTCGGCGCGGTCTCCGCCCTGCTCGGCCTGTTCGGCTCCTACTCTCTGAACACGGCCTCCGGTCCCACGATTGTCCTCGTCAGCATAGCCCTTTTCGCGGCCTCGCTCGTTCGCGCGCGATAAACGCTGAAAAGACAGGCCATATGTGACCTGCCTGACACAAAAAGCCCCGCAAACGGGGCTGGCTCGATAGCCCACAATGCATCTAGCAACCCGGTTTACCGGGTTTTGTTTCTCAGCCCTGCGATTTATCGCCGGGCTGATTTATCGCCTGGTGATTGTTCGCTTCTTCGCAGCGCTTTTGGTGGAGGTTTTCATGGTCTTGCGTACTGACGGACGGCCTCCTCTTGATGCCAGCGTCTTAGGCTGATCCGCGACATTAAAAAATCGGCGGACCACGACCTCCGAGCGATGCCAGACCGTACTTTTACCCACTCCGCGCTTGCCGCTGCTCACGGTCTCCGCGGTCTGGCCGTTGCCTATATAGATGGCGGCGTGGCCAGGATAGATCAGCACGTCGCCATAGCGAAGCTCGTCTGTAATCCGCTCGCCCATTTCGCAGCCGCGCAGATTATCGGACCCGTGCGGGAGGTCGATTCCCGCCTCTCGATAGGCCACCATGACAAATCCTGAACAGTCGACCCCCTTCCGGCTTCCGCCTCCCCACAGATAGGGTGTTCCTTGCCATGATTCAATTGCCGCCGCCAGCTTCTGCTCATTGAAGCCCACGGTAGTCATCGTCTCTTCCCCGAGGCGCGCGCGGATAAATCCACCGTAGCCTTCGGAGCCGCCGGACACTGCGGGTCCGCTGGAGCCGTTTACTCCCTCCCGCCCGGCCAGCGAGATGCGTCGCACCCCCTTGCTGCTCGCGATCCAGACCATGCCTTTGTCCGCCGCAAGCGCCCGGGGCAGCAGTCCCTTTTCATTCCAGGGGAACAGCGCGTCCGCCGTCTCGTTCTTGGTATCGGCATGGAACAGCACTCCTCCGCGAAGCCACCAGATGTTCGAGGCATCCGAGCCGGACGCCGCGAGCTGCGTGCGTCCGTCGATAGCGGGAAGGCCGGAAGGGAGAGAGACGCTTCGAGGCTCAGCGTCTCCGGTCAGGCGAATGGTTGTCACGCTCCGTGGCGAGACAAGAGAAAGGATGGTAGTCGTGAGCGTAATTCCAAGATTGGCGGCGCTGGAATAGGGGATGTTTCTGGCCTCGCCGCCGGTCCAGTCCCGGCCCCGCGACTGCCATATTCTTGCCGCCTGGGTTCCGCCGCCGTCCGCTGGCGCGTCGCCGTTCTCAACAGTTGCAACCGTCGCACCGGACCCGTCCGAAGCGAATCGCAACGCCGCGCCGCGCCGCCGCGCACGCAAAGCTTCCGCTGGCAGTAGCTCATCGAGATCGAAATACCGCTCGGTTTTTGTATCGAATACAGTTGCGGCGGAGCCGGAGAAAAGCACGACTCTGCCCGACCAGACGAAAAGCTGCCTGGGCTCGGAGCGTATCCCGGACATAGCATGCCGGGATATATCCTGCGTTGTGAGCGCTCCGTCCGATTCGCGATAGCAGCAAAGCTGCGCTCCCATTACTGCGGCAACCTGGAGTCCGCCGGCAGGCTTGCCGATCGCGGCAGGCGCCGCCGACGGAGCAGTCAGCCACCAAATAGCTCCGTCTGCTGCCGCTAGCTCGCGGGTTTCGCCGGCTCCGGTCGGACCGGCTATCGTCGTTCCGGTCCCTTGCACAGTGTCGTAGACCGTTACACCGCCATTCGCGAGGCCGACGTAAAGCTTGCGCCCCACTGCAAGCAGCGAAGTCGCGTTCAGATCGCGAAGCTCAACTTTCTGCGCCTGTAAAGGCGTCCGCCGCACATCCGGCGTTTCGGAATCCCTTGAGGACTTCTTCTCAAGCTCAAGTGGCTGGGGTTGCTGGGCGCGGCGCGTGTCCGTCGCGGAGAACGAGCCGGCTTTCTGTCTTGGCGGAGCCTGCGGAGTAGAGGAAACTCGGTCAGGCTCTTCCACCCGTTTCTTTTCTTCCGTGCGCGGCCTTTTGCTTGGAACGTGATTGCGAATAGTAATGGTCCGCTCGTCCAGAATGCGCTCGGTAGTCTCCCGGCCACGCTCTTCCAGCAGCACGAGCTGAATCAGGTGACGGCCATCCGCGATACCCTCGGTCTCCCAGGCAAGATCGCACGGGGTCCTGCTGCACTCGGCAAGAAGCTGGTTGTCCAGCCGGATGACAATGCTGGAGCCGCTCGGACGCGTGAACGGATCCTCGCTTACGCGCAGCGTAAATCGGCCCGTTATTTCTCTTTCCGGTGACGGGAGGCTGATAAAATGGAGGCGCGGAGTCTGCCCATGCGCCGAGCCGGCAAGGGCGAGCGCGAGAATTAGGCAGACGAGCGGGAGGGTTTTGCGCATGTCTCTCCTCGTTCGCCTGAACGATTTTGGTCCGTAGGCCGTCTTATGTCGCGGGACGTTCTTTTTCGACTATTCAGCCGCGTCAATTGGCCAATTCGGTTGTGCCCGCAATTATAACAGGTTGGCCGTCTACGTGCAACAGAATTCGCAGAATCCGGAGAATTCGCAGAATTCAGCGGGAATCGTGGACGATTTGCAGAACGGTAGTCCCATTATCGGTTCTCCGTCACGTCTGTCGGAGCGTCCAATCAATCATTCCACGAAACGAAACGCCGAAACGAAACGCCGAAACGAAACGCCGAAACGAATCGTTCTTTATCCGGGAGACGTATGAGAGACGTAACGGTGAAGGAATGATTGACTTCCCGCCCGCGTAATTGGTATGATTCAGGCAGCCGACTAGCAACCTGTGCGCTGGACCCCTTTTTGAGCGAGCATGAATCACGATGACAGGCGCGACACCCGACATCACCTATAAGAGTAAGAGCGCCGCTAAGGGCAAAAGCGCAGGGCAGGCCTATAGGAGAACTATCTCCTGCGTGCGTGAACCCGCTACATTTAGCCAGCTGCTGCCAATTCACAGACTCACCGTTATTGCTAAGACTCCGGTCCTGATATCGTTCGGACTATACATGGCGGGGGGAAGATTCGCCTGGAGTACAGTGGGAGCGACGCTTGCGCTCGGTTCGCTGCTTTGGGCGGCGCTTTATGCGGTCAACGAAGCGTTCGATCTTACTTTAGAAGAAGATTACGTCGTCCCGGCGACGACCATCGCCGGCCTGGCTGGCGCGGTGGCGCTGATCTGTGGAGCGGCCTATTTGGTTTCACCCATACTGGCCCTGCTTTTCCTTCTTATGACCGCCGGCCAGCTCGCCTACTGCGTTCCTCCAATGCGACTCAAGCGATGGTGGTGGCCTGTTCTTCTGTTGAGCGGAGTTTTCAACCCCCTACTCCGAGCCTACTGCGGCGCTATCTGGGGCCCAGTACACCTGCCCATCCTCGGGCTGCTGTCCGTGGTCCTCATCCACGTGGGGTCCACGATTCGCACGCGGGCCCTTCAGAGGGAGCGGGACCGAAAGCTCGACTATCGAATCGCGCCGCCCACCATCGACCGGATCGGCGCACTGTTCACCGCCCTCGGCCTCCTCGATGGAGCGTGGCTCTGCGCGGTTAATACCTTCCCGCGGATTTTTCTCCTCTCCGCGCCCGTCGTCATTGGATTTACGGTTTTTGCCTGGTCGGGCAAGGCCAAAAACATGAAGACCGTTCGCCGGGGTTGGATACTGTTCTCGGCCGGCGCGGCATTCGGCCTATTCGTGCTCCTCAAGGGCCATTAGCCTGGGAACTGCTCGACACGGATCATGCGTTATGTGGCGTTTGCCGTGCCCGGCTTCATGAAATCCTGCGAGACGCACACGCGCAGCGCATCCGGGACGACACGCAGGCGGACAGGAGTCTGGCCGCATAGATCGCCGTCCAGCACGAGCGGGTGGGCGTGTTTCGTCTCTATCGTAATGTCCTGCGTCGTGAACGCGCGCAGGCCGGGAGCGTTAAAGAACTGCCCACGGCGCACCTGGCGCGCGATTCGCAAATAGCCGGCGTTGTTCTGCGGAGGCAGCGCGTAGAAAGCGAGCCGCCCGCTCTCGAGACTCACCCCCGGAATCTCGCACTGCCCCCCCATCCACGAATGGCCGTTGATTACTCCCGCCTGCATCACTCGCATTCGCTCGGTCTTGCCGTCGTGCTTTAGAGTCACTTCGAGATGCCTCAGTCGCCGCCACGCCAGCATTGTAGCCACCAGATAGCCAAGTGGTCCCAACACTTTTTTGAGACGGGGTGAGAGGGAAGTTTGCGCTAGGGCGGAGAGGCCCATGCTCGCCGTAATCAGGAAGCAGTCGTCGTGCGCCTGGGCAAGATCGATTAATGCCGTCTTTCCTTCCGCAATCACCTTGCAGGCAGCCTCCAGGTTCGGCTCAATACCTAGATTTCGCGCAAAATCGTTGACCGTTCCGAGCGGCAAGACTCCTAGTATCGCGTCCGTTCGCGCGAATGAGCCGGCCGCGCTCCGAAACGTGCCGTCGCCCCCGCCGACAACGATGAGCTTCGATCCCTTCGCGGCTGCATCCGAAATCAGTTTCTCCAGTGAATCGCCCTTCTCCAGCGCGTGTGCCGCTTCGATATGAACGCCATTCTCCTCCAGCAGCCGGCGGGCGGTCTCAAACGACTCCTGGCCGTTCCGCGAAGATGCGTTCACAATGAGCGTCGCGCTTTTCGGAGCCGGAACATCCTGTTGTCCGGCGCGCGAACTCTCCGCTAGTTCGCTTCCAGGGAGATCCACGGAATTCGGCTTGCTGTCGATGGGGATGGAATCGGGCGTCACGGTCACGTATGCTCTCCATGGATCTGGTTGGATTTGGTTGGTAATGGGATTGGCCGGGCAGTGCCGCGACCGGTCGCTCACGCTTTAGGCATGGCAATTAGAATCGTAACGTATTTCCCTCTTGATTGTTCCGTCGATTGTTCCGTCATCGGTCGGACAAATAGCAATTGCAGCAAGGAATGGAGATTCGGACGGTTTTCGTCCCGATATCCCGCCCCGAGCCAGACGATCCCCTCTGCTGTCTCGATTGTATCGATAGATCGATGAATCGTTTGCGGGCGCAAAACCCCGTAACAAATGGCTCGAGTGGGTTGTCTGATACTCTGGTAAAATATAATAGCAGGCCCCGCGATTTATCGCGATTTTGTTTGGCTCGTGAAATGGCTTTCGACAAGTATGAAATACATTAAGTTAAAGACCCCTTTGTGCTCTATAAAACGTCTTGGACTGGCGGCGGGAATCACGCTGCCGGCCGTGCTTCTCATTTTTAGCGCGGACGCGGCCCAGGTCCGCAAGAAAAAGCGCTCCGCTGAAGGCTCCATGAGCTCCGCGATGAAGATGGTATCTGTCAGCTACGAAAAGAGTGCTGCTCCGCTGGTCGCTAAATACTGTCTCGCCTGCCACACGGGAGCCAAAGCCGCATCAGGAGTATCGCTCGATAAGTTCAAGACCACGGCACAGGTTATAAAGGGACGCGACGTTTGGGACCGCGTGGCGGAGAACGTATCGGGCGGGCACATGCCGCCCGTCGGCGCTCCGCGCCCGACGCAAGCCGAGCGTGACAAGCTGTCCGCCTGGATTCAGACTACGCTCTCCCGCGCGGACTGTGATCTGAAGGATCCGGGGCGCGTAACTCTTCGCCGCCTCAACCGCGAGGAGTACAACAACACCGTCCGCGACCTTTTCGGCGTCAACATACGTCCCGCCGACGAGTTTCCGTCCGACGACGTGGGTTACGGCTTCGACAACATCGGCGACGTGCTCTCTATGTCCCCCCTGCTGATGGAGAAGTACCTTAACGCCGCGGAGAAGGTGTCCAGAGCGGTCATCGTCCTTCCCGAGAGTGCCACGATGACGAAGCATTTCCAGGCGGCGCAGGCCGCGCAGACCCCCGGCTCGGGGCAGGTATACGGCGACGGCTTCCGCATCCTCGCATCGAACGGCGAGCTAATTCTGAACTTCGACTTTCCGCAGGCCGGCGAATTCGAGCTTCGCGCCCGCGCATTCCAGCAGAGGGCCGGAACGGAAGCCGCGAAGATGTCTTTCCGCATCGACGGAAAAGACATCAAGACGGTTGACGTGACGGCGGGCGCGTACAGCCCCGCGAACTTCTTCGTTCGGACAAGCGTCCCGGCCGGAAAACACAGGTACGCGGTCGCCTTTATCAACGATTTCTACGATTCGACGACACCGCCCAATCCGAAGCTTTCCAAGGCCGAGCAGAAACCTCGCGACCGTAACCTGATCGTCGAGAACCTTGAGGTCGTCGGCCCGTTCGGCGTTAAGGCGCTCCCTTCGGAGATGCAAAAGCGCATTGTCGTCGCAACGCCTTCCGAAGAGACGGCCGCAGCCTGGTCCGCCGCCGCGCGCAAGGTGCTGAAGCCTCTCGCGGGCCGCGCTTACCGCCGCCCGGTGACGAATGCCGAAGTCGAGCGGTTGGTAAAATGCGTAACGCTTGCCCAGAACAACGGCGAGACCTATGAGCGTGGGATTCAGATTGCGATTCAGGCCGCTCTCGTTTCGCCAAACTTCCTGTTCCGGGTCGAAGTCGATCCCAGGACCAGCAATCCGAAGGCCGAGCGGCTGTTGAATCCGTATGAGCTGGCTTCCCGTCTCTCCTATTTCCTGTGGAGCAGCACGCCGGACGAGGAGTTAACGGCCTCTGCGGCGAAAGGCGATCTCGAGAAGCCGGCTGTTCTCGAGCAGCAGATCAAGCGGATGCTGAAGGACCCCCGGTCGAAGGCGCTTTCCGAAAACTTCGCGGGCCAGTGGCTAATGCTGCGCAGCCTGAACAACGTGTCTCCGAACCCGGACCAGTTTCCAACCTTCAACGATACACTTCGGAAGTCGATGCGAACCGAGACGGAGATGTTCTTCAACGCTATAGTTCAGGAAGACCGCCCGATTCTCGATTTTATCGACGGCAAGTTTACTTATCTCAACGAACCGCTTGCAAAGCATTATGGAATCGGAGGCATTGCGGGCGAGAACTTCCGGCGGGTGGCTCTGACCGGCGATCAGCGGGGCGGAATCCTGACCCAGGCGTCCATTTTGACGGTTACTTCGAACCCGACACGCACTTCGCCCGTCAAACGAGGTAAATGGGTGCTGGAAAACCTCCTCGGAACCCCCCCGCCTCCGCCACCGCCGGGCATCCCGGAGCTGGATAAGAAGGGCGGCCCGCTGACCGGATCGCTGCGCCAGCGGATGGAGGAGCATCGCAAGAATCCGACCTGCGCCTCCTGCCACGCACGCATGGACCCGATAGGGTTTGGCCTGGAGAACTTCGACGCCGTGGGGCGATGGCGCGCGAAGGATGGCGAATTCGCAATCGACGCTTCCGGAACGCTGCCGGGCGGAAAATCGTTTAATGGACCGGGCCAGCTTAAAACAATCCTCAAGGGCAAGAAGGACCTCTTCGTTCGCTGCCTGTCGGAAAAAATGCTAACATACGGCCTGGGCCGCGGGTTGGAGAACTATGACCGCTGCACCGTAGACACCATAATGAAGTCTGTAGCCAAGAACAACTATCGATTCTCGTCGCTCATAGCCGCTGTGGTGGAGAGCGATCCGTTCCGCAAACGTAGAGGACAAGGTGACACAAAATGATTAATCAGCCAATCCCGCGCCGTACCTTCCTGCGGGGCGTGGGTACCGTCATGGCGCTGCCGATGCTGGAGGCCATGCTGCCGCTCTCCGCGCTGGCAAGCTCGCCCAAAAAGCGCATCAACCGGATGGCGTTCATATTCGTGCCCAACGGCGTGCATATGCCCGCCTGGACTCCTACGACCGACGGCCCGAACTTCGAGCTTCCCTACACGCTGGAGCCGCTCAAGAACGTTCGGAGCGATTTCTCGGTGCTCACCGGACTCACTCAGCGACACGCCTTTGCCAACGGCGACGGCGGCGGCGACCACGCGCGGTCTACCTCCTGCTGGCTGACCGGCGTACACATCAAGAAGACCTCCGGCGCGGACATCAAGGCGGGTATCTCGGCGGATCAACTGGCCGCGCAGAAGATAGGCCACCTCACCAAATTCCCGTCGCTGGAGATCGGCTGCGAGCGCGGCGCGCAGGCCGGCAACTGCGATTCGGGTTACAGTTGCGCATATTCCTCGTCCATCTCATGGCGGGGTGAAGCCACTCCGGTCGCGAAGGAAGTCGATCCCCGGCTCGTCTTTGAGCGCATGTTTGGCAACGGCGATCCCAACGAGACGGCGGAGAGCCGGAAGAAGCGGGACCTCTATCGTAAGTCGATTCTCGATTCTGTGATGGAAGACGCCAACTCCCTGAAGTCGCAGCTCGGCATCCGGGACCAGCAGAAGCTGGAAGAGTATTTTACGGGCGTTCGCGAGATTGAGCTGCGCCTTGCGCGTGCCGAATCGTTCAACCGCGACCAGCGCATATATCTGGGCGACCGCCCGGCCGGCATTCCGCAGGAGCGCGGCGAGCATGTCCGTTTACTGGGGGACATGATGATCCTTGCATTCCAGGCGGACCTCACCCGCGTCTGCACGTTCATGATCGCGAATGACGGCTCCAACAGCCCCTACAAGCAGATTGGAGTCGCCGAGGGCCACCACGATCTTTCGCATCATGGCCGCGACGCTGTCAAGCAGGAAAAGATTCGCCAGATCAACCGCTTCCACATGCAGCAACTTGCCTACATTCTGGAGAAGATGAAGTCGATCAAGGAGGACGAGGGCACGCTGCTCGACAACTCCATGATTGTCTACGGCGCGGGCATCTCCGACGGCGACCGCCACAACCACGACGACCTGCCTATCCTGATTGCGGGCAAGGGCGGCGGCTCCATGAAGGCCGGGCACCACATCACCTACCCGAACAACACGCCCATGACGAACCTGTTCCTCTCCATGCTGGACCGCGTCGGCGTCCATGCGGAGACGCTGGGTGACAGCACGGGCAAACTGCAACAGTTGTTCTAAACGCGCAATTTATAGTGAATTAAACGAACCTATACACAGGTTCTCCAGGCGGGAGAACCTGAGCATCTTGCACGCGCCACAACCACTGTGGGATCGAGCAAGCAAAACGCCGCATAGTGCGACCAACTGCGACAAACGAGGAATTCAACTCTCAGCCGAATCCGTAGGCGGCGTGTCCGGCATATCGGATAGGAGGGATTCGAGAGAGCCAATTAGCTGTGGCACATATTCGATAACGGTCTGCCAGACTACCGGCAGCTCAGCCTTGAAATAGTGATGGACCAGCTTATTTCTCATTCCGACGATTTTGCTCCACGGAACGTCGGGAAGCCTGAAGCGCCACTCATCGGATACTTGTGCGGCTGCTTCGCCCACAATAACGAGCGCGTGCATAACAGCCATCTGTGTCCGCCGATCGGTCATGAACTGTTCACTATCGATTCCCTCGACAAATCCAACAGCTTCGCGCGCATAGATGACCATGTCTTGAAGCAAAGCTTTATCTTTCCACATAGATCGGCTCCGCGGTTTGAAGCACGTGTTCCTTGCGATAAGCGTTCGGGCTCTCCTCGACCGACCTTCGCGACACCATTTCCACTTTCCGTCCAAGAATGGATTCCAACTCGACTTCCATATCCATCCAATCGAATAATGAAATACACGCGCTTTCATCGAGTTGATACAGGAAATCCACGTCGCTGTCGGGGCCAAAGTCATCACGAAGGATGGAGCCGAAGACAGACAATTCTTTAATACCGTGTCGGCGACAGAAAGTCCGGATCGATTCGGAATCCAAGTCTATGTTATGCCGTACCATCAATAAGCCTCCCGATTCCCCGATTCATTGTATCACAGCATATCATTGCCGGCGCGACGCGAATAAAACCGCCCCTGCGGTGATTTTACCGCGAGACCCGCGTCTGCACGATCATGATCGCGAATGACGGCTCCAACAGCCCCTACAAGCAGATTGGAGTGGCCGACGACCTGCTCATCCTCATCGCTGGCAAGGGCGGCGGCTCCATGAAGGCCGGTCACCACATCACCTACCCGAACAATACGCCCATGACGAACCTGTTCCTGTCCATGCTGGACCGCGTCGGCGTCCACGCGGAAACGCTGGGAGACAGCACGTGCAAGCTCCAGCAGTTGTTCTAATCGAACGCCTCAGAATCAATAGAAGGCCCGGCTGCCGCTCTGCAGCGACAGCCGGGCCTTCTATTTGATATGGCTGTTTGTTACTGACCGGGCGCTCGAATGCCAGTTTGCTTAAGCTTCTGTGCCTGCTGCTTCATAAACGCATCTACGGTTTCAGCATGATTTTTCGCCTGTTTCGCCAGATCGCCGTGCCCATAGCGGGCGGCCTTGTTGAATCGGGTCATGGCTTCGGCGTATTTCTTGTTTTCGCGAAGAACCTTCGCGAGTTCATAAGCAACCATCGCGTTGTCGGGGAGCAGCTTTTCGGCTGCGGTCAGTTCCGCCTCGCCATAGTTGCGCAGGAATCCATGAAAGCGCTGTGCTTTCGCCAGAAGCACGGATGCTTCAATCTCTCTGACGTTTCGGTACCCAGGGCGATCAGGGTCCTTCTCGTCCAGAAACTCGTCGTGCGCATGCATCGTGGCTGCATAACGGTATCCCGTCAGAGCATTTCGATAATCACCGAGACGACAATAGGCGATAGTAAGACCGAGGTCTCGCCGCTGACTGGCATAATCCGGACCACACGCAAGGAAGAAGTTTCGAGCCTGATCAGGCTTACCCTGCAATAACCGAATTTCGCCAATAACCTCGAGACCACTGGGAATGAGAGGTGAGCCGTCTCGCGTCTTTGGCGATAGCCGGACTGACTTCATTGCAGCCGCTTCAGCCCCTACGAGGTCGCCTTTGTTGAACAACTCCTCCGCGGTGATTGAGGCATCCGACGCGGGTCTTATCAACGCTTCCAATCTCTCGTGCATCGCTTTGTCTTCCGGCGTGCGCGGATTCACAATTGTTTGAAGCGGATTTACGATGATTTGAACCGAAGATTTGGTGTCGTTCCGCCCATCCACGCCCTTCTGAGAATCTTGCGACTGGGCGAACGCGCGCAGCATTGCCGTGCTTAGCACCGTCGCCAACATCATGAGCGCCAAATACCTGTTTGCCGTGTGCATCTGTTATCCTCCCGGAGTGGAACGTCGCTCCAGCGATCTGACGTCAATTGAATGTGCCTTCGACGAAGTTTCGAACCCATTGCGGATGGCCCGGATAATCCGGCCCGACTGAAATCGATGCCGGAGCCAACGTGGACAACGACCATATATTGTTGCCGCCCAGGGTCGCGGTTCCGTCCCAGCGCCAATAGAGCACGGTTAACGGAACAAAACAGCTGCCGTCTCCCCCGGGCTTGTACATTACGTACGTGTTGCTGTCCATGGAGTCTTGAACCATGCTGTATCCCGCTCCAAATGGGATTCCGGGGTGGTCCTCCGAGGTGTGCCAACTGTTGTTGGCGGGATAACTCTCGCCCGCGTAGTTGAACCGCACGTCGATCTGGTTCACGCCATTCAAGCTGAACGTACGTAACGTGTTGTTAATAGTTACTGCGAAGTACGGTATGATCGTCTGGGTGAACTGCCAGTTCCCGTACCCGTACGTGCTAACAAAATCGGACGGCGTGTTCACCCTTCCAGGCCAATACGTCCCGCTGCCGAAAAATGCTCCGATGGCGGTTTCGGCAAATTGGGCGCCTGACAGGAACAATCCCGCGAGTTTCGGCGGCTGCTCGATGGTCGCGGCTCCGATCGCCTTCCTCGTGTCGAACGTTGGCGACTCGACGGAACAGGTTCGCACCGGCGCCACATCGATCCCGCTTTCAGGTTTCGCGCCGGCAGGCACGGCAAGATGTACCGAGCAGGCGGCGGTGCTTCCCTCTGGCTTGGCATAATGATATATCACTGTCTGAGCGTCAAGTGAATCTAAGGGAACCAATAATCCGTAGCCGTCTTGAACGGTGTAAAGGAGCGTGGGTGGATTCGTGGTCGAATCGTAAACTGCCCGGTTTCCGACTATATAATCGGAGAATGGGTTTCCGCCGTATATGGACCAATGAATTGTCGTTGGCGTGAGGTCGCCTATACCACCCAATGTCGCGGTAACCTGCTGTCCGATTAGGTACCGCTTCGCCCAATTGGGCCCGATGCCTCCAGAGAGAAATACCGCGGGTACGTCCGTGCTTGCCTTGTAGTTGATCGATGCCGTTATCTGCGCGCCGGAGCCTGTAACGTGGGAGGAGGGCGAGCAAGTAACAGGTATAGTCCGGCCTCCCGAAACTACAGAGTATCGAATTCCGGTTGAGCTGCCGGAC